>JAXDQC010000073.1:0-40336 GCA_034668045.1 Betaproteobacteria bacterium | reverse complement strand
CGAAAGTCGAGCTCGCGCAGCAGCGAGCGGCGGAACTCCTCGAACATGAGGTGGATGCGAAAGCGCTGGCCGAGCTCCGAGTGGCGATCGAGCAGCGCCGCGACCTCGCTCAGCGCCTCGAGATCCTGCAGGACCTGGTTGCCGATGCCGGGGCGCTGGATCTTGATCGCCACCTCGCGCCCGTTGCGCAGCACCGCGCGATGCACCTGCGCGATCGAAGCTGCGGCGATCGGCTCGGGATGGATGGTGGCGAAGGCGGCGAGGCCTTCTTCGCCCAGCTCCTCGGCCAAGATCGCCTTCGCCTCGGCAAAGGGAAAGGGCGCGCATTCGTTCTGCAGGCGCGCCAGCGCCTCGGCATAGGCCGGAGGAACGATGTCGGGACGCGTAGACAGCAGCTGGCCGAGCTTGATAAATGTCGGACCGAGGCGCTCCACGTCGTCGGCGAGCCCGCGCGCGGTCTGCGTGCCGCGGTCGCCTTCCCGGGTCTCCTCGGGCAGCAGCTCGGAAAGCCCGGCGCGGCGCACGATATCGGCGCGGCCATAGCGGAAGAGAAGGAGCGCCACATCCTTGTAGCGCCGCAGGTGCTCGGGTCGTAGCGAAATGCCCATGGCCCGTGCACCTGCCATTTTCGGGCCCGGGCAGGCAGCATCGGCTTGCTATGATTGGCGCATGGCTGGCTGGCTCATCCCGACGCTGAAGGCGATCCTGCCGCACGTCAGCGACGTCGTCTCCGCCGTGCGGCCCGTTTTCACGCGTAAGAAAGTGGAGGCCGCCGCCAGCGGCGGCGACCTGCTGCAGCAGCAGATCGCCGAGCTGCAGGCTGCGGCGTCGCAGAACGCGGACCACATCAAGGAGCTCGCCGCCCAGCTCCAGAGCACCGTTTCCGCGCTCGAGCAGGGTGCCGCGCTCGCCGAGGCCCGGCTGCGCCGCGCCGTGGTCATGTGCGCCGTCGCCATGGCGATCTCGGTCGTCTCGCTCTTCGTCGCCCTCGCCGCCCTCTCGCTGAGATGAATCCCGACGGGCTCGTTTACGAGCCCGAATTCATCAGCGCAGCGGAAGAAGCGGCGCTGCTCGAAGCCGTCCGCGCGCTGCCGCTGGAAGCGGCGCGCTACCGGCAATTCACCGCGAAGCGTCGCGTCGCGATCTTCGATGCGCCGCCGGCGTTCCTCGTCCCCCTTCGCGACCAGCTGGCGACCTGGATGGAGCTCCCCGCCGCCGAGCTCGCCTACACGCTCATCAACGAATACCGTCCCGGCACGGCGCTCGGCTGGCATCGCGACTCGCCCGAATACGAATCCGTCGCCGGCGTATCGCTCGGCACGGCGTGCCGCCTGCGCTTTCGTCCCTGGCCGCCACAGAAAGGGCGCGCCCGCGATACGCTCGAGCTGCAGGTGACGCCACGCTCGGCCTACCTCATGCGCGGCGCGGTCCGCTGGCGCTGGCAGCACAGCGTTCCGGCGGTGAAGGAATTGCGCTACTCGATCACCTTCCGCTCGTCGCGGACTGGTCGATAATGCGCAGTGCGATTCGCGGCAGCCCTGCTCTTCCTGCTCGCGGCTTCAGCCGGCGCGCAGCGCGCCGAGCCGCCGAACGGCGTCCTGCTGATCGCCAAGCCGACCCTGACCGATCCCAATTTCCGCGAGACCGTCGTGCTCGTCACGCAAACCCCAGACGCGAGCACCGTCGGCATCATCCTCAATCGGCCGACCACGCGCCGCAGCGAGAAGTCCGGCGAGCCCTTTTACAGCGGCGGACCGGTAATGCCGGAAGTGACGCTCGCGCTCTTCAGAGCCGATCGCGCGCCCGCCGCGGCAGCGTTCCAGGTCACGCCGGGCGTCTACCTCAGCATGCATCCCGTCAACATCGATGCGCTGCCGTCGGCGCCGGGACAGCGCTTGCGATTTTTCACCGGTTTCTCCGGCTGGGCGCCGGGCCAGTTGCAGCGCGAACTGCGGCTCGACGCATGGTTCGTGATGCCGGTCACGGAAGAAATCCTGTTCCGCGCCGAGACCCGCGGGCTCTGGAAAGAACTGCTCGACAGGGCGAACGGCTCGCGCACAGATTGGCAAATCAAACCGGATATACTGCCTTCATGAACGCCGCGCTCCGCCTGCTCGCCGCTCTGCTGCTCTTCGCTTCCGCCGGCATGGCCGCGGCACAGTCGGACGAAAGCGCGATCCTGCTGGTCGCCCACCCGGCCTTCCGCGACCTCGAATACCGCCAGACCGTTATCCTCGCTGCTCCGGCGCCCTCGGGCGGCCACGTCGGCGTGATCCTGAACCGTCCGACCAAGCGATCGCTCGGCAGCCTTTTCCCCGAGCACGAGCCGTCGAAGAAGGTCGTCGACCCGGTCTTCTACGGCGGGCCGTTCTCGCGCGGCGCGCTCGTCGCCCTGGTCAGGGCCGACCAGACGCCGGGCCAGGGTTCGGTGCTGCTGATGCGCAACCTGTACCTGACCTTCCGCGCCAACACCATCGACCACGTGATCGAGACCACGCCCAACGAGGCGCGCTACTTTGTCGGCTACGTGGGCTGGCGGCCCGGCGAGCTGAAGGGCGAGATCGACCGCGGGTTGTGGTCGGTGCTCGACGCCGACGTCGAGAACGTCTTCCGCAAGGACACCGACGGCCTGTGGGAGGAATTGCTGCAGCAGACCCGCCGAATCCGGGCGGACAGCGGCGCGAATGCTCCAGACGGAGTACGCGCCGTGACACAAGCGAGCCAGATCGAGCGCCGCTGAAGAGCTAGTCTTGCGCGCATGGACGCCGAATCTGGCAGTCGCGCGCTTAGCGCCATCAACGACCTCGTCGAACTGCTCCGCCTCGCCATGAGCGCGTCGGAGCGTGTCGAGCAGGAGGTCCACGGTCCTTCCTTCGAGCACGCCGACCTGATTGCCCGGGACCTGCAGCGGCTGCGCCGCAGCGCCGACACCCTGAAGGCTCGCATCGAGACCTTCGTTCGCGAGGAAGAATCCGTGACGGTGTCGCGCGGCCACCCGCTGCGCCGCCAGGGCGACCGCACTACCCGCGCCTGAGCTAGTGAAGCTGCCCTCGGGGCAGCGGCCTTACGCTGCCCGCCGGGCAGTGCTCTTTTTCTCGAACGCCATCTTGCCGCCGCGCCAGTCGACGCCGATCGTGTCCTTGGGCGCGAAGCGACCTTCGAGGATCGCCTTCGCCAGCGGGTTTTCGATCTCGGACTGGATCGCGCGCTTGAGCGGCCGGGCGCCGTAGACCGGGTCGAAGCCGACCTTTGCGAGCTCGGCGAGCGCGGCGTCGGAGACCTCCAGGCCGTAGTCCATCTTCGCCAGCCGGCCCTTCAGCGTCGCGAGCTGGATTCGCGCGATCGACTTTATGTTGTCTTCGCCGAGCGCGTGGAACACGACGACCTCGTCGATGCGGTTCACGAACTCCGGCCGGAAATGGGTTTTCACCTCGCCCATCACCGCCAGCTTCACCACCTGGTAGTCGCTGCCCGCCATGCTCTGGATCATCTGCGAGCCGAGGTTGGAAGTCATGACCAGCACCGTGTTCTTGAAATCCACGGTCCGGCCCTGTCCGTCGGTGAGGCGTCCCTCGTCGAGAACCTGCAGCAGCGCGTTGAAGACATCCGGATGCGCCTTCTCGACCTCGTCGAACAGGATCACCGAATAGGGTTTCCGGCGCACCTGCTCGGTGAGCTGGCCACCCTCGTCGTAGCCGACGTAGCCCGGCGGCGCACCGATCAGGCGCGAAACCGAGTGCTTCTCCATGTATTCCGACATGTCGATGCGGATGAGATGGTCTTCGGCGTCGAACAGGAAGCCGGCGAGCGCCTTGCAGAGCTCGGTCTTGCCGACGCCCGTAGGCCCGAGGAAAAGGAAGCTGCCGTAGGGCCGGTTCGGATCCGATAGGCCGGAGCGCGAGCGGCGGATGGCGTCCGAGACGAGCCGCACGGCCTCGTCCTGGCCGACGACGCGCTCGTGCAGCTTCTCTTCCATCTTGATCAGCTTCTCGCGCTCTCCCTGCATCATTTTCGACACCGGGATGCCGGTGGCGCGCGACACGACCTCGGCGATTTCTTCCGCGCCGACCTGGGTGCGTAGCAGCTTCGGCTTCCTGCCCGGCTGCTGCTGCGAGGATTCGGCCTTCTTCAGCTGCGCCTCGAGCTGCGGCAGCCGGCCGTACTGCAGCTCGGCGAGCTTGTCGTACTGCCCCTTGCGCTGCAGCTCGGTCATCTGCTGGCGCAGCTTCTCGATCTCTTCCTTGATGTGTGCGCTGCCCTGCACTTCGGCCTTCTCGGCCTTCCACTCTTCCTCGAGGTCGGAGTACTCCTTCTCGAGGCGCTTGATCTCCTCCTCGATCAGCTGCATGCGTCTCTTCGAGGCCTCGTCCTTCTCCTTGCGTACGGCCTCGCGCTCGATCCTGAGCTGGATCAGCCGCCGCTCGAGCCGGTCCATCGATTCAGGCTTGGAATCGATCTCCATCTTGATGCGCGCCGCCGCCTCGTCGATCAGGTCGATCGCCTTGTCGGGCAGGAATCGGTCGGTAATGTAGCGGTGCGAGAGCTCGGCCGCGGCGACGATCGCCGGGTCGGTGATGTCGACGCCATGGTGCACTTCGTATTTCTCCTGCAAGCCGCGCAGGATGGCGATGGTCGACTCGACGCTCGGCTCGCCCACCAGCACCTTCTGGAAGCGGCGCTCGAGCGCCGCATCCTTCTCGACGTACTTGCGGAACTCGTTGAGCGTGGTCGCGCCGATGCAATGCAGCTCGCCGCGCGCGAGCGCCGGCTTCAGCATGTTGCCGGCGTCGATCGCGCCCTCGGCCTTGCCGGCGCCAACCATGGTGTGCAGCTCGTCGATGAAGACGATGGTGTTGCCTTCGTCCTTCGCCAGATCCTTCAGCACCGATTTCAGCCGCTCCTCGAACTCGCCGCGGTACTTCGCGCCGGCGAGCAGCGACGCCATGTCGAGGTTGAGCACGCGCTTGCTTTTCAGCGACTCGGGCACCTCGCCGTTGACGATGCGCTGGGCGAGGCCCTCGACGATGGCGGTCTTGCCGACGCCGGGCTCGCCGATCAGCACCGGGTTGTTCTTCGTGCGTCGTTGCAATATCTGGATGCAGCGGCGGATCTCGTCGTCGCGGCCGATCACCGGGTCGAGCTTTCCTTGCCTCGCCCTTTCCGTCAGGTCCAACGTGTACTTCGCGAGGGCCTGCCGTTGCCCTTCATCGGCCTGCCCCGTCACCTTTTCCCCGCCGCGGATTTCCGTGATGGCCTTTTCCAGGGCGGTCTTGCCGAGCTTCAGGATGCCCGCCGCCGCGAGGACGACGAGCTCGGAAGCGATGTACTGGTCGCCGCGTTTCTGCGCTTCCTTGTCGGCGACGTTGAGAAGTTGCGCCAGCTCGCGCGAGACATGAACGTCGCCCGGCGTGCCTTCCACCTTGGGCAGGCGCGCCACCGCCTCGCCGAGGCTTTTCTTCAGCGCCTGCGGATTGCCGCCGGCCTTGGCGACGAGGCCCGCCACGCCTTCGTCCTCGAGCAGCGCCAGCAGCAGGTGCTGGGGCTCGATGTACTGGTGGTCCTGGCCTACCGCGGCGCTCTGCGCCTCGGCGAAGGCCTCCTGGAGCTTGGTGGTGAACTTTTCAAACCGCATGTCGTTGATCCGTCTGCATTTGGCAGAATACCCGTGTTCTGTACATGGGGGCTTCCACGCAGCAATCAAGCGGCTTCAGCGCGGCGCTTGCCGTTGGACTTCTGGCGGCCTGGATCGTTTTCGGTCTGGTCGGCCACGAGCCATGGAAGCCCGACGAGGCCTACACCTTCGGCTTGGTCTGGCACATCCTCGAAAAGGGCGAGTGGCTGGTGCCGACGCTCGGCGGCGAGCCGTTCGTCGAGAAACCGCCGCTTTTCTTCTGGACCGCGGCGCTGTTCGCCAAGGCGTTCGACTGGGCGCTGCCGGCGCACGACGCCGCCAGGCTGGCCTCCGGCTTTTACGTCGCGCTCACCCTGCTGTTCACCTACCTCGCCAGCGGCAAGCGCATTGCCGCGCCGCTGCTCCTCGCCGGCTCGCTGGGCTACCTGCAGCATGCGCACCAGCTCATCACCGACAACGCGCTGCTCGCCGGAATCGCCATCGGGCTCTATGCGCTCGCCGCAAAGAACGGCTGGCTGCTCGGTGTCGGCGCCGGCATCGCCTTCCTCTCGAAAGGACTGCTCGGCCCGGGCATGCTGGGGATTTCAGCCCTGGCGATGCTCGCGTTTCCGGGCTGGCGCGAGCGGCGCTATGTCGTCGGCCTGGGCTGGGCCGCCCTCGCCTTCGCGCCTTGGGCGCTCATCTGGCCCGCCTTCCTGCATGCCCGCTCGCCGGAGCTGTTCGACGAATGGTTCTGGGTCAACAACTTCGGCCGCTTCAGCGGCAGCGCCGGCTTGGGCGGTGTGCTCGACCACTGGCTCTACCTCAAAGCCCTGCCGTGGTTTGCGCTTCCCGCGGTGCTGCTCGCGGCCTGGTCAGTCTGGCGCGCGGCACGGGAACCGAGCGAGCTGCGCAGCCCCGAGTTCCAGATGCCCGCGGCGGTCTTCGTCGTCATGCTCACCGTGCTGAGCTCGGCATCCTCGGCACGCACGCTCTATGGACTGCCGATGCTGGTGCCTCTCGCGCTCCTCGGCGCCATCGCGCTCGGCTCGCTTCCGGAGCGCCTGCGCGCGGGCATCGAGGGTGTCGGTTTCTGGGGCGGCCTGCTCATGGTCGTGACGATCTGGGGCGCCTGGCTCGCGCTGCTCATCGGCTGGCCGGCAGCGCTCGCCGCGCGGCTGGCGGCATTCAGCCCGGGCCACGTCCCGCATGTCGCCGCGGTGCCTTTCCTCTTTGCCGTGGCTGCGACCGCCGGCTGGCTGTTCGTGCTGCTCGTGACCCCGCGCGATCTGTTGCGCATGCCGATCGTCTGGACGGCCAGCGTCACGGCCGCCTGGGGCGTGGCGATGACGCTCTGGCTGCCGTTCCTCGACGACGCGAAGAGCTATCGCCCGGTCGCGACCGCGATGCAGGGCGCCGTGCCGGAGGGCGAGTGCATCGTCGGGCGCGACCTCACCGAGCCGCAGCGCGCGATGTTTCACTACTACAGCGGCGTGTTCGCGGGCCGAGAATGCGCGCTGCTGCTCGTGCATACCGGCACGCTGGCGGCGCCAGCGGTGGGAAGGGGATGGACGCTCCTCTGGCGCGGCACGCGCCCGGGAGACGACAAGGAGTTCTTCTGGCTGTTTTCTTCTAAGTGAGCGAGCGCCAGGTCGCGAAACCGAGCAGCGTCGCCACGATCGAGCCGAAGAGATGCAGCGCGGAGTGCAGCGCCGCCGCGCCGTAGCGCGATGCCTGCATGAGCTGCACCGATTCCGCCGAAAAGGTCGAGAAGGTCGTCAGCGCGCCGAGAAAGCCGGTGATGCAGGCGAGGCGCCATTCGGGCGAGAGCGACGGGTTGGCGTCGAAGTACGCCACCGCCAGCCCCACGGCGTAGCCGCCGCCGATGTTGACCGCGAGCGTGCCGAGCGGCAACGCCGGCACCAAGGGATTCCACCAGACCGAAACGCCCCAGCGCAGCCAGGCGCCGAGCAGCGCACCGACGCCGACCGCGACGAAGCCGCTCAACTGGCTTTCCTCGCCGGCGGCTCCCAGCGGCCGGCCGCGTCGTCGTCCGAGGCGCGCGCCTCGACCCAGGCGGCGCCGTCCGGGCGGTGCTCCTTCTTCCAGAACGGCGCCTGCGTCTTCAGGTAGTCCATGATGAATTCGCAGGCGGCAAACGCATCGCCGCGATGCGCGCTCGCCACGGCGACGAGCACGATCTGGTCGTGCGGCGCGAGCTCGCCGTAGCGGTGAATGACGGTGCAGTCCATCACCTTCCACCGCCCCTTCGCCTCGTCGACGATCTTGCGCAGTGCGCTGTCAGTCATCCCGGGATAGTGCTCGAGGGTCATGCCAACATCGCGCACGATGCCGACGAAGCTCGCGACCGCCCCTACCCCGGGGTGGCGATAGAGATTTCTCTGTTCGAGGCCGGAATCGAAGTCCTCGCGCTGTACCGAGATCTTCATCTCAGCCCCCGGTCACCGGCGGGAAGAATGCGATCTCATCGCCGGCGCGGATGGCGGCAGCGGGCTTGACCATGTCCTGATTGAGCGCGGCGCGCACGTTCTTCTTCTCCGCCAGCGCGCCTTCCCACGCCCCGCCGCGGCGCGCGAGGTGGCCGCGCAGCGCGGCGACCGTGCCGACGCCGGCCGGCAGCTCGATCTCCTCGCTGGCGGTACCGAGCTGCTCGCGCAGCGAGGCGAAGAAAAGAACCTTGACCTTCACCAGTAGAGCTCCGAATACGACAGGAAACGCACCAGGTCTCCCTTGCGGATCGCCCGGCCGGCGGGATTGTCGACCAGGCCATCGGCCCAGGCGGTGGAAGTAAGCACCGCCGAGTCCTGCGTCGGGTAAATCTCGAGGCCGCCCCGCGAATTCCATTTTACGCGCAGGAACTCGCGCCGCGCGTCGGGCTTGGGCCAGTCGAAGTCGGCGCGCACCTGAATATATTTTGGTTCTACCTCCAGAACTCCTTGGCTGCGCAAGAGGAAGGGGCGGACGAAGATCAGAAAAGTGACAAAGCTCGATACGGGGTTGCCGGGCAGGCCGATGAAGAACGAATTCTTCACCGCGCCGAACGCGAGCGGCCGGCCGGGCTTCATGGCGATGCGCCACATGAGCAGCGAGCCTTCCGCCTCGACCGCGGGCTTGACGTAGTCGGCTTCGCCCACCGAGACGCCGCCCGAGGTGACGATGAGGTCGCACTCGGACGCGGCGCGGCGCAGCGCCTCGCGCGTCGCCTCGAGCGTGTCGGGCACGATGCCGTAGTCGCGCAGCTCGCAACCGAAGACCTCGGCGAGCCCGCGCAGCGTGAAGCGGTTCGAGTTGTAGATGCGCCCGGGCGCGAGCGGCTCGCCGGGCATCGCCAGCTCGTCGCCGGTGAAGAAGAGGCCGAGCTTCAGCCGGCGATGCACCGGCAGCGTCTTGATGCCCACCGAGGCCGCGAGGCCGGTGTCTTGCGGCAGCAGCCGCTTGCCGGCGGGAAGGATCTCGCCGCCCTTGCGCACGTCGCTGCCGACGAAGCGGATCCACTCGTGCTTCTCCGGCAGCTTCTTGAACGTCACCGAGTCGCCTTCCACCGTGGCGAACTCCTGCATGACGATCGCGTCGGCTCCCGGCGGGATCGGCGCGCCGGTAAAGATCCTCGCGGCGGTGCCGGGCTCGAGCGGCTTGCCGACCGCGCCGGCCATGATCTTCTGGCCGATTTTCAGTTTCATCGATGAACGAAGATCGGCAATACGGACGGCAAAGCCGTCCATGGCGCTGTTGTCCATCGGCGGAACGTCCATCGTCGAGCGCTGCGCGCGCGCCAGTACCCGCTTCGTCGCCTCTAGCGTCGGCACCTCCTCGATTTCGGCGACCGGCTTCGCGCTGGCAAGAAGCTGCGCCAGCGCGTCGTCGACGGAAAGCAGTCCCTGGTTCATTGCAATCCCAGATGTCCGACGATAAAGGTTTCGATCGCCGCGTGATCGTTGAGGCTCAGCAGCGGCAGCTTCGTCTCCACCTTGGCGTCGCTCGCCACCGCGACGATGTGCGAATCCTTGGGATGCAGGAGCGGCTCGCCGGTCTCGGCGCGCCAGACCTCGAGCTTGGGGATGGGCGCGAACTTGAAGCCCTCGACCAGCAGCAGGTCGCACGGCGAGAGATGCCGGATCTGCTCGTCGAACGACGGCTCCTGGGCGCCGCGCAACTCGTGCATCAGCACCCAGCGCCGCGAGGAAGTGACGAGGATTTCGGCCGCCCCGGCGTGGCGATGGCGATAGGAGTCCTTGCCGGGCTGGTCGACGTCGAACGTGTGATGCGCGTGCTTGATCAGTGACACCTTCAGTCCGCGGCCGGCGAAGCGCGGGATGAGCTTCTCGATCAGCGTCGTCTTGCCGCTGCCCGACCAGCCGGCGAAACCGAAGATCTTCATACCGTGATCATTTTTGCGCCCGCGACCGCCAGCACGACGGCAAGCATTCTACGAATCAAGGGGTTCGTGAAGCGCCGGCTGCCGTACTCCGCACCGAGCCAGCCGCCGACGAGTACGGCACCGACCAGGATCCAGAGGTACCCGGGCAGCGACATTGACCTCGCCATGAAGGCCCCCGCCAGGCCGGCGATCGAGTTGACGAGGATGAAGGGAGCGGCGACCGCGGAAGTCTGCTTGGTCCCTGCCCAGCCGAGGATGAGCAGCAAAGGGCTGAGGAAGATGCCCCCGCCAACGCCGGTCAGACCCGACAGCAGGCCGAGGACGCCGCCAATGATCATGGCCAGCGCCAGGGGCGGCTCTCGCACTTCGCGCATCTCCTCGCCTGCCCGGGCGCTGCGCCAGAGCTGCCACGCCGCGTAGACCAGCACGGCGCCGACGATCATCTTGTAGGCGTGCCCGGGAAGCGTGATCGCCCCGCCGGCGTAAGCCGCTGGAATCGAAATCGCGGCGAACGGCCAGAAGAGCCGCCAGCGGAAATGACCTGCACGGTAGAACTTGAAGCTCGCCACCGCCGATACGACGACGTTGAGCACGAGCGCGATCGGCCGCATCTCCTGCGGCGCGATCCCGGCGAGCGCCATGGCCGCAAGGTAAGCCGAAGCGCCCCCATGACCGACCGAGGCGTAGACGAAGGCGGCGACCAGCATGCCCGCCGAGAGCAGCGCAACGAGGAGATCCGCATCCATCCTGCACGCTATATACCATGGAATATAGCGACTAGCGGAGGTAGCGCTCGAGCCGCTTCAGGTCGGCGGCGATCGAGCGCGAAGCCTTGTCTTCCATCGCTCGGAACAGCCGCACGAGGCGGCGTCCGAACGGGGTCACCTCGGCCCCGCCGCCGCGCTTGCCGCCCACGGCGGTGATCACCACTGGCTCTCGGCAGGCGGCGTTCAGCGCTTCGACGAGCTGCCAGGCTCGGCGATAGGACATTCCCATCGCACGCGCCGCGGCGGAGATGGAACCGCTTGCGTCGATTCGTTCGATCAGCTCCGCTTTGCCGGGGCCGATGGCCGGCGAGCGCTTGCCGAGCACGCGAAGCGTCAGCCCGCGGTATCGCTTGCCTGTCACTCTGCGTTGGGGAAGAACAGCTGTTGCCCGTCGATCTTGTAGCCGGCAATGGCATTCTGTCCGTCGGGCGAGAGGACCCAGTCGATGAAGGCCTGGCCGAGTTCCTTCTTCACGCTCGGATGCTTCTGCGGATTCACCAGCATGATCCCGTATTGATTGAAGAGTCGCTTGTCGCCCTCCACCAAGATCGCAAGATCGGCGCGGTTCTTGAAAGAGAGCCAGGTGCCGCGATCGGCAAGGATGTAGGCGTTCATGGCGGCGGCCGTATTGAGCGCCGGACCCATTCCCTGGCCGGTATCCCGGTACCAGGAGCCCTTGTCCTTCGCGATGTCGATCCCGGCCGCCCTCCAGATCTCAAGCTCGGCGAAGTGCGTGCCGCTCTTGTCGCCGCGCGAGACGAAGGCCGCCCGCGCCGCGCGGATCTTGCGGAAAGCCTCGAGGACGTCCTTTTCACGCTGAGCGTTGGCCGGATCTGGCTTCGGCCCAACGAGCACGAAGTCGTTGTACATGACGTCATAGCGCCTGACGCCGAAACCCTCGGCGAGAAACTTCTCCTCCAGCGGTTTCGCGTGCACGAATACCAGGTCGGCATCGCCGCGCCGCCCCATGTCGAGCGCCTGTCCGGTGCCGAGGGCGACCACCCGCACCTGGATGCCGGTCTTCTTCTCGAACACCGGCAGGAGGTGCTTGAACAACCCGGATTGCTCGGTCGAAGTGGTCGAGGCGACGGTGATGTAGCGCTGCTGGGCATGGACGGGACCGAGCAGGCAGAGGACGAGGAAGATCCTGCCAATCAGACCCACGGTAGTTCTCCCTTGATGAACGCGGACGCCTCGGGCGATGCCGGCCGCGAAAAGAACTGCTCGACCGGCGCGCGTTCCACCAGCCGGCCCTGATGCAGGAACAGCACCTCGTCGCCGAGGCGTCGCGCCTGGCCGAGGTTGTGCGTCGCCATGATGATCTTGGTGCCGGCGGCATCGAAGGCCTGGATGACCCGCTCGATCTCGCGCGTCGAGCTCGGGTCGAGGCTCGCCGTCGGCTCGTCGAGAAACAGCACTTCGGGGTGCAGCGCCCATGCCCGTGCCAGCGCCAGCCGTTGCTGCTCGCCGCCGGAGAGCACCCTCGCTGCCCGGTTCGCGAGCGAAGCGAGGCCGACGCTATCGAGGGCTTCCAGCGCCAGGCCCTCGCGCTCGGCGCGCGGCACGTGCGCCAGCTTGAGAGCGTAGGTCACATTGGCAAGCGCGCTGCGCCGGAGAAGGACGGGCCGCTGGAAGACCATGGCTTGCCTGCGCCGCGCGTTGTCGCCGCTCCAGACCACGGTTCCGGAAGAAGGCGCGAGCAGCCCGTGCATCAGGCGCATTAGCACGCTCTTGCCGGCGCCGTTCGCGCCCAGGATGACCGTGCTCGGGCCGGCGGCGATTTCCAGCGACAGAGGCGCGATCCGCGCCCGCCCGCCCGCCGCGAACGTCAGCTCCTGCACTTTCAGCGGCAGGATCATCCGTGCCGGCGCTGCGCCGCGCCTTTCACGTAGGCCGCTGCCGCGTTCAGGACAATCACCAAGGCGATGAGCAGCAAGCCGAGGGCGAGCGCGAGCGGCAAGTCGCCCTTCGAGGTCTCGAGGGCAATGGTGGTCGTCATCACCCGAGTGACGCCGTCAATGTTGCCGCCGACGATCATCACCGCGCCGACTTCCGCCGAGGCGCGTCCCAGCCCTGCGAGCACGGCGGTGACGAGCGAGAAACGAATATCCCAGACGAGCGTCAGCGCGGCCGAAAATTCGCTCGCGCCGAGCGAGCGCAACTGCTCCTCATACTCCGCCCACGCGTCCTCGACGGCCTGCCGACAGAGCGCGGCAACGATCGGCAGCACGAGGATCGTCTGCGCGATGACCATCGCCGGCGGGGTAAACAGCAAGCCGAGCTCGCCGAGGGGCCCGGCGCGCGAAAGGAGAAGGTAGACGACGAGGCCAACCACCACCGGCGGCAGACCCATCAGAGCGTTGAGCAGCACGACCAGCGCCCGGCGCCCGGGGAACCTGCGCACCGCGAGCGCTGCGCCCAACGGCAGGCCGAGCAGGGTCGCCAGCGCCACCGCAGCGAGGCTCACCGCCAGGCTCAACAGGACGATGCGCGTCAGCGTCGGATCGCCGGAGGCGAGTAGTCTGAAGGCGCCCCCAAACGCCTGCACGAGACCCTCCATCACCTTTCCGTTTGCATATCCATTGGCTGCGGGATTATTGCCCGGTTACGATAGCGAGATAGTTGGAACCAAGGAGAAAACGTGCATAGAAGATCGTTCCTGAGAGCCGGCGCCGCCACGGCCGCGCTGAGCGCATTGCCGCGCATCGCTTTCGCGCAGCAGTTGCCGTTCGACCCGCGCCCAGGCGCCTGGCGGACATTCGAGATCACTACGCGCGTAGAGATTCTGAAGCCCGAAGGCGCCTCTCGCGCCTGGATACCTCTGCCTTCGGTCGAAAGCGACTACCAGAAGGTGATGGGCAACAGCTGGTCGGGCAATGCCTCGGTACGCAAGGCGACGGACCCGAAGTACGGCGCCGGCATGGCGGTCGCCGAGTGGGGCGCCGGGGAGAAGGCCCCCGTGGTCGAGGTCACGAGCACGTTCGCGACGCGCAACCGCGCGGTCGACTTCAGCAAGCGCGACCCGTCCATCAAGCTCGACGCGGCGACGGCCAAGTTCAGCACCGCCGCCACCGACATGATTCCCACCGACGGCATCGTGCGCAAGACCGCTTACGAGATCACGCGCGGCAAGAGCAGCGACATCGACAAGGCGCGCGCCATCTATGAGTGGATCGTCGACAACACGCAGCGCAATCCGAAGACGCGCGGCTGCGGTGTCGGCGACATCAAGGCGATGCTGGAGAGCGGTGACCTGACCGGCAAGTGCGCCGACCTCAACGCGCTCTACGTCGGCCTCGCGCGCTCGGTCAATATCCCGGCGCGCGACGTCTACGGCCTGCGCGTGGCGAAAAGCGAGTTCGGCTACCGCAGCCTGGGTGCCGGCACCCCCAACGTCACCCGCGCTCAGCACTGCCGCGCCGAGGTCTTCCTCATCGGCTACGGCTGGGTGCCGGTGGATCCGGCCGACGTGCGCAAGGTCGTGCTCGAGGAGAAGCCGCAGCCGACCACCCTCGCCGATCCGATCGTGCCGCCAGTGCGGCAGAAACTGTTCGGCGCGTGGGAGATGAACTGGCTCGCCTACAACGAGGCCCACGATGTGAAGCTGCCCGGCTCGAGCGGCCCCGCGCTCGGGTTCCTCATGTATCCGCAGGCGGAGACCGGCAAAGAGCGCCTCGACAGCCTCGATCCGGACAACTTCAAGTACACCATCACGGCGCGGGAAATAAACGTCTAGGCCGCCGCGTTAGCATGGACGGGCCCGCCCACGCGGCGGGCCCTTTTGTTTTGTAGACAAGGAGATTCATGGACACCTACTACAAGCCCGAGCACCTGGCGAAGTTCGGCACGATCGGCGAAGGCAGCAAGAAGCTGGCCGACAAGTTCTTCGACTACTACACCGAAGTGTTCAAGGCGGGCGCGCTGTCGACGCGAGAGAAGGCGCTGATCGCGCTGGCCGTGGCGCACACCGTCCAGTGCCCCTACTGCATCGACGCCTACTCCAAGGAGTCCCTGCAGCAGGGCGCCGACCTGGAGCAGATGACCGAAGCGCTGCATGTCGCCGCGGCGATCCGCGGCGGCGCGTCGCTGGTGCACGGCGTGCAGATGCTCGAGCACGTCCACAAGCAGGTCATGGCCTAGCTTGGGCGCGGTCGAGACCGGCAAGCTGATCGGGCCGCGGGCGACCACCTCGCTGGTGTCGCGCGCGTCGCCGCTTGTCTCGACGGTGCAGCAGCTCGCCGCTCTGAAGCAGCTGCCAATCCGGGATTTCGAGGAGCCGCTCAAGCCGGCCGGGATCGACATCTTCCAGATCAACGTCGGCAAGCTCTGCAACATGACCTGCCGGCACTGCCACGTCGATGCCGGCCCGGACCGCACCGAAGAGATGATGAGCCGCGAGACGGTCGATCTTTGCCTCGCGGCGCTAGACAGAACCGAGGCGAAGGTGGTCGACATCACCGGCGGCGCGCCGGAGCTCAACCCGCACTTCCGCTACCTGGTGGATCAGTGCGTGGCGCGCGGCAAGCACGTCATGGACCGCTGCAACCTGACCGTGCTGCTCACCGGTCCCTGCCGCGACCTGCCGGGCTGGTTCGCCGAGCGCGGCGTCGAGGTCGTCTGTTCCCTGCCCCACTACCGCAAGCGCAACACCGACCTGCAGCGTGGCGACGGCACCTTCGAGAAATCGATCGAGGCGCTGGCGCGGCTGAACGCCGTGGGTTACGGCAAGGGCGATCCTCGCCTGCGCCTTACCCTGATGCACAACCCGGTGGGTGCATTCCTCGCCGGCGACCAGGCGTCGATGGAGAAGGAATGGAAGGCAGGCCTGAAGGCGAACCACGGCGTCAGCTTCGACGCGCTGATTGCGCTGAACAACATGCCGATCTCGCGCTTCCTCGAGTGGCTCGAGATCTCGGGCAACCTGCAGGCCTACATGGAGCTGCTGGTCAACGCCTACAACCCGGCGACCGTGGCCGGCCTGATGTGCCGCAACACCCTGTCGGTCGGCTGGGACGGGCGCATCTACGACTGCGACTTCAACCAGATGCTCGATCTCGACGCCCGCTATGCGGACGGCGGCGCCGCGCACATTAGCGGCTTCGATCCGGCGCAACTTCAGTCCCGCTCGATCGTCACCGCGCGGCACTGCTTCGGCTGCACCGCCGGCGCCGGCAGCTCCTGCGGCGGCGCCATTGCCTAGGGCGCATCCCGCAGCCGCCCGGTGATCCCCTTCGCCGAAGCGTTCCGGATCTGGCTGAAGATCGGCCTGCTCGGCTTCGGCGGGCCGGCGGGCCAGATCGCGCTCATGCACCGCGTGCTGGTCGACGAGAAGAAGTGGGTCGACGAGGCGCGCTTCCTGCACGCGCTCAATTTCTGCATGCTGCTGCCGGGGCCGGAAGCACAGAAGCTCGCGACCTACATCGGCTGGCTGCTGCACGGCACGCGCGGCGGCCTCGTCGCCGGCATCCTGTTCGTGCTGCCCGGCGCGTTTGTCATGCTCGCTGTCAGCCTGCTCTATGTGCTCGGCCAGGGCATCCCGGTGGTCGAGGGCGCGCTGTTCGGCATCAAGGCGGCGGTGCTGGTGATCGTGGTCGAAGCGCTGATCCGCATCGGCCGCCGTGCGCTCAAGACGCGCCTCCTCGTCGCGCTGGCGGCGCTCGCGTTCATCGGTATTTTCTTTCTCGAACTGCCGTTTCCGCTCATCGTCGTGCTCGCCGCGGCGGCCGGCTTCTTCACCACCCCCACCAAGGGCACGGTTGCGCCTTCCACGCCGGTGCCGGGGCGCTGGCGGCGAGCGGCGCTCACCGTTGGAATCGGCCTCGTCCTCTGGTGGACGCCAGTCGCGCTGGCGGCCCTCATGCTCGGCCCGCAGCACGTGATGGTGGACATCGGCCTGTTCTTCTCCAAGCTCGCGACCGTCAGCTTCGGCGGTGCCTACGCGCTGCTCGCCTACATGGCGCAGCAGGCAGTGGAAAACTACGGCTGGATGAGCGCGCCGGAGATGGTCGACGGCCTGGGCTTCGCCGAGACCCTGCCCGGGCCGCTGATCAAGGTGACGCAGTTCGTCGGCTTCCTCGGCGCCTGGCGCAACCCCGAGCCGTTCTCGCCGCTGGGCGCGGCGGTGCTCGGCTCGGCGCTGACCACCTGGGTGACCTTCGTGCCGCCGATGCTGCTGATCTTCGCCGGCGCGCCGTTCGTGGAGCAGTTGCGCGGCAACTCGCGGCTGTCGGGCGCGCTTGCCGCGATCACCGCCGCCGTCGTCGGCGTCATCCTCAATCTCACTGTGTGGTTCGCCATGCACGTGCTCGTCGACCTGCGGTCGGTCGCGCTCGCGCTGGTCGCCGCGTTCCTGGCGTTCGTGCTGCGCCGCGGCCTGATCGAGCTCGTGCTCATCATGGCCGGCCTGGGAATCGCTGTACGATTGCTTTCATGAACGCCTACGTCATTGGTGAAATCGAAATCACAGACCCGGCCGTCTACGACGATTATCGCAAGCAGGTGCTCGCTACGATCACCAAGTACGGCGGCCGATTCCTCGTTCGCGGCAGCAAGGCCGAAGCGCTCGAAGGCGCTGCGCCAAAGCGCATGGTCCTGCTCGAGTTTCCGTCCTACGAGCAGGCGCAGAAGTGGTACCGCTCGCCGGAGTACGCGCCGCTCATCACTCTGCGTCAGAAAGCTTCGCGCGGGCGTCTGGTCCTCGCCGAGGGCGCCTAAAACGAAAGGGCGCCCCAAGGCGCCCTTTCGACCTCCTCCTCCTGCAGGTTCTGTCTAGCTGCCCTGGATGACGGCGCAAGCGAGCCGCGCGCCGGCGTTGCCGGTGGGCTGCGTCTTGTAGTCGTCGGGGCTGGCGTGAACGATCAGGCCCTTGCCGACTACGCTGGTCGGCCCGGGCGAGACCGTGATGATGTCCAGCGTGGTATCGACCTTGGCGGTGCCGTTGGCATCGGCCTTCAAGGAGGGCATGTCGCCGGCGTGCCGTTGCGCGGTGCCCGGATTGCCGTGCGGCTTGCCCTGCGGATTGAAGTGCCCCTTGGCGCTCATGCCGTCGCCGGAGCTGCAGTCGCCGGCCTCGTGGATATGGAAGCCGTGCTCCTGGCCCGGGCGCAAACCGGTGACCTCGCCGGCGACGCGCACCTTGTCTCCCGACTGCGTGAACTTGACCGTGCCAGCCGCCTTGCTGCCTTTCGTCGGTTGCAGGCTGGCGGTGGCGCTCGGGCCTCCGCCGATGCCCATCATGCCGCAGCCGGCGGCGAGCGCGGTGACCAGGGTCAGGAGCAGCCTCATCTGGGGCCTCATTTCTTCTTGCCGCTCATCGTTGCGGGATGACGCTTCTTGTAGTTCGCCACCGCCTTATCCTGCGCCTTGGCGAGCTCGTCGCCTTCTTTCGTCTTGGCGGCTGCGGCCTTGTCGGCCTCGGCTTTTTTCTCGACGTCGCTCTTAGGCGCCGCGGCCGGCAGCTTGGCGTGCGAGGCGGCGATGAAGCCCGCCGCGAGACCCGCGGCGAGCAGGGCAATCAGGGTTTTCATGATTTCTCCTTCATGTGCGGTGCGCCGGCAGGCACGGCGCCACCCGGGGCCGAGCGTTCTGCCAGCTTGACCTCGTTGTACCAGTACTCATGGTGCTCGCGCGCCCAGGTCTCGTCGGTGAAGCCGGTGCGCATGTTGCCGTAGGTGTGCTCCACGCCGATGGTGCCCATGTAGATGTGGCCGAACGAAATGGTGATGTAGATCAGCGCCGCCGAGGCGTGAACGATCCACGCGTCCTGCATGACGGCGCGCGTCTGGTCGAAATTGGGGAACAGCAGGATCACGCCGCTCCAGGAAACGATGATGCTCAGCACCACGACGCCGCCCCAGAACCAGGCCTTTTCGCCGGCGTTGAAGCGGCCCGACGGGATGTGCTCGCCGCGCATGAAAAATCCCCAGGCGCGGCGGAACCATTGCCAGTCGTAGGACTTCGGCAGGTTGTCGCGCAGCCAGATGCATACCATCGCGATCACCGAGACGATGAAAAGGGGTGCGATGAAGTTGTGCAGGTTCTTGCCGAGCGACGTCAGCCAGGCGAACAGCGTGTAGCCCATCACCGGCAGCAGCACGTGCTTGCCGAACAGCATGATCAGGCCCGACAGGCCGAGGATGCAGAAGCTGATCGCCGTCGACCAGTGCACCACCTGCTCGAAGCTGCTGAAGCGGCGCATCAGCTTTCCGCTCAGCCGGTCGTGCAGTTTCACCGGACCCTTGCCGAAGTACACGGCGGCGATGATCAGGAGGACGAGCACCACCAGCCAGCCGCCGACGAACGTCACCGGCCCATTGCGGAACTGCCGCCAGGCTTCTCCCGCGGTGACCATCGCCTTCTGGCCGAGGAAGCGCGCAGGCGGCTGCACCAGCACGTCGGTCTCGCGGCCCTGAACGCTGGTGTACTGCTTCTCGCCGCTCTTGATCTCGCGCATGACCGGCGCGTTGTTGCCGGGCTGGGTAACCTGCCGCTCCTGCTGGCTTTTCTGGTCGGCGGTCTGCGCGCCCGCGATACCGGCGAACAGGAGCGCGAATAGCACAAAAAGAATCCTCATCTACACCTCCGTTTTACCGGGCCGCCCTACGTGATCACTGGTAGATGCGTTTGTGCTCGTGCTGCGCGAGCTGGCGGTTCTTGATGCTCTCCTCCCAGCTCGCGCGGTCGCCTTGCGTCCACTTGCCGCTCTCGTAGGCGAGTGGCGCGTTGCTCCAGGA
This sequence comes from Betaproteobacteria bacterium, assembly GCA_034668045.1. GTDB lineage: Bacteria > Pseudomonadota > Gammaproteobacteria > Burkholderiales > SG8-39 > SCGC-AG-212-J23. The sequence goes on along the minus strand of JAXDQC010000073.1, from coordinate 20,827 downwards.
CGGGGAGTCCGGCTTGCCCTGGTATTTGCCGCGCTTGAACTCGGTGGTCTGCTCGCGCTCGCCGCAGGCGGACACGGCGAGCACGGCAAGCGTCACCAGCAAAGCGAGGGCGCCCTTCACGACTTGCGTCCTTGCGGCGCCGCCGGAGGCTGAGCGCCCGGCGCGCCCGGTCCGTAGGCCGTGCCCCAGCCCCAGACTTCGGAGCCCTTGCCACGGCGCAGGACGCGCTCGCGATAGATGTCCGCCACCACGTCGCCGTCGCCGCCGAGCAGCGCCTTCGTCGAGCACATCTCGGCGCAGGCGGGGAGCTTGCCCTCGGAGAGACGGTTGCGGCCGTACTTCTGGAACTCGACCGCGCTGCGGTCGGCTTCCGGGCCGCCGGCGCAGAACGTGCACTTGTCCATCTTGCCGCGCAGGCCGAAGGCGCCCGCCTGCGGGAACTGCGGCGCGCCGAACGGGCAGGCGTAGAAGCAGTAGCCGCAGCCGATGCAGAGGTCCTTGTCGTGAAGGACCACGCCGTCGTCGGTCTTGTAGAAGCAGTCGACCGGGCAGACCGCCATGCAGGGCGCGTCGGAGCAGTGCATGCAGGCGACCGAGATCGACTTCTCGGCCCCCACCACGCCGTCATTGATCGTGACGACGCGGCGGCGGTTCACGCCCCACGGCACCTCGTTCTCGTTCTTGCACGCGGTTACGCAGCCGTTGCACTCGATGCAGCGCTCGGCATCACACAGGAATTTCATTCTCGCCATGGCTATCCCCTTATGCCTTTGCGACCTGACAGAGCGTCGTCTTGGTTTCCTGCATCATGGTGACCCGGTCGTAGCCGTAGGTCGTGGCGGTGTTGACCGCCTCGCCTCGCACGATCGGGGCCGCGCCCTCCGGGTAGTAGGGCAGCATGTCCTCGCCCTGCCACCAGCCGGAGAAGTGGAACGGGATGAACACCGTGTCGGCGCCGACGCTCTCGGTGATCTTCGCCTTCACCTTGAGGCGCGCGCCGCTCGGCGAGCTCACCCAGACGTACTCGCCGTTGCGGATGCTGCGGTCGGCGGCCGTCTTCGGGTTGAGCTCGACGAAGTTGTCCTGCATCAGCTCGGCGAGCCACGGATTGGAGCGCGTCTCCTCGCCGCCGCCCTCGTATTCCACCAGGCGGCCGCTGGTCAGGATCAGCGGGTACTTCGTGTGCATCCCCTCCTTCACCGCGGCCTGCTGTACCGACTTGAACAGCGTCGGCAGGCGCCAGAACACCTTCACGTCGTCGTGGGTCGGGTACTTCGCGACCAGATCCGGGCGCGGCGAGAACAGCGGCTCGCGGTGCTGCGGGATCGCGTCTGGAAAGTTCCACACCACGGCGCGCGCTTTCGCGTTGCCGAAGGCGCTGCAACCGTGCTTCATCGCCACGCGCTGGATGCCGCCCGAGAGGTCGTTCGCCCAGGTCTTGCCTTCGGCCGCCGCCTTCTCGGCGTCGGTGAGCTCATCCCACCAGCCCAGCTTCTTCAGCAGCACGTGGTCGAACTGCGGGTAGCCCGTGGTGATGTCGCTGCCCTTGCAGGCGACGCCGTCCTCGGCCAGCAGGTTGACCCCGTCCTTCTCCATGCCGAACAGCGCGCGAAAAGTCATGCCCCCGTCCATCGGGTGCTTGGAGGTGTCGTAGAGGTTCGGCGAGCCCGGGTGCTTGATCGCCGCGGTGCCGTAGCAGGGCCAGGGCAGACCGTAGTAGTCGCCGGTGAGGTCGTAGCCGGTCTTCGCGTCCTTGCCGCCCTTGGCGCGCAGCGTCTTCACGTCGAAGACATGCTGGTTGCGCATGTGCGCCTGCAGACGCTCGGGCGACTGGCCGGTGTAGCCGATCGTCCACGCGCCGGCGTTGATCTCGTTCCTCAGCACGTCCTCGATCGACGGCTCCTCGCCGCCCTTGCCCTTCACGAGACGCAGGAGCTGCTTGCCATCCTTCTTGCCGATGAACTGGTCGCCGAAGCCGAGCTTGGTCGCCAGCTGGTACATGATCATGTGGTCGGTGCGCGAGTCGAACATCGGCTCGATCACCTTCTCGCGCCACTGCAGCGAGCGGTTCGACGCCGTGACCGAGCCTTCGCACTCCAACTGCGTCGCGGCCGGCAGCAGATAGGCGCCGTCCTTGCGCACCTTGGCGAACATCGCCGCGCTCGCCGAGGGATACGGGTCGATCACGACCATCAGGTCGAGCTTCTCCATCGCCTTCAGCATGTCGAGGCCGCGCGACTGCGAGTTCGGGGCATGGCCCCAGAAGATGATCGCGCGCAGGTTCGGGTCCTGGTCGATCGCGTCGTTCTTCTCCATCACGCCGTCGATCCAGCGCGAGACCGTCATGCCGGGCTTGGCCATCATGGCCTCGGAGGCGTAGCGCTTCTTCAGCCACTCGAGGTCGACGTTCCATACCTTCGACCAGTGTGCCCAGGAGCCGGGCACCGCCACCGGGTAGTAGCCGGGCAGCGTGTCGGGGTTCGGGCCGACGTCGGTCGCCCCCTGAACGTTGTCGTGGCCGCGGTAGATGTTGCAGCCGCCGCCCGAGCGGCCGACGTTGCCGAGCGCGAGCATGAGGATGTTCGATGCACGCACGATCGCGTTGGCGTTGTTGTGCTGCGTCTGGCCCATCGCCCAGATGATGAAACCGGGGCGGTTCTCGGCCAGGATCTTGGCGACCTGGTAGACCTCGGCCTCCGGCACGCCGCACGCCTCGGTAACATTAGCCGGCGTCCATTTCTCCATCACCTCTTTCTTCACCTGGTCCATGCCGTAGACGCGGGTGCGGATGTACTCCTTGTCCTCCCAGCCGTTCTTGAACACGTGGTGGAGGACGCCGAACAGGAACGCGATGTCGCCGCCGGAGCGGGTGCGCACGTACAGGTCGGCCTTCGCCGCGGTGCGGGTGAAGCGCGGGTCGGCGACGATCACCTTGCAGCCGTTTTCCTTGGCGTGCAGGGTGTGCAGCATCGACACCGGGTGCGCCTCGGCGGCGTTCGAGCCGAAGAAGAGCAGCGACTTCGAATTCTGCTCATCGTTGTAGGAGTTGGTCATCGCGCCGTAGCCCCAGGTCTGGGCGACGCCGGCGACGGTCGTCGAGTGGCAGATGCGCGCCTGGTGGTCGGTGTTGTTGGTGCCCCAGAGGCGCGCCCACTTGCACAGCAATTCCGCCTGCTCGTTGTTGTGCTTCGAGGAGCCGACCACGAACAGCGCGTCGGGACCGCTGTCCTTGCGGATGTCGAGCATCTTCTTCGAGATCTCTTCGTACGCCTGGTCCCAGCTGATTTTTTGCCACTTGCCGCCCGAGAGCTTCATCGGGTATTTGAGGCGATGCGAGTCGTGCGCGATGCCGTGCTCGCGGATCGACGCGCCCTTGGCGCAGTGCGCGCCGAGGTTGAGCGGCGAGTCGAACACCGGCTCCTGGCGGATCCAGACGCCGTTCTGGACCACCGCGTCGATCGAGCAGCCGACCGAGCAGTGCGTGCAGATCGTGCGCTTCACCTCGATCTTGCCGCTGTCCTCATTCTTCGCCTCGGCGGCGCCGATCATGTTGAAAGGCAGTTGCGCGGCGACCGCGCCTGCGCCAACAGTGATGCCCGAGCGCCTGAGGAACGTGCGGCGGTCCATGGTGCCGGCGAGCGCGCCGGACAAACCGCGGGCGAGCCGGTTCTGCGGAGCAGCGCTGGAAGTCGCTTTCCGGGTGAGCAGCATGGCGGGTCTCCTCAGACCTTCGTGGTGCGGTAGTAGTTATTCACGTGCTCGCTGACCTGATAGCCGCGCGTAGCACGCTTGTCTTTACTTGTCTGCTCTGCAGAAGAATTTGTGTTCTTCGTGGCGACGATCGCTGCCGCGGTCGCGGCTCCGCCGGCGCCGACGGCCAGAAGGAAGTTGCGTCGGGAAAGTTTTGCTTTCTTCTCGGTCATGGACATCCTCCTCGTGCACCATTTTTGGTCAGGCGAAACAGACGCGAAGGTACTCCCCAAATTCCGCTGATTCAAGATTGATTTACGAGGTGTTAGGAATCGTTCTCAACACTTGACGCCGCGTTGCGAATGACTCTCGATTGCTGCTTATCCCATCATCTCGAAAGCGCTTTTTTCGACTTCGAGGAAAGCTTGCGCGAAGTTTGCAACGAGACGATAAAAACGCGCTTCTTTCGAGGCGGTTACCGCACTGCAAAACACCGTCGCGCCGCGATAGAGAAAGCGATCGAACAGCAGTTTCTGCTCTTCCGGCGACCGTTGTTGCACTGCAATGGAAAATCGCATCGTTTCGCAGACGGCGGCGATGTGGTCTTCGTATTCCGCCACCCCTTCGCGCCTGGAAATTCCCCATGCGTCGAGCAACTGGCGCAGCTCGACCAGCGGACTGTCGCTGGTATGGCGCAGCACGTACTTGGAGAGATACGGGGTGACCTCGCATTTGCCCGTGCCGACGAAGAGCAGGGTGTGTTCATCGCGGAGCGCGGCGGGAAAAGCAGTGCGGCTGGCGTCGATCATCGCGCGCCAGGCGGAAGCGAGCGGCGAAGCGTCGTCGGCGCCGGAATCACGCCCGAGCTGCAGCTCGGAGATTAGCTGCTCGTCGGGCGGCGCATAGAAAAGGCGCGCGAGCACGCCGTAGAGGTTGGCGCGCGCCGCCTCCTCGGGAGGCAGCGTCGGCACGAAATTGAGCGGCTGCGCGCCGCTCATCGCTTCGTGTAGTCGAAGATCGTCGTTTCGCTTTTGTTTTCCATCATATCGACGACGCGGCAGTCGCCGCACATCTGCAGCCGCCGCACGCCGCCGGCGAACATGGAGTGGCCGGCGAGCTTGCCCAGCATGTTGTCCACCATCTGCTTCGTGCCGAAGGGCTTGGCGCAGCGCACGCAGTTGAACGGCTCGGCTTCGTTCAGCGTCACGGCCTCTTTGGCTTTTGGACCGATGAGCAGGCGAGGAATCAGCGTGATCGCGTTCTCGGGACAGGTGTTCACGCACAGGCCGCACTGCACGCAGTTGCGCTCGATGAAGCGCAGGCTGGGCGTCTCGGTCGCGTCGATCAGCGCCGATTCCGGGCAGGCGCCGATGCAGGCCTTGCAGAGCGTGCAGGTCTGCTTGTTCACCGTCAGGGCGCCGAAGGGCGCGCCGGCCGGCAGCGGGATGGTTTTCTCCTCGTGCCGCGCCAGGTGGCCCAGCGCGAGGTCGAGAGTGGTGCGCTTCTCGGGCGACAGGTTGAACGTCGCCGCCTTCGCGACGCCGGCCGCGGGCGCGAGCTGCCACAGGTCGGCGAGATCCTCGATGACGGAGAAATGCTTTCCCTCGTAGCCGAGCGCATTGACGATGGTCTCGGCATAGCCCATCTGTCGCCGCAGCGCAGCGACGTAGCCGTCGGCGGTTTGCTCGGTCGAGAGGACGACCACCTGGCTCGCGCCGTACGCCAGCGCGCCTAGCATCAAATCGATGCCGACCGACGCGGCGTGGAAGCACTCGAGCGGAATCACGCGCGCCGGCAGGCCCTTGCCGTGGCGCGCGTGGCGCAGCAGCTCGGCGCGGCCTTCGCGAGCATCGTGAAACAGGATGCAGGCGTCGCTGCCGCCGGCTTCCCGATAGGTCGACAGCAGGGTCTTCAGGCGCATCCCCATGTCCGGTACGCGCGGATACGCGTGGGTCATGGCGCCCGAGGGGCAGACCGTTGCGCAGCCGCCGCAGCCGGCGCAGAGATGCGCCTCGACCTTGACATGGTCGCCGTCGGCCTGGATCGCGCCGCTCGAGCAGACGTCGATGCACTGGTTGCAGCCCTCCTGCCCCGAGCGGCTGTGCGCGCAGATGCGCGCGTTGTAGGCGAAGAACTTCGGCTTCTCGAACTCGCCGGTCAGCGAGCCGAGCTTCTGCGCCGCCAGCGCCTGCTCCAGCGGATCGTCGCCCGGCGCGAGGTAGCCCTGCGGCAGCTCGCCGGTGCGCACCAGCGGCTGGCGCGAGAGATCGAGGACGATATCGAAGCTTTCCTTGCGCGCCGTGTCGGCGCGCGAGAAATCGATCGCGCCGATGGCGCCGCACGCCTTCACGCAGGCGCGGTGCGACTTGCACTTGTCGAGGTCGATCTGGTAGCTGAAGTCGATCGCCTGCTCCGGGCAGGCCTGCACGCAGGCATTGCAGCGCGTGCAGACCTCGAGGTCGATCGGATTCTCCTGCCGCCATTCGACCTCGAAGGCGCCGAGCCAGCCGCTGAGGCTCGTCACCTTTCCCGACCAGACCGGGTAGCGGCGCTCGAGCGGCAGCTCGCCGCCGCGGCTGTCGGTGACCAGAACGCTGACGTCCTGCTGCTCCCCCAGCCGCTCGGCCCAGGGGAGCGCGGCGGCCGCGGGACCGACGATGAGGACCTGGCCGGAGGAGTTGAACTCGACCGCGGGCGCCGGCTCGGCCTCGGGCAGCGCCGCCATCGCCACCAGCGCGGCGATCTTCGGCATGGTCTTCGCGCGCTCGCCCGACCAGCCGGCCGCCTCGCGCACGTTCACGAACCGCACGTTTGCCTGCGAGCCGGCGCCGGCGGCCAGCTCGCCGAAGAGAGACGCCTCCTGCGTACAGGCGACGATGACGTCCGGCTCGCCGAGCGCCGCCTGGAACGCGCCCGCGTCCCGCCGGCAGAGCTGGTCGTGCACCTGCAGCGGCGCCTTCAGTTTCAGCGCAGCCGCCAGCGCCTTCGCGTCGAGCGCGACGGTGCGGTTGCAGCTGCAGACCTTAAGCGTCTTGCCGTCGAGGCTCATCGGCTGTCCGTTCGGCCTTGTCTTCGATCTTCGCTTCGATCTTCTCTTCGCTCTTCTCTTCCGCCCCGGCCTGCTCCTGCTCTTCGTGCTGCTTGTCGAACAGCAGCGTCTTCGCCTGATTGAGCGTCGCCAGCATCTCGGGCGGGATCGGCTCGCCGCCGGTCCAGTCGCCCGAGTAAGCCTCGAACGGATCGGGGATGTTGAAGTGCGGATCGTTGAACAGCTTCTTCAGCGCCGCGCGGCGCAGCGAATCCTCGACCTTGGGTTGCATGAACGGGCTGAAATCCGACTCGGGCGTCAGCTTGTCGACCGGCGGCAACGGCGGCGCCGGCGCTTCCGCCTCTTTCTTATCCACGGGCTTTTCCGACGGCTTCTCGGCGGTCTGCTCGTGCTTGAGACGCGACCAGCGGCGAAGAAAATCTTCGGCCATCGCTAGGCGCGGTCCTTCGGGTGCTGGAAGGAGCGCGGCTTGATGCGCTTCTTCGGCTCCGGACGATAGTTCTCCTCCACGTAGCCGCCGACCCAGGCAAAGATCTCCGGCGGCATCGCCACCCCGTCGACGGAGTGCCCGCCGTCGAGCCAGCGGGCGGCTTCGTCCGTGCTGACGGTCAGCTGTAGCGGCAGCGCGGCCTCGCCTTCCATGCGCCAGAGCACGAAGACACGGGGATCCTGCGCCGAGACGTTCATGTAGTAGCCCTCGATCTCGTCCTTGTGCAGCAACAGCTCGAAGCCGGGATGGATGAATTGCGCGACGCTCGGCTCGTCCACCAGTTGACGTGGCGCGCTCTCGCCCTCATATCCGGACAGCACGCCCCACGGTTCCCAGATGTGATCGACCCACCGGCTTTGCGAGGCGCGGCGCTGCATCACTACCGCAAGCGAAAATCGCGGCTTTTCCACGGCCCGAACTATACGCCGTATCTGCTATGATTTTTCAGGCAAAAACACCATGGTGACGAAGGTCATTCCGATTCGGATGAGCGGCGCTCGCGCCGCAGCGCCGGCTTTCGCCGGCGGCCCGCTCGCGGACACGCGCGGCCGGCCGATGCGCGACCTGCGCATCTCGGTGACCGACCGCTGCAATTTCCGCTGCACCTACTGCATGCCGCGCGAAGTGTTCGACGCCGGCTACAAGTTTCTGCCGCACGACGCGATCCTCAGCTTCGAGGAGATCGCCCGCCTCGCGCGTGTCTTTGTCGGCCTGGGCGTGGAGAAGATCCGCCTCACCGGCGGCGAGCCGCTGGTGCGCCGCGACCTGCACCGCCTGATCGCGATGCTGCAGGGCCTGAATGTAGAAATTACTCTCACCACCAACGGCTCGCTGCTCGCGAAGCAGGCGAATGCCCTTGCCCGCGCCGGGCTCAATCGCGTCACCGTCAGCCTCGACTCGCTCGACGAAGCCACCTTTCGCGCCATGAACGATGCCGATTTCCCGGTCGCCAAGGTAATCGAGGGCATCGACGCGGCTGCTGCCGCCGGCCTCGAGCCGGTCAAGATCAACATGGTGGTGAAGCGCGGCGTCAACGACGGCGGCATCGTCGCGATGGCCGAGCGCTGGCGCGGCAGCGGCCACATCGTCCGCTTCATCGAGTTCATGGACGTGGGCAGCACCAACGGCTGGCGCATGGACGACGTCGTGCCCTCCGCCGAGGTGGTGCGGCGCATCTCCGAGCGCTGGCCGCTCGAGCCGGTCGGCGCCAACTACGCCGGCGAGGTCGCGGAGCGCTGGCGCTATGTCGACGGCGCGGGCGAGATCGGCGTCGTCTCCTCGGTGACGCAGGCGTTCTGCGCCACCTGCAACCGCATGCGGCTTTCGACCGAAGGATCGCTCTACACCTGCCTGTTCGCGCAGTCGGGCCATGACCTGAAATCGCTGCTGCGCGGCGGCGCCTCCGACGATGAGATCCGCAACCAGATCGCCGCGGTGTGGCAGGTGCGCGACGACCGTTACTCCGAAGTCAGGACGGCCGAGACGGCAAAAGCTAAAAAAGTGGAAATGTCATACATCGGTGGCTAAGCCGATCCTCACGAACGCAGCCAAGCCGGCGACGTACGAGGTCGAGGCCTACAACGAGCGCGGCGAGATGGTGCCGACGTCGATCGCCGGCGAGCATCCCCTGACCCTCTACGTCGACAACCGCGAGATCGTCACCGTCATGACCCTCGGCCACGCGCCCGAGGCGCTCGTGATCGGCTACCTGCGCAACCAGCGGCTGGTCGACTCGATCGACGAGATCGAATCGGTGCAGGTGGACTGGGAAACCGATTCGGCCGCGGTGGTCACCGCGCACAAGAAGGAGCTGACCATCGGCAAGCGCACCGTGACCAGCGGCTGCGGCCAGGGCACGGTATTCGGCGACCTGATGGAAGAGATCGACACGATCAAGCTCAGGAACGATGTGACGCTGAGCGATACCGATCTGTTCGTATTGCTGGAGAGGGTGCGCAAGCACGAGACCATCTACAAGCAGTCGGGTGCGGTGCACGGCTGCGCACTCGCCACCACCGCGGGCGAGATCCTCATGTTCGTCGAGGACGTGGGCCGCCACAACGCGGTCGACGCGATCGCAGGCTTCATGTGGCTCGACGCGATCGACGGCTCGGACAAGGTGTTCTACACCACCGGCCGGCTGACCTCGGAGATGGTGATCAAGTGCGCGCAGATGCGCATCCCGTTCCTCGTCTCGCGCTCGGGGCTCACCCACATGGGCCACCAGATCGCGAAGAAGGTCGGCATGACCATGCTCGGCCGCGCCAGCGGCCGGCACTACCTCGCGTTCACCGGCAAGGAAAGGCTGGTCAGGTTGTCGCCGCAGCCGACGGCACTCGCGTAATCCGGTCGCGCGAGGGGAAGAAGAGCGCCGAGACGAACACCGCGCAGGCGAGCGCCGCCAGCACCAGGAAGACGTTGCGGAAGCCGCCCTCGCTCCGGTGCAGCACGGCGATCATCGGCACCGCGATCGACGCGACGCCCAGGGAAACGACGTAGCGCACCGACAGAACGCGCGCGCGGTATTCGTCGGCGACGTATTTGCCGACGATGCCGTCGTTGAGCGGAATCTGGCCGAAGATCGCCATCATCATGAGCAGCGCGACCACCAGCATCGGCCAGCCGTCGAGCGTCGCCGCGGCGAAGAGCAGCGGGATCTGCGCCAGGCCGACGCCGATCATCAGGGGCTTCATCTCGTAGCGGCTCATCAGCGTGCCCATCAGCACCTGCGCGAAGGCCGCCACCGAATAGACGACCGCGACCAGCGCGCCGATGCCGACGTTGGTCTGCGTGAGAGCGCTCAGGCGTTCGTCGAAGATCTTCGGCATCGCCACCGTGGTCGAGTTGAAGATCACGCCGCCGCAGGCGGTGGCAATGAGCAGGATGGCGAAGATCTGCGCCATGGTGCGCGTGTCGAGGTGCAGGCCGATGGTCTTCGACTTCTTCGCCACCGGGCCGGGGTCCGGCACCAGAACCAGGAACGCGACGCCCGCCGCCATCGAGGCGATCCCCGGGATAAAGAAGGCGGTGCGCCAGCCCCACAGATCCATCAGCGCGCCCGAGACGATCGCCGCGAAGGCGAGGCCGAGGTTGCCCCACAGCCCATTCCAGCCGAGCGCCATGCCGAGGTTCTTCGGCGAAGCGACCAGCATGGCGATGCCCACCGGGTGGTAGATCGCGGCGAACATGCCGGTGAGCGTCAGGCCGGCGGCGATCTGCCAGGGCGTGCTGGCGAAACCGGTCAGAAACAGCGCGCCGCCGATGCCGAAGAAGAACACCGCCATCATCTTGTAGCGGCTCCAGTGATCGGCGAGCCAGCCGGCGGGGATGGCGAACGCGCCGAAGGCGATGAAGCCGCCGAGCGCGAGGGGCAGGAGCTCCGAGTACGGACGGCCCCATTCGCGCCCGAGCGCGAGCACCACGGTCGGGAAGACCAGCATCACCAGATGGTCGAGCAGGTGCCCGAGGTTGATGAAGGGCACGAGGTAGTCGCGTTTCATGGTTGTCAGAACACTTCCTCCGGTCGCTCTACCGATGCAACTGCAATGTCCATCCTGATTGCTTCGTTGTCACTGCGCACCACGACGAATTCCACCGCTTCGCTGTCGCTGAGATTTCGCTCCTGGTGCGGCACCTTCGGCGCGAAGTAGACGAAATCGCCGGGGCCGACACGGGCGGCGAACTCGAGTCGATCTCCCCAACGTATCTCGCTGTGGCCACTCGTGACATAGACGGCGACTTCGTGCCGGCCGTGGTGGTGCGCGCCTGTATTCGCGTTCGGCTTAAGCGCGAACGTGCCGATCCAGGTTTCGCGTCCGCCGCTGCCAGCGAAGTTGAAGGCCGTGGCGCGCCCGCCTTGGCTTCCTGCCGCCTCCGCCATTGAATCGATCCGAACTACCCTCACGCCCCTGCGCCAGTCCATCGGCTCATCCTAACCTCCCGCCTTGCGTCCGTCACGCGACCATCGGACAATCCCTGTCGCGAATGGGACAAGCCGCTACCCTGCGCGCCGGACGCGCGAATGACTTCATGGCTGTGCCGCGGCCCGTGGTCGCCCTGGCGCGAGACCTGCCGCCCTCCCACGAGATCGACTGGCACAGCCATCCGCGCTTCCAGCTCGTCTACGCGGCGCGCGGCGTGATGACCGTCGATACACGCGATGCGACGTGGGTGGTGCCGCCGCAGCGGGCGGTGTGGATGCCCCCGACCGTCGCCCACCGTCTCACCACGAAGGGCGTGGTGCAGCTGCGCAGCCTGTACATCAGCCGCGAGGCCGCCGCGCGCATGCCGGCGACCTGCGAAGTGCTCGAGGTCACGCCGCTGCTGCGCGAGCTGATCCTGCGCGCCACCGAGCTGCCGCTCGAATACGACGTGCGCGGGCCGGCGGGCCGCATCATGCGCCTGCTGCTCGATGAGCTGGGCTCGCTGCCCCGCCTGCCCTACAACCTGCCGATGCCGAAGAGCGCGCCGCTCGCCGCGATCTGCCGCAAGCTGCTCGACACGCCCGACGACGCCGCGACGCTGGCGGAGATCGCGCGCAAGAGCGGGCTCAGCGCGCGCACCTTGGCGCGCCATTTCCGGCGCCACACCGGCATGAGCTTCGCGGAGTGGCGCCGCCGGGCGCGCCTGCTGCGCGCGCTTGGCTGGATCGCCGAGGGCCGCCCGATCCTGGAGGTCGCAATCGAGCTCGGCTACGAAAGCCCGTCGGCCTTCAGCGCCATGTTCCGCCGCGAGCTCGGCGTTTCCCCGTCGCACTTTCGCGCGCCATCGTGAAAGTCACCGGCATCGTGCTCGCCGGCGGCAAGGGTAGCCGCATGGGCGGCGTCGACAAGGGCCTGCAGCCGCTGCGCGGCAAGCCGATGGTGGCGTGGGCGATCGCGCGCCTCAAGCCGCAGGTCGACGAGATCGTCATCAACGCCAACCAGAACCTCGAGATCTACCGTGCGTTCGGCTATCGCGTCGCGCCCGACGAGATCGGCGGCTTCGCCGGCCCGCTCGCCGGGCTGCACGCCGGCCTGAAAGCCGCGACCTATCCGCTGGTCGTGACGGTTCCCTGCGACTCGCCCTTTCTGCCCAACGATCTGGTGTCCCGCTTGGGGGGATCGCTGGGCGACAATCAGCTCGCGGTGGCGAAGACCGGTGCGCAACCCCATCCGGTGTTCGCGCTGATGAAGCGCGACGTGCGCGAGAGCCTGGAAACTTTCCTCTCTTCCGGCGGGCGGAAAATCGATGCGTGGTACGCGGCGCTGAAGGTGGTCGAGGTTCCTTTCGACGACGAGGCCGATGCCTTCCGCAATATCAACACCCTCGAGGAGCTGAAGGGCGCATGACCAGCCTCGCGCAGACGGTGAGCTGCATCGACGGCTACGACCCCGACGCGCTGCACGTCGACAAAGCGCGCGCGGCGATCCTCGCCTGCATCACGCCGGTGTCGCCAGTCGAATCCGTTCCCGTCCGGGAAGCCCTGGGGCGCGTTCTTGCCGAGGAGATCGTGCCGAGGATCAACGTCCCCGCGCACGACAACTCGGCGATGGACGGCTACGCAGTTCGTTTCTCCGATCTCGACAGGCCCCTGAAAGAAATCGGCACGGCGCTCGCCGGCAAGCCCTTCTCCGGCAGCGTCGGCGCGGGCGAGTGCGTGCGCATCATGACCGGCGCGGTGATGCCCGAGGGAACCGACACGATCGTCATCCAGGAAATCGTCAGGAAGGAAGCGGGGAAAATCGTCGTCCCGCCCGGGCAGAAGCGCGCACAGAACGTGCGTTATGCAGGTGAGGATCTGCAGCAAGGGAAACCCGTGCTGGGGAAAGGCAAGTGGCTGCGGCCCGCGGAACTGGGACTGATCGCCTCCCTCGGTATCGGCGAAGTGAAGGTCAAGCGCCGGCTTCGCGTCGCTCTGTTCGCCACCGGCGACGAGCTGGCGTCGATCGGCGCGCCGCTCAAGGACGGCGAGGTCTACGACTCCAACCGCTACACGGTGCACGGCATGCTCTCGCGCCTGGGCGTCGAAATCATCGACCTCGGCGTGGTGCGCGATGATCCCGCCGCGCTCGAAAAAGCCTTTGTTCTTGCTTCGCAGCAGGACGCAATCATTACCACCGGCGGCGTGTCCGTCGGCGAGGCGGATTTCATCAAGCAGATGATGGCGAAGCTCGGCGAGGTGCTGTTCTGGAAGATCGCCATGCGGCCGGGTCGCCCCATGGCCTTCGGCAAGATCGGCAGCTCGTACCTGTTCGGCCTGCCGGGCAACCCGGTGGCGGTGATGGTGACCTTCTACGCGTTCGTGCGCGACGCCTTGCTGCATCTCTCCGGCAGAACCGACACCCTGCTTCCCGCTCTGACGGCAGTCTCTTCGGAAAACATCCGGAAAGTTCCCGGCCGCACCGAGTATCAGAGAGGCGTTGTGTTCCAGGAGCAGGCCCAATGGAAGGTCCGCACCACCGGCCAGCAGGGCTCGGGGGTGCTGCGCTCGATGTCAGAGGCGAACTGCTTCATCGTCCTCGAGCACGAGCGCGGCGCGGTGAAGGCCGGCGAGACGGTAAGCGTGCAACTGTTCGAAGGGCTGGCGTGAATCCCATCCACCCCGCGCTCGCCCGCCTCGCGCGAGCGGCCTCGAACCAGGACTTTGCCGAGGTCGAGGAGACGCTGAACGTCGCGCTGCGCCTGCCGACCTGGCTGCGGCCCGAGCACCGCGTCGGCGACCCGAAGGGCTACATGCGCCATCTCCTGTACGTCGATCCCGGCGATCGCTTCGTGGTCACCGCCATCACCTGGCTTCCCGGCCAGGTGAGCTCGATGCACGGCCACCATGTCTGGTGCGTCTACGGCATCGTCGAGGGCGAGCTGACCGAGGAGCAGTTCGATGCTTCGCTCTTCCGGACCAAGACGGCGATCTATCGCGCCGGCCAGCTCGCCGACCGCGACCTCGAGCAGAAGATCATCCACCGGGTCTCGAATGCCGGTCGCACGCCGGTCGTGTCGCTGCATCTGTACGGCGTGCCGGCATCCCGGGTCACGACCGGGATCAACAAGATCTACGCCACCTAGATCGCCATCACCCGCGCGAGCTCGAGCAGGCTCGCGTCGGCGGGGCGCATTTTGCCAGCGATTTCGACCAGCGGCGTCGCGTGCACGTCGCCCTTGACGATCCCGACCAGCACGCCGTGCTTGCCGCCCCCCAGCGTGTCGACCGCCGCCGCGCCGAGGCGCGTGGCGAGCACGCGGTCGGCGGCGCTCGGGATGCCGCCGCGCACCACATGGCCCAGGCGCGTGACGCGCAGGTCGAAGCCGATCGACTTGCGGTGCTTGCCGTAGTACTCCATCAGCTCGTGCACGCCGCACTTCGCGCCCTCGGCGATGACCGCGAGCGCGTGGGTCTTGCCGCGCTTGTAGGCGGCGCGCAGCCGCTCGGCGACGTCCTCGGGACTTAGCTCGCTTTCGGGCAGCGCGATGACCTCGGCACCGCCGGCGATCCCGGACATGAGAGCGATATAGCCGCAGTTGCGGCCCATGGTCTCGACCGCGAAGGCGCGCTGGTGCGACGAGGCGGTGGTGCGCAGGCGGTCGATCGCCTCCAGGGTGATGTTGATCGCGGTGTCGCAGCCGATGCTGACATCGTTGCCATAGAGGTCGTTGTCGATCGTCGAGGGCACGCCGACGACCGGGAAGCCTTCGCGCGCAAGGCTGGCGGAGCCCGACTGCGAACCATTGCCGCCGATGACGACCAGCGCCTCCACCTTCCTGCCTTTCAGGTTGGCAAGCGCCCTGGCGCGGCCGGCAGGCTCGGCGAATTCCGGGCAGCGGGCGCTGCCGAGTACCGTGCCGCCCGACTGGATGATGCCGCCGACGTTGCGGGCCTGGAGCTGCTCCAGGGTGTCGGCCAGCAGGCCGGCATAGCCGTTGCGAACGCCGAACACTTCCCAGCCCCGCGCCAATGCGCCGCGCGTAACGGCGCGCACCGCGGCGTTCATGCCGGGGGCGTCGCCGCCGCTCGTCAGGACTGCAATCTTTTTCAAGTCGATGATTCTAAGTGGGGATGGCCGAGCGGCTGAAGACGTTGCGCGAGAACGCGCGCAAGTGCCGGGACTGCCCGCTGTGGGCGAACGCGACCCAGACGGTCTTCGGCGCCGGCGACCCGCATGCCCGCGTCATGCTGGTGGGCGAGCAGCCGGGCGACGAGGAGGACAAGAAAGGCCTGCCCTTCGTCGGTCCCGCGGGGCGGCTGCTCGACCGCGCCCTCGAGACTGCAGGCATCGACCGCGGGCATCTTTACGTCACGAACGTCGTCAAGCACTTCAAGTGGCAACTGCGCGGCAAGCGTCGCCTGCACAAGACACCGGCGCAGCGCGAGATCGATGCCTGCCACCAGTGGCTCGAGCGCGAGATTGCCACGGTCAAGCCGCACGTCATCGCCTGTCTCGGTTCGACCGCCGCCAGGGCGGTGATCAGCAAGGACTTCAAAGTCTCGGTGCAGCGCGGCCGGTTCGTCGACAGCCCGCTCGCACCTCATGTCTTCGCCACCCTGCATCCGTCGGCGCTCCTACGCCTGCGCGACGAAGAGGAGAAGGAAGAGGCGTTCAAGCACCTCGTCAGGGACCTGTCCCTGATCAGGAAGGCGCTCTCAGCGGACTGACACGCACTGCTCGAGCCAGGCGCGCGCCGCGCTCGGATCGGCGAGTTGCCAGCGCGCCTGCGTCTTCCCCTCCCCCACCTTGATCGAGTGGCCGCCGGCGCGGTTGACGACGCGGAAGCCGTCTTCGTCCGTAAGGTCGTCGCCGATGAACACCGGCGTGCGCTCGGCGAACGGCGCTTCGCGCAGGAACTCCTCGATCGCCATGCCCTTGTCGCGCCCGGCCGGCTTGAGCTCGATCACCATCTTCCCGACCTGCACCTCGACCCAGTTGCCGAGGCTGGCGGCGGCCTTGCGCACCACGCTGCAGGCGGCCTGCTCGAGCGCCGGCGCAAGGCGATAGTGCAGCGCGAAGCTCGCGCCCTTGTCCTCGAACACCAGCCCGTCGTGAGCGGCGGCGAAATCGCGCACCGACTCGGCGGCGCGCTGCAGGCGGCTGCGCGGATAGCTGCCGCGGTGCACGCGGCCGCGCGCATCGCGCCGCTCGACGCCGTGCTGGCCGGCCGCCGCGACTTTCAAAGGCGCGAACAGCTCGTCGATCGTCTCGAGCGAGCGGCCGCTGACCAGGGCGAGCGCGCCGCCGGCAGCGCGGTGCAGCTTCTGCACCAGCGCCTTCTCGCGCCGACCGGCTTCCGCGGCATCGGGCGTCTCGGCGATATCAAGGAGGGTGCCGTCGATATCGAGGAAGAACGCCCAGCGCGATGAACAGGGCGGCATCGCTAGCCCGCCGCGCGGCGCGCGCTGCCGACGCGGGCTAACACGCGCTTGCGGTGACGCATGCGCGCCGCGTCGACCAGCATGCGGCCCGCCCAGCGGTAGACGTTGAACTCCTGCACCAGGTGACGCATGGTGCGCATGCGCGCGCGCTGCTCCTCGGGCGACATGGTGAGGGCTACGTGCATCGCCGCCGCGGTCTGCTCGAGGTCGTAGGGATTGACGATCAGCGCCTCGGTCAGCTCGCGCGCCGCGCCGGTGAACTGCGACAGCAGCAGCACGCCCTGCTCGTCGTCGCGCGCGGCGACGAACTCCTTCGCCACCAGGTTCATGCCGTCGTGCAGGCTGGAGACGTAGCAGAGATCGGCGGCTCGGTAGATCTCGTAGACGCGCGCCGCGTCGTGGTGCTCGATCGCCAGCACGATCGGCAGGTAGCCTGGCCGGCCGAAGCGCTTGTTGATGCGCTCGGCGAGCGCGCGCACCTTGGTGTCGAGGTTCTGGTAGTCCTCGAGCGAGGCGCGCGAGGGCGCCGCCGCCTGCACGAACGAGAACTTGCCCACCCAGCGCGGCTCGAGCTCGAGCAGGCGCTCGACGGAATTCAGGCGCTCGAGGATGCCCTTGGTGTAGTCCAGCCGGTCGACGCCGACGCCGATGCGCACGTCGGGAGCGATGCCAAGGCGCTCGCGCACCTGCTTGCGGCAGTCCGCGACCGGCAGCTGCACCTGCAGCGCGGCGGGCGGCCATTCGATCGAGATCGGGTAGCGTCGCACCTCGGTGAGGTTGCCGCCGTACGAGATGCTGAAGGTCTCGCGGTCGACCCGCGCCTCGAGGTAGCGGTCGACGGTATCGAAGAAGTTGTTGCAGTGGAACTGCGTGTGGAAGCCGAGGATCGACGAGCCGAGCATGCCGTCGAGCACCTCCTCGCGCCACGGCAGGATGCCGAAAGCTTCCGGGTTCGGCCAGGGGATGTGCCAGAAGGTGATGATGGTCGCGCGCGGCAGCCGCTCGCGGATCATGCGCGGCAGCAGCGCGAAGTGGTAATCCTGCACAAGGATGATCGGGTCCTCGGTGCGCGCCTCGTCGACGACCACTTCGGCGAAGCGCTGATTGACGGTCTTGTAATACTCCCAGTCCGGCGCGCGGAAAGTTGGCCGCGTGTGCGCGATGTGGCAGAGCGGCCACAGACCCTCGTTGGCGAAGCCGAAGTAGTAGCCCTTCTCCTCCTCTTCCGACAGCCACACCCGGCGGATACGGTATGAAGGCCGCTCCGGCGGCACCATCACGTGGTCGTTCTCGTCCACGGTGTCGCGATCGGCCGAGCCGGCGCCGTGCGCGATCCAGGTGCCGGAGCAGGCGCGCATCACCGGCTCGAGCGCGGTAACGAGGCCGCTCGCCGGCCGCTGGATCTCGACCACGTTGTCCTTGCGCCGCACGTGCAGGTAGGGCTCGCGGTTCGAGACGATCATGATCTCGTCGCCCTTCAGGTCCTGGCGCAGGATGCGCCGCAGCGCGTCAGGCCCCCAGACCGTCTGGCTTTCGTCGCGCGCGTGGCGCTCGGCCTCGAGGTCGCGCACCAGCGCCTGCAGGTCGCGCGCGATCGGCCGCAGCTCCGGCGCCGTGCCCTTCAGGCCGAGCGGCGAGCGCAGCAGCGTCTCGCCCGAGAGCAGCGCCTTCACGCCCGCCACCCAGCCGCGCCAGCTGATCTCGGCGATCAGCATCGTGATCAGCGCAACCACGAGGGCGATGCCGGCGAAAAGGATCAGCACGTACTTCTTCGTGTCGGCGCTGCGGCGCTGCACGAAGCTCATGTCGTGCACGATCATCAGGTCGCCGAGCTGCGCACCGTCGGCGGCGATCGGGTTCACCCAGATATGCAGCGGCCCGTCGGCGAGCTGCAGCACGTAGCTGCGCGCCGGCGAGCGCTCGCCGGCGCCGGGGCAGCGCACGGGCTGCGGAAAGTGGCTGGTGGCATAGACCAGCTTGCCGGCGCGGTCGCAGAAGGCGAGGCCATAGATGCGCTCGCCCTGCATGATGCGGTCGAAGTAGCGCAGCACGCGCGCCTTCGCGACGCGCGGCTCGCTCATCAGCTCGGCGAGCGGCTCCTGCGCGGTCTGCGCGATGAGCGCGCCGCGCGCGTCGAGATCGCGCACGAACCACTGGAAGGTCAAACGATCGACGAGCGGCACCACCGCGTAGGCAATCGCCGCCAGAGCGAGGGCAAGAGGTACGACAAAGCGCAGCGAGAATGGCAAGGCGTCTCCATCCCCCCTTTAAAACTCTCTTTCCCCCTCCGGGATTTTACGCCGCGGCGCGCCCTCGGCGATGTCGCAGCGCCATTCGGCGCTGTCGTTACTTGACTACAGGCCGGATGGCCGCGATGGGCTTTTCTTCGAGCTGCAGGTCTTCCTGCACCGCCTCGGCGCCGGGCACAACCTCGACGTCTTTCAATTTGCGCTCGATCTGGCGCGTACGGACCTCCGCCTGATCGATGGTGTTGGCGACGGTCTGAAGCTGCCGCTTCGTATTCGCCAGCACCTCGGCGAACCTGCCGAACTCCGACTTGACGGTGCCGAGCACCTTCCACACTTCGGAAGAACGCTGCTGGATCGCCAGCGTGCGGAAGCCCATCTGCAGGCTGTTGAGATAGGCGAGCAGGTTGGTCGGGCCGCAGATCGTCACGCGCCACTCCCGCTGGATATGGTCGAACAGGCCGGGCCGACGAAGGACTTCGGCGAACAGTCCTTCGAACGGCAGATAGAGCAATGCGAAATCGGTCGTATTGGGCGGCTCGACGTATTTCTCGGCGATGCTTCTCGCTTCCAGCTTGACCCGCGCCTCGAGCGCCTTTCCCGCTAGTTCCGCCGCCAGCAAATCGCCGGCTTCCTGCGCGGCCTGGAGCCGCTGGTAGTCTTCCAGGGGGAACTTGGCGTCGATCGGAAGCAGCACAGGGTTGCCGCCGTTGCCGGGCAGCTTGATCGCGAACTCCACGCGCTCGCGCGATCCCGGACGGGTCGCCACGTTCTTCTCGTATTGCTCCGGCGCCATCACCTGCTCAAGGAGCGCCGCCAGCTGCGCTTCGCCGAAGACGCCGCGCGTCTTTACGTTGGAGAGCACGCGCTTGAGGTCGCCCACCCCAGCGGCGAGCGTCTGCATCTCGCCGAGACCCTTGTGCACGAGCTCGAGCCGATCGGACACCTGCTTGAACGATTCCGACAGGCGCTTCTCCAGCGTGGCGTGCAGCTTTTCGTCCACGGTCTGGCGCATCTGCTCGAGCTTCGCCGCGTTGTCCTGCTGAATCCGCCCGAGCTGCTGCTCGACGGCGCCACGCAGGGTCTCGAACTGGGCGTTCTGCACCGTCGCGGTAGAGCCCATCTGGTTGGTCAGTGTCTGGCTGAATGTCGCCAGGCCTCGCGAAAGCTCCTCGCGCGCCTCGCGCTCGGCGCTCCTGGCGCGCATGAGAAACAGCGCCAGCAGCCCCGCGGTCGACGCGGCAACAAGCAAAGTCAAAACCAGGAGGATTTCGACCATGCTGTATATTAATACAGTTACGCCGAATCCCTCAACGTGAGCGCCGGAGACGCGCGCAGCACCTTGCGCGCCGACAGCCAGGCGTTGAGCGACAGCAGCGCGACCCCGGCGAGCGGGCCGGCGATCCACAAGCCGAGGCTCGGTGGCAGGTCGAGCTCGAAGACCCGCAAGGCGATGACCTCGCCGATGATCGCGGCGCCGAGCGTAGCGAGGATGCCGGCGAGGATACCCATGGTGATGAACTCGGCGCGCTGACTACCCGCGACCTGTGCGCGCGAAGCGCCGTAGACGCGCATTACGGCGGCCTCGCGGCGGCGCTCGTCCTCGGTCGCGACCAGCGCCGAATAGAGGACCAGCAGGCCGGCGCTGAGGGTGAAGAGGAAGAGGAAGCGCACCGCGCTGATCAATTGGTCGACCACGCCCTGCACCTGGCGCACCACCGCGCCGATGTCGACCACGGCGAGGTTCGAGTAGCGCGCCGCGAGCTCGTCCAGCGCATCGAGTTGCTTGCCCTCGGCGCGAAACGCGCTCACGTAGGTTGCGGGATAGCTCCGCAGCAGGCTCGGCGGCGCAATGACGAAGAAGTTCACCCGCATCGAGTCCCAGCGCAGCTTGCGCAGCGAGGTGAGCTGCGCCTCGAAGGTCTCGCCCGCGACCGTGAAGGTCAGCCGGTCGCCGAGCTTCCAGCCGAGCGTGCGGGCGATGCCCTCCTCCGCCGAGACCTCCT
>JAXDQC010000072.1:0-15858 GCA_034668045.1 Betaproteobacteria bacterium | reverse complement strand
TGATGGGCGTCGACGTCGCTTCGATCGGCGACGCGCACGCCGGCACCCCCGAGGCGGTGAGCTACGTCTACACCGACGAGATCGTCTACAAGAAGCTGGTCGTCTCAGCGGACCGCAAGCAGCTCCTCGGCGCGATCCTCGTCGGCGATACGACCGACTACGGGCCGCTGCTGCAGGTGGTGCTGAACGGCATGCCGATCCCCGAGCATCCGGAAGAGCTGATCGTGCCGATGCGCATCGGCGGCGGCAAGGGCCTTGGCGTCGAGATGCTCCCCGACTCTGCGCTCGTCTGCTCCTGCAATAACGTGTCGAAAGGAGCGATCTGCGAGGCGGTCGCGAAAGGTTGTTCTTCTTTGGGTTCCTTGAAAAAACAGACAAAGGCGGCGACGAGCTGCGGCGGCTGCGGCCCGCTCGCGAAGCAGATCATGGACGTCGAGCTGAAGAAGCGCGGCGTCAGCGTGAGCAACCACCTCTGCGAGCACTTCCCGCACTCGCGGCAAGAGCTTTTTCACCTCGCGAAGATGAATTCCCTGAAGACGTTCGGGGAAATCATTTCGAAGCATGGCAAGGGCGCGGGTTGCGACATCTGCAAGCCCGCGATCGCCTCGATCCTCGCCTCGTGCTGGAATGAGATGATCCTCAAGCCGAAGCATGCGCCGCTGCAGGACACCAACGACCACTTCCTCGCCAACCTGCAGAAGAACGGCACCTACTCGATCGTGCCGCGGGTGCAGGGCGGCGAGATCACGCCCGAGAAGCTGGTGGTGCTCGGCAAGGTGGCGCAGAAGTACGGCCTCTACACCAAGATCACCGGCGCGCAGCGCATCGATCTCTTCGGCGCGCGCGTCGAGCAGCTGCCGCTCGTGTGGAAGGAGCTGATCGACGCCGGCTTCGAGTCGGGCCATGCCTATGGCAAGGCCCTCAGGACCGTGAAGTCCTGCGTCGGCAATACCTGGTGCCGCTATGGCGTACAGGACTCGGTGACGATGGCGATCGCGATCGAAAACCGCTACCGCGGCCTGCGCGCGCCGCACAAGATCAAGATGGCGGTCTCGGGCTGCACGCGCGAATGCGCCGAGGCGCAGGGCAAGGACGTGGGCATCATCGCCACGGAGAAGGGCTGGAACCTCTACGTTTGCGGCAACGGCGGCATGAAGCCAAGACACGCCGATCTGCTTGCAAAAGATTTGAGCAGTGAATTGTTGATTCGTTACATCGATCGGTTCCTCATGTTCTACACACGGACCGGCGATCGCCTGCAGCGCACCAGCACCTGGCTCGAGAACCTGGAAGGCGGCATCGACTACGTGCGCAAGGTGGTCTGCGAGGATTCGCTCGGCATCGGCGCCGAGCTCGAGGCCGACATGCAGAAGCAGGTCGAGACCTACGCCTGCGAGTGGAAGGAGGCGATCGAGAGTCCCGAGATCCTCAAGCGCTTCCGCCATTTCGTGAACAGCGACGAAGCCGACAGCAACATCGTCTTCGTCAAAGAGCGCGGCCAGCCGATTCCAGCATGAAAGTCTGCCGGCTCGACGATATCGTGCCGGACAGCGGCGTGTGCGCCTTGGTGGCCGGCGAGCAGGTCGCAGTTTTTAGAATTGCTGAACAAATTTATGCCGTAGGGAATCGGGATCCCTTTTCCGGCGCCAACGTCCTTTCGCGCGGCATCGTCGGCGACCTGAAAGGCGAGCTGGTGGTCGCCTCGCCGGTCTTCAAGCAGCACTTCAGCCTGCGGACCGGCCGCTGCCTCGAGGACGCGAGCGTGCGTGTACCCGTCTACGCTGCGCGGGTCGAGGACGGCTTCGTCGTCGTCGAGCCGCGCAAGGAAGTGGCGACGACCTGCTGCTACTGCGGCGTGGGTTGCGGTGTTCTCGCCTCCGTCTTTCAGGGGGAAATTACTTCAGTCAGAGGAGACCCCGCGCATCCCGCCAATCGCGGCCAGCTCTGCACCAAGGGAACGACGCTGCATCTCTCGCAGCAGCCCGATTTCCGGCTCCTCCATCCGGAGCTGCGGACCGAGCGCGGCAAGCTGCGCAAGCGCGCGAGCTGGGACGAGGCGCTCGACCTGGCGGCGCGGCGCTTCTCGGCGTGCATCGCCGAGCACGGCCCCGACAGCGTCGCCTTCTATATCTCGGGCCAGCTCCTCACCGAGGACTACTACGTCTTCAACAAGCTGGCGAAGGGCCTCATCGGCACCAACAACGTCGACACCAATTCGCGCCTGTGCATGTCCTCCGCGGTCGCCGGCTACAAGCTCTCGCTCGGCGCCGACGCGCCGCCATGCTGCTACGAGGACATCGACCATGCCGACCTGATCCTCGTCGCCGGCTCCAACACCGCCTTTGCGCATCCGATCCTCTTCCGCCGTATCGAGGAGGCGCGGGCGAAGAACCCCGATCTCAAGCTGATCGTCATCGATCCGCGCCTGACGGAGACGGCGCGCGCCGCGGACGTGCACCTCGCCATCAAGCCGGGGACCGACGTCGCGCTGTTCAATTCCATGCTGCACGTCATGGCTCGCGACGGTCTCCTCGACAAGGAATACATCCGGGCGCACACCGAGGGGTTTCAGGAGATGAAGGCGTGGCCGCCCGAGCGCGCGGCGCAGATCTGCGAGATCCCGGCGGAGAAGATTGTCGGCACCGCCTGGGCATTCGCCTCGGCGCGGGCCGCGCTGTCCCTCTATTGCCAGGGCCTCAACCAGTCGGTCAACGGCACGCACAAGAACTCGGCGCTCATCAACCTGCACCTCGCCACCGGCCAGATCGGCCGGCCGGGCGCCGGGCCGTTCTCGCTCACCGGCCAGCCGAACGCCATGGGCGGGCGCGAGGTCGGCGGCATGGCGAACCTGCTGTCCGCGCACCGCGACCTCGCAAGCGAGAAGGACCGGGCGGAAGTGGCGAAGCTCTGGGGGATCCCTACCGTTCCATCGCAGCCGGGCAAGACCGCGGTGGAAATGTTTCAAGCCTTGGAAAAAGGACAGATCAAGGCCATCTGGATCGCTTGCACCAACCCCGCGCAATCGATGCCGGACGCGCAGGCGGTGCGGCGCGCGCTCGCAAAGGCGCAGTTCGTGGTCGTCCAGGAGACGTTCCGCGATGCCGAGACCTGCGAGTACGCCGATGTCCTGCTGCCCGCGGCGGGCTGGGCGGAGAAGGAAGGCACGGTGACGAACTCGGAGCGGCGCATCTCGCGCGTGCGCGCCGCGATCCGGCCACCCGGCGAAGCGCGGCCCGACTGGAAGATCGTCGTCGATTTTGCTCGGCGCCTGGGCGGCGCGAAGCTATTTCCGTATGAAACCGCCGAAGAGGTTTTCAACGAGCACCGTGAGACGACGCGGGGGCGTGACCTCGACATCACCGGTCTCTCGTACGGCTTGCTCGAGGAGCGGGGACCGCAGCAGTGGCCTTTCGTCCATGAGGGGCGCAAGCGCCTCTACGAGGACGGCATCTTCCCGATGCCGTCCGGCCGGGCGCGCTTCGTCGCCACCGAATACGTGCCGCCGGCCGAGACTCCCGACGCGGACTTCCCGCTGCGGCTCAACACCGGCCGCCTGCGCGACCACTGGCATACGATGACGCGCACGGGCCTGGTGGCGCGGCTGTTCGGCCACAGCCCCGAGCCCGAAATCAACCTGAATGCTCATGACCTGAAACGGCTGGAGATCGTCGACGGTGACCTGGTGCGGGTCTCCAGCCGCCGGGGCGACGCGGTGCTCAAGGCGCGCGCCTCGGACGAGCTGCGCCGCGGCGATACGTTCGTCGCGATGCACTGGGGCTCGCGCTTTTCCGGCGGCGCCGGCGCCAATGCGCTCACGCTGTCCGCTTTCGATCCGTACTCGAAGCAGCCGGAGCTGAAGTACGCCGCCGTGCGCGTCGAGCGCATCGCGCCGGCCTGGCGCCGTCGCCTGGCCTGCCCGGCCACGCCGGACGCGCAACGCGCGGCGAGCGCGCTACTCGGGCGCTTCGACTATGCCGCGCTTTCGCTGTCCGGAGATCTGCTGTGCGCCGAACTGGCCGCGATCGAGCCTCCGGACGCGAAAACGCTGGCGGCGCTCGAGGACGTTTTCGGCACCGGTATCGCGGACGCGCCGCGGGCGCGCGCCGTCTGTGCCTGCTTCAGCGTCAGCGAGGAAGCGATCAGGGGCGCGGCGCAGGCCGGTGCCACGCTCGCCCGGCTGCAGGCCGAGCTGAAGTGCGGCACCAACTGCGGCTCTTGCATACCGGAGCTGCGCCGGATGCTGCGGGACGAGGCGCCGGTTACGACGTAGCGGCGCGCGTGGCCTTGCGCGAGCGCTTCGGCGCCTCGCGCACGCGGCCGAGCACCTTCTGGTGCAGCGCCTTGAACGTGCCGTTGCGGGTGGCAAGCCACAGCAGCGCCGCCGCGACGCCCGTGCCGAGCACGACTGCCGTGGCCGTGCGCGGGTTGTTCATCGCCGTGGTGTAGAGCGCGTTCGCGCCGTCCTTCGCCACTTCACCGCCGCTCTTCAGGCCGGTGTTCACCTTGCCCGAAAACGTCTTCAACTGTTCGATCATCATCTGAGGATCTCCTCCGTTGGATATCCTCAGAAGCAGCAAGCGGCGTGCCTATTTGTTCCCGTCGCTCCCGCCGAGCAGGAAGGCGCGGCGCGGCTGGCCGTGGCGCTCGACCCGTTTGGGCTGCGATTGGGGCGCGGCTTGCGACTCGTACGGCTCGTCGAGCGCTGCGCGCGCGCGCGCCTCGCGAAGCTGGGCTTCGTGCTCTGCCGCGATCGGCGCCGGCAGGCGACGATGGTCGGACGCCTGCGGATGCCGGTGCCGCGGCGGCTGGGCCTGCCGCTGGGGTGGGCCCTGCCGTTGCGATTCTTGCCTGCGGGCTTGCGGCTGGCCTTGGCGCTGCGGCTGCCCTTGGCGCTGCGGCTGGCCTTGGCGCTGCGGTTGCCCGTGACGCTGCGGCTGCCGTTGCTGCTCTTGCGGCCGCCGTTGTCTTTGCTGCTGTCTCTGCCGCGGCGGCTCCGCCGGGGCGGGATGCGCGCTGCGGGTGCCCGGCTCGAAGCCGGCGATTGTCTTCTGCTCGACCTTGCGGTTCATCAGCCTCTCGATCGCCGCCATGAGCGGGCGCTCTTCGGCGCTGACGAACGACACCGCTTCGCCTTCGGCGCCGGCCCGGCCGGTGCGGCCGATCCGGTGCACGTAGTCTTCGGCGACGTGGGGCAGGTCGTAATTGACGACGTGCGGCAGCGCCTCGATGTCGAGGCCGCGCGCGGCGATGTCGGTGGCGACCAGGACGCGGGTGCGGCCGTCCTTGAACTCGGCGAGGGCGCGCGTGCGGGCGTTCTGCGCCTTGTTGCCGTGGATCGCATCCGAATGCACGCCTTCTCGCGTCAGCTGCTGCGCGAGGCGGTTGGCGCCGTGCTTGGTGCGCACGAATACCAGCACCTGCTTCCAGTCGTTCGTCTTGACGAGGTGCGCGAGGAGCTCGCGCTTGCGTGCGCCGTCGACCGGATGCTGGACCTGCGCCACCAGCTCGGCCGGCGTGTTGCGCCGGGCGACTTCGACGGTGACGGGGCTGTGCATGAAGGAGGAGGCGAGCTTGCGGATCTCGTCGGGGAAGGTGGCGGAAAAGAGCAGGTTCTGCCGCTTCGCCGGCAGGAGGGCGAGGATCTTGCGGATGTCGTTGATGAAGCCCATGTCGAGCATCCGGTCGGCCTCGTCGAGGACGAGGATTTCGACCTGGCGCAGATCGACCGTTCTTTGCTGCACGTGGTCGAGCAGGCGGCCCGGCGTCGCGACGACGATGTCGACGCCGCGGCGTAGCGCATCGACCTGCGGTTGCATGCCGACGCCGCCGTAGACCAGGGTGGATTTGAGCGCAATGTGCTTGCCGTAGAGGCGCACGCTCTCTTCCACCTGGGCGGCGAGCTCGCGCGTCGGCGTGATGATCAGCGCGCGCACCGGATGGCGCGCCGGCGAATGGCTGGCGTTGGCCTTCTCGGACAGGCGCTGCAACAGCGGCAGCGTGAAGCCCGCGGTCTTGCCGGTGCCGGTCTGAGCGGCGCCGAGCAGATCCTTGCCGGCGAGTACCACCGGGATCGCCTGGAGTTGAATGGGGGTGGGCTCGGTATAGCCCTGTTCCGTAACAGCGCGAAGCAGCTCGGCCTTGAGGCCAAGTGAAGCAAACGACGTAGTGATGACTTTCTCCTGCACTCTGCCTGGGGAGGGCTTAGCCCTACGACCGGTTCAGGCGGGTGCGATTTTTAGCTTGTTATTCGAGCCCAGGATGGGCCGGGAAGAACGGACTGGAACGCTAACCGGAGATACGCGTAACAGAAGCTGAAAAAGATTATACACGACAACCAGATAAGACGCCCGGGTTGTTTGCCATAGCCCTTTGGGCGGGCGTAATGTCCATGCCGGTGAACATTCGACGCAGGGAATTCCTCGTTGCAAGCGGCCAGCTCGCGCTGGTTTCGTGCACCCGCATTCCCGCCGGTGAAGCGAGCGTCGAGGACCGCGTCGCCAATATCGTGCGGGCGTACGACGCGCAAGGCGAGCATCGCACTGCGACCGCAGGAGATCTGGCCTCGGCAGACTGGCTGGCCGACGAAGCGCGCAGGGCTGGCGCGGAGGCGGCGCTCGAGCCTTTCGATCTCAGCCGTGTCGATCCGCGCGCCTGTCATCTCACCGCCGGCGATCGGCGCATCGACGGCGTGCCGCTCTTCGACGCGGATTTCAGCGACGCGGCCGGGATTCGAGGTCGCATTGGGCCGCTCGGCAGCGATGCCGAAATCGGCGTGACCGAGTCGGAGCCGTCCCGTCTTACCGACCCAGGAAGCGAGGGCCGCCGCGCGGTGCTGTCCGAGGTCCGGCAAAGCCGCCACAAGGCTGTGGTCCTGATCACGCGCGGCAGTCGTCCCGGTCTGTTTCTCCTCAACGCCCCCGCATTCGCCAAGCCTTTCGGTCCACCTACGCTCCAGGTCTCCAGCACGGAGGCCGCTTTCCTGCACGAGCTCGCGCGTGCGCGCGCGGAGGTGAGTTTCGTCGCCAGCGCCCAACGCGCTCCCGCGCGTGCCTCCAACGTCGTCGCTACGGTTCGCGGCAGCGATGCCGGGCTGGCGCCGATCGTGGTCTCCACGCCGCGCAGCGGCTGGTGGCGCTGTGCTGGCGAGCGCGGCGGCGGCATCGCTTGCTGGCTGGAGGTCGCTCGCGCGGCCGCGGCGTCGAAGCCGAAGCGCGATTGCCTGTTCGTAGCCTTCAGCGGTCATGAGATCAGCTGGCTCGGCATGCAGGATTACCTGCGGCGGCGGCCCGAGATCGTGAAGCGGGCGCACCTGTGGCTGCACTTCGGCGCCAACATCGGCGCTTCGCGGCAACCGAGCATGATCAACGCCTCGGACGACGCGGCCGAACAATGGGCCGCGGCCGCGATCGAGAGCGGCGGGCTGCCGAAGGCCCTCAGGGCGAAGCGAGGCTCGACCCCTTTCGGCGAAGCGGCATTCGTCCATCGGGGAGGCGGGCGGTACGCCGCGCTGGTGAGCGACAACGAGTTCTTCCACAACGAAGGGGACCGCTGGCCCGAGGCGGTTGATGTAGCCTCGCTCGCTGGCTATGCGCGAGCATTCGCTGCCGCGGCAGCCGCCCTTTAGGCATGGACTTCCTGATCTCGATGGGAAAGAGCATCCTGCTGCTGCCGATCGGCGCGTTGCTCGAGGTGCCGTTCATCCAGCTCGGCAACCGCATCCTCGTCAAGAAGCAGCTGTCGTTCGGCGCCGCGTACCTGATGGCGCTCATCTCCGGCGGCGCGCTGATCATCGTCCACGCGGCGCTGTTCCCGGTGCTCAATTCGCTGGGCGAGACCGGCCAGACCGCGCTGTCGCTCGGGGCGGCGCTGGGGATTGCGAGCGGTCTTTACGGCTACTTTCTTACCGACGAGGAAGGCCGCTCGATCGGCTATCTCAAAGGACTGGGTGTGGTGCTGCTATCGAGCGCGTTGTTCGGCGCGGTGCTGCTCGTCGTTACCCTGGTGATCGTGATCGTCGGCGGTCAGCTCAAGTAGGCGCGCCGCGCCGCAGGGCACCGGCTTCGTTGAGGGCGAGGGCGGCGAGCACGATGGCGCCGCCCGCCAGGGTCGCGCCCGCGGGCCGCTCGCCGGCGCCGAGCCAGGCCCAGAGCGGACCGAGCACGACTTCGAGCAGGCCGAGGAGCGCGATCTCCGGCGCGGGGAGCGTGCGGCTCGCGACGACGAGAAGC
Organism: Betaproteobacteria bacterium; assembly: GCA_034668045.1. Lineage (GTDB taxonomy): Bacteria > Pseudomonadota > Gammaproteobacteria > Burkholderiales > SG8-39 > SCGC-AG-212-J23. The sequence goes on along the minus strand of JAXDQC010000072.1, from coordinate 7,630 downwards.
ATGCACGGCAGCCCGAGCTGGAAGAAGCCGAGAAAGGCGAGCAGGCCGATGTCGCGCGGCGTCGCCGTGAAAGCGGGCGTGAAAAACAGCGCGAGCAGGCAGGAAATCGCGCCGCCGAGCATCACCGCCGGGATGAGATCCAGGCGCGCGGCGCTCGCACGCAAGATGACGACGTTGATCGCCGCGGCAACCGGAATGAGGAAGGCCACCGCCATCCCGGCGAGATGATTCTCCAGGGAAGAGGAAAACATCCAGGCGATGCCGACCGCGGAAGCGCCGGCCGCGATCCAGGTGCGCGCGGGCACGGCGTCGCTCAGGAACGCCTTGGCGCAGAGCGCGGTGAGGAGCGGGCTGACGCTCATGACGACCAGCGCATTGGCGGTGGTGGTCAGGGAGAGGGCGAACATGAAAGCGGTGAACATCACCGCCCACATGAGGCCGGAGATGACGCCGGGCCATCCGGCATCGCGGATCGCCTTCCAGGGGTTTGTCTTGAGAACTAGAAAGGCAAATACAAAGAGAAAGGCGAACAGGCTGCGCCAGAACACCTGCTCGAACGCTCCAGCACTCGAGAGGTGCCGGGTGACGACGCCGGCGGTGCTCCAGAGCACCGGCGCCGCCACCATCAGGGCTACCGCCGTTGCGCGAGAAATGGCGACAGCGCCTCGGCCGTGTGGCCGGCCTTCATGCTTTCCGGCGGCCCCGCGAACACCAGGCGGCCTCCGCCCGAGCCGCCTTCGGGGCCGAGGTCGATGACCCAGTCGGCCTCGGCGATGACGTCGAGGTTGTGCTCGATCACCACCACGGTATGGCCGGCGTCGACCAGGCGATGCAGGACGCGGAGCAGCTTCTCCACGTCCGCCATGTGCAAGCCGACGGTGGGCTCGTCCAGTACGTAGAGGGTCTTGATGATTGAAGTTTTCGAAAGCTCGTAGACGAGCTTGATGCGCTGCGCCTCGCCGCCGGAGAGCGTCGGGCTCTGCTGGCCGAGCGTGAGATAGCCCAGGCCGACGTCCTGCAGCAGGCGCAGGCAGCGCTCGATCGACGGATGGGCGGCGAAAAACGGCAGCGCCTCGTCGACGCTCATCGACAGCACCTCGCCGGCGTGCTTGCCGCGCAGGCGCACGGCGAGGGTCTCGGGGTTGAAGCGCGCGCCGCTGCAGACTTCGCAGGTGACGCGCACATCGGGCAGGAAGGACATCTCGATCTTCTTGATCCCCTGGCCCTCGCAGCCTTCGCAGCGGCCGCCCTTGGTGTTGAAGGAGAAGCGGCTCGCCGTCCAGCCGCGCACGCGCGCCTCGGTGGTGTCGGCGAACAGGCGCCGGATGTTGTCCCAGAAGCCGACGTAGGTCGCGGGACAGGAGCGCGGCGTCTTGCCGATCGGCGTCTGGTCGACTTCCAGCACGCGCTCGATCGAATTCGCGCCCTTGACGCTGCGACAGCCGACGGGTTTTTTCTCTTGCAGAGAAGAAAACAGGACGTCCCTTGCCAGCGTCGACTTGCCCGAGCCGGAAACCCCCGTGACGGCGATGAGGCGGGCGAGCGGAAGGCGCACATCGATATTGCGCAGGTTATGAAGGTTCGCCTTTTCAACCTGAATGCAACCATGGGCTTTCGCCACGGGCCGCCGGGGCTGCACCGGATGGCGTAGCGGCTCGCGCAGGAACCGGCCGGTGAGCGATTTCGGATCGGCCATCAGGTCGTCGGCATCGCCTTGCGCGACCACCTCGCCGCCGAGCTTGCCGGCGCCGGGGCCGAGGTCAATGACGTGGTGCGCGCGGCGGATCGTGTCCTCGTCGTGCTCCACAACGACCAGCGAGTTGCCTTTCGCCTGCAGCTTGTCCAGCACGTCGAGCAGGATCTGGTTGTCGCGGTGGTGCAGGCCGATGGTCGGCTCGTCGAGGATGTAGCAGACGCCGCGCAGGTTGGAGCCGAGCTGCGCCGCGAGCCGGATGCGCTGCGCCTCGCCGCCCGAGAGCGTCGGCGCCGAGCGGTCGAGCGTCAGGTAGCCCAGGCCGACGTCGCCGAGGAAGCTCAGGCGCGAGTTCAGCTCGGAAACGATGTCGCGCGAGATTTCGGCGGCGCGGCCTTGCAGCACCAGCTTGCCGAAGACTGCCTTGAGAAAATCGATCGGCTGCGCCGCGTAGTCGGCGATGTTCTTTCCCTGCCAGCGTACCGCCAGCGCCTCCGGATTGAGGCGGCGGCCCTTGCAGGCGGGGCAGGCGTCCTCGATCTCCAGCCACTCGATCCAGGAATCGAGCACGTTGTCTTCGGCGCCGGTGCGCGCGCGCTCGTCCGTCCATTCGACGTCGTCGATCGCCAGGCCGGTGCCATAGCAGGCCGAGCACCAGCCGTGCTTGGAGTTGTAGGAGAACAGGCGCGGATCGAGCTCCGGGAAGCTGCGGCCGCAGGAGCGGCAGGCGCGCTTGGTCGAATAGATCTCGAGCTGCTTGCCGCAAAGGACGTGCACCACGCCCTTGCCGATCTCCAGCGCCTTCTGCAGCTCGCCCCGCAGGACAAATTCCTTCCTGGGATTGACGAGGACCTCGCCCAGCGGCAGCTCGATCGTGTGTTCCTTGAAGCGGTCGATGCGCGGGAAGGGCCGGGTGGGCAGCATCTTGCCGTCGACGCGCAGGTGCCAGTACCCCTTGTTGAGCGCCCACTTGGCGAGGTCGGTGTAGACGCCCTTGCGATTCACCACCAAGGGCGCGAGCAGCGTGATTTTTTGATTTCTGAAAGCCTTGAACAAACGCGAAGCAATGACGTCTTCACTCTGCGGCTCGATCGGGACGTCGCAGTCGGGGCAATACTGCGTTCCCAGCTTGACGAACAATAGGCGCAGGAAGTGATGCGCCTCGGTGAGCGTGCCCACCGTCGACTTGCGGCCGCCACGGCTGGTGCGCTGCTCGATCGCCACGGTCGGCGGAATGCCGAAGATGGCGTCGACGTCCGGGCGCGAGGCGGCCTGCACGAACTGGCGTGCATAGGCGTTGAGCGACTCGAGGTAGCGGCGCTGGCCCTCGGCGAACAGGATGTCGAAGGCGAGGGTGGACTTGCCCGAGCCCGAGACGCCGGTGACGACGGTAAAGCGGCCGCGCGGGATCTCGACGTCGATGTTCTTCAGGTTGTGCTCGCGCGCGTTGTGGATGCGGATCGCGTTGCCGAGGTAGCGGCCGGCGGGCTCCTTCGTCACCAGGGGTTTGGTGAACGCTTCCTCATACTCCCTCAATGCCTTCCCCGTAAAAGAATTTTTGTTGAGGGAAACCTGTTCAGGCGTTCCCTCCGCCACGATCTCGCCGCCGGCAGCCCCGCCCTCGGGGCCGAGGTCGATGATCCAGTCGGAGGCGCGCATGACGTCGAGGTTGTGCTCGATGACGATCAGCGAATGCCCGGCGTCGATCAGCTGGCGGAAGGCGCGCAGCAGCTTGGCGACGTCGTCGAAGTGCAGGCCCGTCGTCGGCTCGTCGAATAGAAACAATTTGGCGGAATCCGAATCTGCATCGACCAGGTGCCCGGCGAGCTTCAGACGCTGCGCCTCGCCGCCCGAGAGCGTCGGCACCGGCTGGCCGAGGCGCAGGTACTCGAGGCCGACGTCGACGAGCGGCGCCAGCTTTGCCTGCACGTCCTCATGCTTGCGGAAGAAGCGCGCCGCCTCCGCCACGGTCATCTCCAGCACGTCGGCGATCGACTTGCCCTCGATCGTCACCTCCAGGGTCTCTCCCCGGTAGCGCTTGCCGTCGCAGTCCGGGCAGCGCAGGTAGACGTCGGAGAGGAATTGCATCTCGACGTGCTCGAAGCCGCAGCCCGAGCAGGTCGGGCAGCGGCCGTTGCCCGAGTTGAAGCTGAAGGTGCCCGCCGTATAGCTTCTTTGCTTCGAAAGCGTGGTCTTGGAAAAAAGCGTCCGGATCGTGTCGAACGCGCCGACGTAGCTCGCCGGGTTGGAGCGCGTCGTCTTGCCGATCGGCGACTGGTCGACGAGCACCACGTCGCTCACGCGCGCGGCGCCTTTCAGCGCGCGGTGCGTCCCCGGCGACTCGGTCGGACGCCCCTTGGCTTTCAGCATCGCCGCGTACAGGACGTCCTGCACCAGCGTCGACTTGCCCGAGCCCGAGACGCCGGTGACGCACACCAACCGGTCGAGCGGGAAGCGCACGTCGATGCCCTTCAGGTTGTGCTCGGCGGCGCCGAGCACCTCGATGAACTCGCGCGGCGGGGCTGGGGTATGGGGCGCCGCGGCGACCTTGCGGCCGGACAGGTATTCGGCGGTCAGCGTGGTCGTTTTCCGCAGCTCGTCGGGAGAACCGAAGAAGCTGATCTCGCCGCCGCGCTCGCCGGGGCCGGGGCCCATGTCGAGGATGCGGTCGGCGGCGAACATGATCTGCGGGTCGTGCTCGACCACCACCAGGCTGTTGCCCGCGTCGCGCAGGCGCTTCATGACATCGATGACGCGGCCCATGTCGCGCGGATGCAGGCCGATCGACGGCTCGTCGAGGACGAAGAGCGTGTTGACGAGCGAGGTGCCGAGCGCGGTGGTGAGGTTGATGCGCTGCACCTCGCCGCCTGAAAGGGTGCGCGACTGCCGGTCGAGCGTCAGGTAGCCGAGGCCGACCTCGCAGAGGAAGCGCAGGCGCGTCTGGATCTCGCCCAGCAGGAGCTTCGTCGCCTCGTCCTGGTTGCCGACTTTCTCGAAAAAGCTCCGCACGTCGGAGAGCGGCAGCAGCATCAGGTCGCGGATCGACTGGCCGTCGATCTTCCACAGCATCGCATCGGGCTTCAGGCGCGTGCCGAGGCAGGCGACGCATTCCGTGTAGGCGCGGTACTTCGACAGCAGGACCCGGATGTGCATCTTGTAGGCCTTGCTCTCGAGCCACTTGAAGAAGCGGCGCACGCCGTACCAGACGCCGGGCCAGGACTTCCGCCAGCTCACCCACTCCGGCTCGCCCTCCAGGACCCATTGCTGGTGCTTTTCGGACAAATCTTTCCAGGGGACGTCGAGCGGGATCTTTCTTTTCTTGGCGTATTTCTCCAGGTCGCCCTGGCACTCCTTGAAGCTGGCGGTTTTCCAGGTGCGGACCGCGCCTTCCTTGAGGGTCTTCGTTTCATCCGGCACGACGAGACCGAAATCCACGCCGATGATCCGGCCGAAGCCGCGGCAGGCCTCGCAGGCGCCGAGCGGCGAGTTGAACGAGAACATCGCCGGCGTCGGCTCGGCGTAGTGGATGTCGCAGTCGGGGCAGTGCAGGTCGGACGAGTAGCGATGCACCTTCTCGTCCGCGTAGATGTTGACCTTGTTCTGGCCGAACTTGAGCGCGGTTTCCAGTGCCTCGGTGATGCGCGCGCGGTTTTCCGCCTCGATCGTCACCCGGTCCTGCACGACCTCGATCAGCGCCTTCGAGCGCGAGTGCAGCCGGGTGTAGCCCTGGGCCTGCAGGTGCGCTTCGATTTCCTTTTCGCTGAAATTCTTCGGGATCGGCACCGGGAAGGTGATCAGGACCTTCAAATCCCCCTTTGCCGAAAGGTCTTGGAAGATCGAAGCGGGCGTATCCCTGACGACCGCCTTGCCGCAGCCGCGGCAGAAGAGCTTCGCGCCGCGGGCGAAGAGCAGCTTCAGGTGGTCGTTCAGCTCGGTCATCGTGCCGACCGTCGAGCGCGAGGTGCGCACGGGGTTGGTCTGGTCGATGGCGATCGCCGGCGGGATGCCCTCGACCGCATCGACGAGCGGCTTGTCCATGCGATCGAGGAACTGTCGCGCGTACGGGCTGAAGGTCTCGACGTAGCGCCGCTGGCCTTCCGCGTACAGCGTATCGAAGACGAGCGACGACTTGCCCGAGCCGGAAACGCCGGTGACCACGACCAGTTCCCCAGTCGGGACCGCGAGGCTCAAGTTTTTCAGGTTGTTCTGACGCGCACCACGAATGACGATGGCGTCAGCGGGAAGGTGCTCCTGCTTCACTGGCGCAATTTTACTTGGGAACGCGCGCGATTCTCGCGCCATCTGCTGGATGTAATCCCTACAACGGAGAAAACAATGTCATTCCTCTCGATCCGCACCCCGGCGCAGGCGCGCCGGCTGTTCCTGACTCGCTCGGGCGTCGTGCTTTCCGGCGCCGCGGTGGCCCTGCTGGCGGGCCGCGATGCGCTCGCCGCGACCGCCGGCGACAAGACCTCCGACAGCAAGATCCTCAATACGGCGCTCGCCGCCGAGCTCGAGGCGATCGCCGCCTACCAGGTCGGCGCCGAGTCCGGCCTGCTTCAGAAGCCGGTGCTGGCGCTCGCGGTGCAGTTCCAGGGCCACCACAAGGAACACGCCGAGGTCCTCGCCAAGACCATCCAGAAGCTGGGTGGCAAGGCGGTTGCGGCGAAGAGCAAGTACAACTTCCCGGTCGAGAAGCTGAAGTCCCAAGCCGACGTGCTGCGTTTCGCCGCCGGGCTGGAACAGGGCGCCGTCAGCGCCTACCTCGGCGCGGTGCCGCTGTTCGGCAACCGCGACCTGTCGAAGGCGGCGGCGAGCATCCTCGGCGATGAGGCGATGCACTGGGCCGTGCTTCGCAACGCGCTGGGCGAGAACCCGGTTCCGTCGGCGTTCGTATCCTGATGAAGTTGGTTTTCGCAGCGTGGGGGGTGCTGTTTGCCGCCAGCGCTGCGGCAGCCGACATTCAGAACGGCAAGGAGCTGTACGGGCGCTGCCTCGCCTGCCACGCGCTCGAATACGACCGGGTCGGGCCGCGCCACTGCGGCCTGTTCGGCCGGCGCGCCGGCAGCGTCAAGGGCTTCGCCTACTCGGAGGCGCTGAAGCGATCGAAGATCGTCTGGAACGACAAGACCCTGGACCGGTTTCTGGCCAGTCCCCTGAAGAGCGTTCCGGGAACGGCGATGACCTACGCGGGGGTGCCCGATGCGAAGGAGCGGGCGGACCTGATCAGCTACTTGAAGCAGGCCTGCTAGGAGGCGGCAGGCTCGCGCTGCGAGACGTTGATGTTACGGATGAGGGCGTTGCACTTGGCGCAGTGGATCGTGCCGCCGGCGAAGAGGCGGAACTCTTCGGCCTCGCAACGCAGGCAGAAATACTGGGAGCCGGGCGCGGCGCTCGCGCCGGCGCGCTGCGCCTGCTCCTTGCGGCGGCGGTACTCGGCGAGGCGGACGATGTTTTCCACGGCTTCCATCTTGCTATCTGTTTGATTCACCACGTACCCGCGCGTTCAGGTCCGTCCGGCGCAGGCAACTGTGGCTTGCCTGTCGTTGGCGAGCTATAGTTGTCGCCAAGCCTTTAACAAAAAAGCATGGGGCTGAAGGGAGGGCGATCCTATTTCCTAACCGAAGGAGTAGCGATGACCCAACCGCAAGCCGAGATGCTGGACCTCTACCGGGCCGGCCTGAAGAACGCCGCCGACATCCTGAAGACTTCCCTGGAAAACGCCGAGCGGCTGCAGAACCAGCAGCTGGTCGCGATTCGCACCGCCATCGTCGAGCAGGCCAAGACCGCGAGCGAGATCGGCTCGGCCCGCACGCTGGACGAGCTGCTATCGGCGCAAAGCCGGCTGGCCGGCGCGCAGATGGAGCGGGTAATGGGCTACTGGAGCGAGATGTTCCAGGTGGCCGGCCAGAACCAGATGGCGGCGATCGGCCAGGT
>JAXDQC010000071.1:0-57229 GCA_034668045.1 Betaproteobacteria bacterium | reverse complement strand
CGAGCGCGCCGATGCGCAGGCCGCCGGGCTGCAGCGAGATGTCCTTCAGGCGCGTGAGGCCGCCGATGTCGATCAGGAGCTCGGGCGCGGAGAGGCGCATGTTGAGCGCGGGGATCAGGCTCTGGCCGCCGGCGAGGATGCGAGCGCCGGGGCGCTCGAGCAGCGGGAACGCCTCCTCGAGCGTGCGAGGTTTTGCATAGGCGAACGACGGCGCCTTCAATTGCGGTTCCTCCTCCTATGGCCGATTATAGGTGCCCCCGCAATGCTCTCCGCCGCCGACAGCGAACTGCTGGTGCGCACCGGTCCGGGTACCGCCATGGGCGAGTACTTCCGGCGCTACTGGCTGCCGGTCGCGCTCTCGCGCGAGATGCCGCAGCCCGACAGCCCGCCGATCCGGGTCAAGGTGATGGGCGAGGAGCTGGTGGCGTTTCGCGATTCGAACGGCCGGGTCGGCCTGATCGAGCCCAAGTGCGCGCACCGCGGCGCGGACCTCTTCTTCGGCCGCAACGAGGAATGCGGCATCCGCTGCATCTACCACGGCTGGAAGTACGACGCCGACGGCAAGTGCGTCGAGATGCCGAACGTCGCCCCCGGCGCGGCGATGCACGGCAAGATTTCCATCAAGGCCTACCCGACGCGCGAGTTCGGCGAGCTGGTCTGGGCCTACTTCGGGCCGCAGGAGTCGATGCCGGAGGTGCCGCAGCTCGAGCACGGCCTCCTTCCCGCCTCGCATCGCTACGTCACCAAGCGCCTGCAGCAGTGCAACTGGGCGCATTCGATGGAGGGCGCGCTCGACACGGCGCATTTTTCCTTCCTCCACATGCCCGCGCCTAAATTTTCCTCAAATAAAAATACTACGGTAGCGGCCGACGAGAACCGGATGCGCTGGCTCCGGGAAGACCCGATGCCGCAGTTCACCGTGCTCGACCACGACGTCGGCTTCGTCGTCGGCGGGGCGCGCAAGGCCGACGGCGAGGAGCTCTACTGGCGCATCACGCAATTCATGCTGCCGACGCACTCGATCACGCCCTCGGCGATGCCGGGCGAGGTCTACTACGGCTACACCTGGGTGCCGATCGACGACGAGTCGTGCTGGATCTATATCTACGGCTGGCATCCCGACCGGGCGATCTCGGCCGAGGAGCGCGCCAGGTTCGACAAAGGCGGCTACGGCCAGTTCGCCGAGCTCGGGCCGGGCTACCTGCCGCTGCGAAACCGCTCCAACGACTGGCTGATCGACCGCGAGGAGCAGAAGCACCGCTCCTTCACCGGCGTGCGCGGCATCGCCGAGCAGGACGCGATGGCGCAGGAGAGCCAGGGCGTGATCGCCGACCGCACGCGCGAGCACCTGACGCCCACCGACGTAGGGGTCGTGCACTTCCGCCGCCTGATGCTGGCGGAGGCGAAAAACAAAACGCCACCGGAAGCGGCAAAAAAGCCGGCGAGCTATCGCCTGCGCTCCGGCGGCGCCGTGCTGCATTCGGGCTTGTCCTTCGAGGAAGTCATGAAAAAACGCTTCGGCAGCGCTTCGGGAAAGGTCTCATGAAGGTATTACTTGCATTTGCCTTCACGGTTATCTCTTCACTGGTGAATGGCCAGGACTATCCAAACAAGCCCATCACCGCCATCGTCCCCTTCTCCGCCGGCAGCGCGAGCGACGTCATCGCCCGCATCGTGCTCGAGCGCATGGGGACCTCGATGGGGAGCCGCTTCATCGTCGACAATCGCCCCGCCGCGGGCGGCGTCGCGGGCACGACCGCCGGTGCGAAGATGGCGCCCGACGGCTACACCATCATCATGGGCGCCTCGGGGCCGATGGTGGTCAACAAGGTCCTCAACCCGGCGGTCGACTTCGACCCGGAGAAGGATTTCCAGCCGATCTCGATCTACGCCAACCTGCCGAACGTCGCCGTGGTGACCGCCAAGCTGCCGGTGAACACGCTCGCCGAGCTGATCGCCTATGTGAAGAAGAACGACAACGTGCCCTACAGCTCGGTCGGCAACGGCAGCTCGCAGCACCTCGCCGGCGCGCTGTTCGAGCAGCTGGTCGGCGCGAAGATGCAGCACGTGCCCTATCGCATCACCTCGCAGCTGCAGACCGATCTCATCGCTGGCCAGGTGCCGACCAGCTTCCAGCTCGTGCCCAACGTGATCGGCGCCATCAAGAGCGGCCAGGTGCGGCCGCTCGCGGTGGCGAGCAGGCAGCGCCTCGCCGTGCTGCCCGACGTGCCGACCGCCGCCGAGGCGGGGCTGAAGGGCTGGGAGTCCTCCGCCTGGTTCGGCTTCTTCGGCCCGCGCGGCTTTCCGCGCCCGGCGGTCGAGCGCCTGAACAAGGAAGTGGCAGCCGCCATCGCCGATCCGGCGGTCCGCTCGCGCTTCACCGATTTCGGCGCCGAGCCGCTCACTTCCACGCCCGAGGAGCTCGGGCGCTACGTTTCCGCCGAAATGACGCGCTGGCGCGACATCATCACCAAGGCAGGCATCAAACTGGAGCAGTGACGATGAAACGAATTCTCTTTCCCCTTCTCTTCTGTGCGTTGGAAGCCGTCGCGCAGAGCTACCCCTCGCAGCCGATCCGCATGATCTCGCCCTTCCCGCCCGGCGGCAGCGTCGACATCATGTCGCGCCTCATCGCCGATCCGCTCGGCGCGCAGCTCGGCGGCGGCCGCGTCGTGGTCGAGAACCGCGGCGGCGCCTCGGGCAACCTCGGCATGGAAGCGGCGATGCGCGCCGCGCCCGACGGCTACACCATCGTCCTCAACACCATTCCGCTGGTCACCAACCAGAGCCTGTTCCAGAACCTCACCTGGGACCCGATCAGGGATTTCGTCCATATCGGCATGGTCGCCACCGCGCCGCACGTGCTCGTCGTTCCCAAGCGCGTGCAGGCGAACAGCGTCGCCGACCTGCTCAAGCTCGCGCGCGCCAACCCCGGCAAGATGAACTACGCCTCGGCGGGCATCGGTACCACCTTCCACTTCTGCGCCGAGATGTTCAAGGACGAGACCGGCACCAACATCATCCACATTCCCTACAAGGGCGGCGGCCCGGCGCTGGTCGACACGCTCTCCGGCGTGGTCGACATGAGCTTCCCGACGCTCTCCGCGGTGCTGCCGCACGTGAAGTCGGGCAACCTCAAGGCGCTGGCGGTCACCAGCACGACCCGCTCGACGCTGCTGCCCGAAGTGCCGACGATGCAGGAAGCCGGGGTGAAGGGCTTCCAGTTCACGCAGTGGCTCGCCATCCTCGCGCCCGCCGGCACGCCGCCCGCGATCGTCACGCGCCTGAACACTGCCCTTAACGCCGCGCTCGGCTCGAAGGAAGTGGCGGACAAGTTCGCGCAGCAGGGCTTCGAGCCCTTCATCACCTCGCCCGAGGAATCGCGCAAGTTCCTCGCCAACGAGGTGCAGCGCTACGCGAAGCTCATCAAGGCGCGCGGCATTACCGCCGAGTAGGTTGTCGTTTTGGCCGTTTGATCGCGCCCGACGCTGCCGCTTTCAGGAGGCGGCGGAAGGTCGGGCATTCCATGTGGCTTGGCGCGGGACAGTTCGCGGCGTGCCGCAGGCTGTCGCGCATGGCGCTCAGCTTGTGGATGGTCGAGTCGAGCTCGGCGGCCTTGGCCGCCAGAACTGCCCGGTCGATGCGCGGACGCCCATCGGGGGCGAACATGCCGCCGATTTCCTCGAGCGAGAATCCCGCAGCGCGGCCCAGGGCGATGAGCGCCAGCCGCTCCAGCACTGCCGGATCGAACCGGCGGCGCAAGCCCAGCCGGCCGGTCGACCTGATCAGTCCCTGCTCCTCGTAGAAGCGCAGCGTCGACGCTGGAACGCCCGCCTGCTTCGCGACCTCGCCGATGTCCAGGATGCCTGCCCCTTGACTTCAAGTTGACTTGAAGTGCCACTCTGCCTCTCTCTCGCTACGGAGGCAAGTCATGGATGCGGCGATCTGCACGATTCTGATCGGGACGGGGGCGACGGCAGTGATGGACGCGTGGATGCTCGTTCGCACACGGGTGCTCGGTGTCCCCGCGCAGAGCTACGGCCTGGTGGGCCGCTGGCTCGCCGGCATGGCGCGCGGGCAATTTCGCCACGAGCGAATCGCCGCCTCTCCCGCCGTGCGCGGCGAGCTCCTGATCGGCTGGACCGCGCACTACCTGACGGGCATTACCTTCGCGGCGCTGCTGCTCGCGATCCGGGGTCTCGACTGGGCACGCTACCCGACGCTCGCGCCCGCGCTGCTGGTCGGCATCGGCAGCGTGGCAGCGCCGTTTCTCCTGATGCAGCCCGGCATGGGGGCGGGCATCGCCGCCAGCCGCGCTCCGCGTCCTGGCGCCGCTCGTTTGCAGAGCCTCGTCACGCACACGGTTTTCGGCTTCGGCCTCTATGCGGCCGGCTGGCTGGTCGCGCTTAGCGCCGGTTAGGCCGGCCGGCCAGGTAGACCGCGCCGGACACGGCGACCGTGATCCACGCCAGCGTCACGCCCAGCGCCTTGCCGTGCCAGCGGGCGGCGAACCAGGTCTGGAACTCGTCGAACAGCACCGAGGCCTTGCCGCCGAAGCGCCGCAGCTCGCGCACGTACTGCTTGGAAACGCCCATCTCGTAGATCGTCGCGTTCTCTTCTTGCTCGGCCGCGGTGAAGTAGATGGTGCCGGCGCACGTCAGGCCGATCACCAGGACGATCGCGGCGACCTTGCGAAGCTCAGTACCGCGCATTTCCCGGTGTGCGCGGGAAAGGGATGACGTCGCGCACGTTGGAGAGGCCGGTGACGTAGGCGATGGTGCGCTCGAAGCCGAGGCCGAAACCGGCGTGCGGCACGCTGCCGTAGCGGCGCAGATCCCGGTACCAGCCCATGTGTTCTTTGTCGATCTTCACTTCGTCCATGCGCGCGTCGAGGACGTCCAGGCGCTCTTCCCGCTGGCTGCCGCCGATGATCTCGCCGATGCCGGGCGCGAGCACGTCCATCGCCGCCACGGTCTTGCCGTCGTCGTTCAGGCGCATGTAGAACGCCTTGATGCCCTTCGGGTAGTTCATGACGATGACCGGCTTCTTCGCGTGCTTCTCGGTCAGCCAGCGTTCGTGCTCGGACTGCAGGTCCATGCCCCACTTCACCGGGAACTCGAACTTCTCCTTCGAGCGCTCGAGGGTGGCGATCGCTTCGCCGTAGTCCATGCGCACGAACTCGGTGTCGACGATGCCCTGCAGCTTGGCGACGATTCCTTTTTCGATTCTTTCATCGAAAAACGCCATGTCCTCGGGACGCGCTTCCAGCAGCGCCTTGAACACGTACTTCAGCAAAGCCTCCGCGAGGCTCGCGTCGGCGGCAAGATCGGCGAACGCAATCTCCGGCTCGATCATCCAGAACTCCGCCAGGTGGCGGCTGGTGTTCGAGTTCTCGGCGCGGAAGGTCGGGCCGAAGGTGTAGACCTTGGAGAGCGCGAGGCAATAGGCCTCGACGTTGAGCTGGCCCGAAACGGTCAGGAAGGTCTCGCGGCCGAAGAAGTGCTCCTTTTCCAGGGTCGAGACGCGGAACATCGCCCCCGCCCCTTCGGCGTCCGAGGTGGTGATGATCGGCGTGGCGATCCAGAGGAAGCCCTGCTCGCTGAAGTAGCGGTGGATCGCCTGCGCGACGGTATGGCGCACGCGCGTCGCCGCGCCGATCACGTTGGTGCGCGGGCGCAGGTGCGCGACCTCGCGCAGGAACTCCATGGTGTGGGGCTTGGGCTGGATCGGGTAGTGGTCCGGGTCCTCGACCCAGCCGACGACCGTGATGGCGGCCGCCTGCATCTCGAAGGGCTGCCCTTTCGCCGGCGACGGCACGATGGTGCCGGTCGCTTCCACGGCGCAGCCGGCCGTCAGTTTCTGGATTTCGGAGTAATTGGAAAGACTGTTCGGCGCGACGACCTGGACCGGGTGAAACGACGAGCCGTCGGAAACGTGGACGAAGGAGATGCCGGCCTTCGAGTCGCGCCGCGTGCGCACCCAGCCTTTGACGGTAACGGGAGTTTCCTTTGGCGCGCGCCCGGCGAGGATGTCGCGCACGCTCAACGAATCAGGCATGCGGCGACTATACAAGACCGTAGGGATTCCCCCGGCTGTCGGCGCGACGCTGCGTGCCGTAGGCTCCGCGTCCATGGGGGAAGAACACCACGGGTTCAGGTTCCTGACGCACGCCGAGTTCTCGGCGCTGCCGGTCAAGGAAATGGCCATGTACCTCGTCCGCGCCCAGCAGGAAGCGGCGAAGGTTCAACAAGCGCTCCGCCAGCAGACCGAAATCCTCGCCAAGCTGAGCCGCTAGCCCTCGCGGCTGACCTGCAAAGCGCCCTTTGATAGATTCGGGCGATGGCGCGGGTTCTGGTGGTTGACGACAACCAAGATCAAGTGGCGACGCTGATGGCGCTCCTGCGACTTGAGGGGCACGTCACTGAAGGCCACTCGGATGCGGAGAAGATCGTTGCCTGCGTGCGTGAGTTCGAGCCCGACGCGGTCATCCTGGACCTCGCCATGCCGGGCAAGAGCGGCCTGGACGCCGCCAGGGAAATACGCGAAGCCATTCCCGGCAAACGTCCAATGCTGATCGCCCTCACCGCAGAACGACCCGCCGGCCCCGCGAGGGCCATCGCGCAGATGAACGGCTTCGACTACTACCTCGTCAAGCCGTGCGACCCCAAGGTTCTGATGGCGCTCATCGCGCCCATCGGCAAGAGCCACTGAAAAAAAAGCGGCCACCCGAAGGTGGCCGTTTAAGTAAAGAGCCGTTCTCAGGGAGGAGGAGAAGAACGACTCAGGGGGAGCAGTCATTGTGCAAAAGCGAGGCGCCGCTGTCTGTCGCCAGGGTCAGGCCTTTGGCGTCGACGCCCCGCGACAGGCGAGGCCCGGCATCTACAACGCCTTGCCGTCGAATTCCTTCACTTCCAGCAACTTGAGGTCGATACCTTCCAAGCTGCGTGCATTGATCGCCGCCATCTTGTTGCCCGACTTGTCGATTCCTTCGGCGAACGAGTGGATGCCGCAGTTCGTGCAGAACTTGTGCTTGATGACGTGCTTGTTGAATTCGTAAGTCTTCAGGTTCGTGTCAGGCGTCTGCAGCGTGAACTTGCTCCAGGGCACGAACCAGAGCAGCGAGCCCTTGCGCGAGCAGATCGAGCAGTTGCAGGCCATCACCTGCTTCAGCTCGCCTTCGACTTCGAACTTCGTCTTGCCGCAGTGGCAGCTGCCTTTGTAGGTCGCCATGGTCGTCCTCCTCAGAGAGTGAAGCGCAGCGCCTTCAGCAGCGCGCCGGGCAGGCGCTCGCTGCCGCGCGAGCGCTCGCCGTAGGTGGCGGGGTCGGGCAGGAGCTCGCGCCCCCGCGTCAGCTCGACGAGGTTCTCGCCGAGCATGCGGTAGATCGAATCGTCGAAGCGCATCACGCCCGCCGGCGCGGCGATACGCCCATCCTCGACCCAGAAAGTGGCGAAGCGCGTCATGCCGGTGATGCGGCCGGCGGGCCGGTCGGAGAAGTTCAGGTACCAGAGGTTGGAGACGTACAGGCCCGTATCGAGCGCTTTCAGGACGTCCTTTTCTTCCAGGGACCCTGCCTGCATGTCGAGCGACGAGGCCATCTCCGGCCCGCCCGCGCCGTTGGTCTGCAGCCCGTATTCCTTCGCCGAGCGCGGCGACACCAGCGGGTCCTTCAACGCGCCCTTCTCGATCAGCACGACCTGGTCGGGCTTGAGGAAGCCGTGGCCCTGGAAGCCGGGCGCCATTCCCTCGGCGGTGTTCTCGCGCAGGGTCAGCTTCGGCGAGAGGCGCTCGCCCGCCTGCATGCGCAGCAGCGGGCTCTGGCGGGTCTTCTGCTCCCGCGCCGAGAAGGCACCCCAGTTGAGGAGCGAGGTGATCTCGCTCATCGCCCGCGGCGCCAGGTAGGCGCGGTATTCGCCGGGAACGATCTGCTTCTTCGCTTTTGCAAGCACCTTCATCTCTTCGCCGGCGGAAAGGATCTTCTGCGCAAAGACTTTTCCGTCCCACTCGAAGCCGGCATAGCCCGACTTCACCGCCCGGTCGCCCTCGCCGTGCACGCTGAAGTCGAAGTTGAAGCTGTCGAGCTCGTGCCAGTTCTTCTGGCCGAGCGAGTTGGCGAAGCCGCGCATCAGCGTGCCGCCGGCGTAGATGCCGACGAAATCCAGGTTGCCGGATTTTTCGACCGCGACGTCCGCGATCTCCCGGGACGGGAGCAAGGCGCCCCGCCGCACGCTCTCGCTCGAGCGCGGCGCCTCGTTGACGAGCAGCCAGGGATCCTCGGGCAGGCCCTCGAGCGAATCGCGCAGGGCGCGCAACGCATCCTCCTGCCCCTCGCCGTCGAGCGTCACGGTCGCGGTCGCCTGGCGGCGGTCGCGGATCAGCCGCAGGTCGAGATAGGCCTGCGCGACGCTTCCCGCCTGCCGCACGCGCGCGTGGTTGAAGCGGACGAAGTCGGAGCGCTCGGCGGAGAGGGTGCAAAGCAGGGTCTCGCCCGCGCGCAGGCCGCGCGCCAGCCGATCCGCCGTGGCGAAGAACTGGTCCTTCAAGAAGGCGAGTTTAGCGCCGCAGCTCGGCGCGCTCGCCCAGGGGCAGGCCGTGAGGCTGGTTGTAGACCGGCAGCCGGCCCCAGGTCGCGTAGTACGAGCGCAGCTCCTCGGAGGCGCGCGTCTTCGGCGTAGGGGTGAGCTCGTACGTGAAGTGCGAGGCCAGCATGTCGTCGGCCATCGCCACCGCGAGGGCGTGCAGCAGATCGGCCCTCAGGTTCGAGCGCGGCGCGGTGCGGCCGATGTAGACGAGATCCCGTTCCTGGAAGAGGGAGAATATCCCCGCCTCCTGCGGGACTTTCATCACTTCCTTTTCCGTGAAGGGCACTAGCATAGGGCGGGCTCCTGGTTGCCCTTTCCGATGCACATGCCGTGCCTGCTGTCAGGAAAACCCCGGGTTTCCGGCGACGCCGATCAGCCTTGGC
This sequence comes from Betaproteobacteria bacterium, assembly GCA_034668045.1. Taxonomy (GTDB): domain Bacteria; phylum Pseudomonadota; class Gammaproteobacteria; order Burkholderiales; family SG8-39; genus SCGC-AG-212-J23. The sequence goes on along the minus strand of JAXDQC010000071.1, from coordinate 48,264 downwards.
AGGTTGGGCTGACGCGGCGAGACGACTTTATGGTCTTTCAGCCACTTTTCGACCACATCCCACACCGGCTCGCCCGTCGCTCCCTCCGCCACAGGCGCCCAGCCGGCGACGCGATAGAGCTTGTCCGCTTCGAGCGGTAGCCCGGCGAGGCGCAGGTCGGAGATGCGGCTGCCCATCCTGGCGCTAGGTTCGATGGCGTACATAAGGCCGCCCACCCGCACCATGTCGCCGCCCTGCTGATAGTACGGATCGGGATTGAAAAGATTGTCGGCGACGTCCTCCAGGATCCGCTTGATCTGCGCGCCGGAGATCTCCGACAGCGTCGCCGCCGGGTAAGTAATTGCCGATTGGTCCATCAACTGCTCGCGCGTGATCGCCTCGCCGGGCAGGAGCGTCGTGCCCCAGCGGAAACCCGGCGAGAAGGCGATCGGCGCGCTGTTCACCTGCATCAGGGCGTCGAGGAAGAGCTGGTCGAAGGTGCCGTTGAAATTCCCCCTCCTGTAAAGAAGGCCTTCGCTGACCGCCAGCCTTTCCTCGAGCTTCTCCCTGTACGGCGCGCGGACTTTCTCAATCAGCGCTTCCATGGAAGCGTCCGGAGGAATTAGCTTGGAAAAAACAGGCAGAAGGCGATACCGGTACTCGGCGACACGCCCGCCCTTCACGTCGAGGTCTAGCACGCCGAGGAACTTGCCGTTCGAGCCGGCGTTGGTGACGATCGTCCGCCCGCCGGCGTTCGCCACCAGCACCGGCGCGGGCACGCCGTCGTGCGTGTGGCCGCCGAGGATCGCGTCGATGCCGCGCACGCGGCTCGCCAGCTTGAGGTCCACGTCCATGCCGTTGTGCGAGAGGAGGATTACGGCCTGCGCGCCTTTCGCCCGCGCCGCGTCGACCGTCTTCTGCAGATCGCGTTCCTGGATGCCGAAGGTCCAGCCCTCGACGAAGCGGCGCGGGTGCGCGATCGGCACGTACGGGAACGCCTGGCCGATGACCGCGAACGGCACGCCCTTCGACTCGCGCATCACGAACGGCTTGAACACCGGCTCCTCGAAGTCGGCGGTCTTGACGTTCTGCGCCAGGAACTCGATTTTTCCGAGATCCTTGTCGACGGCTTCCCGCACCCGCTTGTCGCCGTAGGTGAACTCCCAGTGCCCGGTCATGAGGTCGACGCCGAGCTCGTGGCTGGCGGCGATCATGTCCCGCCCCTGCGTCCAGAGCGCGGTCGCCGAGCCCTGCCAGCTGTCGCCGCCGTCGAGCAGCAGCGCGTGCGGCCGCGAGGCGCGCAGGCGCTTCACCAGCGTCGCCAGGTGCGCGAAGCCGCCCATCTTGCCGAAACGGTGCGCGAGCTCGGTGAAATCGAGATAGTCGAAGGCGTAGGCGAGATCCGAGCGCTCGTCGAGCTTGTACGCGTCGAGGAACGCCTTGCCGACGATGTGCGGCGGCTTGCCGATCGCCTCGCCGACGCCGATGTTCGCGCTCGGCTCGCGGAAGTACTGCGGCAGGAGCTGCGCGTGCGTGTCGGTGAAGTGCAGCAGGCTGACGTTGCCGAACGCCGGCAGGTCGTAGAGCGCGCCCTGCGCCCGCGCCGGCGAGGCGCCCAGCGGCGCGCCGCACGCGGCTGCCGCGCTCAAGGCATGGAGGAATTCCCGGCGATTCAGGGGACGATGAGATCCGCGCGGACGAGCATCGCCTGGGGAAAGCGCAGCCCGAGGGCTCGCGCTGCGCCGATGTTCACCGCGACCTCGAGCTTGGCGGGCAGCTGCACCGGCATGTCGGCGGGTCTCGCGCCCTTGAGGATCCGGTCGACGTAATCGGCTGCTAGGCGGAACGACTGCAGGACGTTGGCTCCGTAGCTCACCAATCCGCCGCTTTCGACGAACTCGCGGAAGCCGTACACCGCAGGAATCTTCGCATTGGTGGCATATCCGGTGACTTCCTTGCGATTGGCGAAGGCGACGGCGTCCGTCAGGACGATGAGAAACTCCGGCCGGAAGATCTGAATCGCCTCGAACACCGGCGGCAGGTCGCTTCTGGCGCGAGCCGTGTGCCAGGTGAGCTCGAACCGGAGGGGCATAGTCGCCTCGAGCTCCTTGCGCTGGCGCTCCAGGAACGGAGTTCGAGCACCCTGCCAGAGAACCGCGGCGCGCCTGGCGTTCGGCATGATCTCTCTCATGAGCTCCGCTTGCTTGGTCGCGGCGTCCGGACTGTTCACCGATATGCCAGTGAGGTTGCCGCCCGGCTTGGCAAGGCTCTTGATCAACCCCGCTTCCGCGAGGTCGCTCGCGCCGGCGGCCACGATCGGGATGCCGCTCGTCGCAGACTGCGTCGCCCTTGCGCCGGTCGTGCCCCCGACGACGATAACGTCGACCTTTTTCGCCGCCAGCTCCTTGGCCAGGGCGGGCACCTTCGTCTGCTCAGCATCGGCCCAGACCTCTTCAAGGACCACATTGCGGCCTTCGACGTAGTTCAACTCGATCAGACGCTGTCGGAACACCTCGAGCGCTCTTCTCGATCCGGAGAAGCCGGTCCCGAGCCAGCCGATGCGCGCAACCTTCGGATCCTTCGCCTGGGCGAATAGCGGCGACGGCGCGAGCAGCGCGCCCCCCGCGATCAGCAACCGGCGTCTTGCGTCTTGCATCGGCTCTCCTCGACGTCCCTAGCCTATTCTAATGTCGGCCTACTGGTCGCCGCCGAACACCTCGACATCGGCGAACAGGCACGCCGGCGCTGCATGGCCGACGTGGACCGCCTGGTTCGGCTCGCCCTTGCCGCAGGTGGGCGTGCCGAGCACCTCGAAGGTGTCGTCGTTGCCCACCATGCGCAGGCTGCGCCAGAAATTCGCCGACACGCCGCGGTAGTTCGGGTTCTTCACCACGCCGGTGACGCGCCCGTCCTCGATCAGCTCGCCCCACTCGCAGCCGAACTGGAACTTGTTGCGCGAGTCGTCGATCGACCACGAGACGTTGGTGCGCATCAACACCCCGCGCTTGATCGACTTCACCATGTCCTCGAGCCTGCTCTCGCCCGGCTCGACGTTCAGGTTCGCCATCCGGTCGATCGGCGCGCGGTTCCAGGCGCAGGCGCGCGAATTCGCCGTGCCCCTCATCCCGGTGCGCAGCTGCGACAGCGTGCCGCCGAGCGGCGCCACGAGGATTCCGTCCTTGATCAACCAGACCTTCTCCGCCTTCGTTCCTTCGTCGTCGAACCCGAACGAGGCGAACTCCTCCTGCCGCGTCGGATCGAACGTCACGTTCAAGAGCTTCGAGCCGTACTGGTACTCGCCGAACATCTCCTGCCGCACGAAGCTCGTGCCGGCGTAATTTCTTTCGTCTCCCAGAATCCGGTCCAGTTCCAACGGGTGCCCGATGGACTCATGGATCTGCAGCATCATCTGGTCGGGCATCAGCAGCACGTCCATCTTTCCCGACGGACAGTTCGGCGCCTCGAGCAGCGCCAGCGCCTCCCGCGCCAGCCTCTCGCCGCAGCCCTTGAACCCCGCGCGCTCGAGCTGCTCCCAGCCTCCCTGCTGCGCGTGCTCCAGGCTCCTCGATTGCGTCTCCACCCCCGCATTCGCCGTCATGCGCGCGTGCGGCACCGTGTAGCGGAAGCGCTGCCTCAGCTCGCCGCCGGTATTCGTGAAGTACAACCGCTCCTCGTCCACGATCGACAGCGACGCCGTTCGCTCCACGATCCTCTCGTCGACCTTCGCCGCCTTGCACTCCGCCATCAGCAGATCGCGGATCTCGGCATTCTTCGGCCGCTCCATCAGGAACGGACTCTCGTACTCGCCTTTCGGCGCCGGCATCCGCTCCGGATCGAACTTGAAGACGCTCTTCCCCTTCGTCGCCTCCGCCCATTCCGTCGCCCGATCCAGCGCCGCTTGAAGTCCGGCTTGGCTCAGATCGCTGGTCGCGCAGTAGCCGTAGCCGCCGTCGACAATCGCAGTCAGCATCGCGCCGCGGTCGGTGGTTTGGTTCGGCGGTTCCGGCGTGTCTTGTCGAACCGCAAGCAGTCTGTGCGTCTCGTCATGGACCCGAAGCGCCCAGAACGGAGCTGCAGAGCGTAAGTCGTGTGATCTGTTCACATGGCTCATGCTGCGTCACTTCGATGGTCTAGTGATAGAGCCGCGTGCCGTATATCGCGTTGTGTGCTCATAATTGATGATAGACATCAGAGGGCGGCAAGTCTCAGTTTTATCTTAGTGTCGTGTAGCAAGGGGGAGGAATGTACGTCAAGAAAATAGTCTTCGAAAACTACGGCCCAATTCATCGTTTCGCTATCGATCTCTCACTGGACGACGGTGGGCGGCCAAAGCTCGTAGTCCTCGTTGGACAGAACGGCGCTGGGAAGTCGCTCGTATTGTCTGGAATTCTTGAAAGCCTCATTGAAGCTAAACGACAGGCCTACCAAGTTCTGCCAGAGGTACCGAAGGACGAATACTTTCGATTGCAAAAGAAGGACTACATACGCGCAGGACAAGACTATAGCTATCTAGAAGTGCAGATCGGCGAAGGCGATGGCGTCGCTAAGTTGCTTGAAGTTGTCCGCCAGGGTGCTTACGAGGCATTCCAAGCTAAGTACCCGGCCGCAGAGTATCCCCACTTACAAATCAACGATCAATATTTCCAAGAATCGGGCTTCCATAAGGTCGCCACCGTCCCCAAGACGGTACAAGATTCCATAAAAAAGCAAGTGTCGTTGTACTTCCCTTACTTCAGGTACGAGCCTCCCGCTTGGCTGAATCCAGCGGCTGGGCCGCGCATGGAAACGCGGCTCAATATGTACGGGCAATCAACCGAAAGCATCGTCAAGACAAACATAGTGCGCGGAATCGAGTCTTGGATCCTGGATCTAATTCTCGACATGGAATTGTATGAAAAGCACCTCATACCGGTTCCCGGCCTGCCTGAACAGCACGCTCAGGTTGCCCAACTGTTTATCGGCTATCGCGGACGGAATGCGACAACGCGCGACCTCTTAAACCAATTGTTGACCGGCATCTATCGCGCAAAAGATCCGACGGTTACCGCCGCCCGTATTGGCATCAGCTCTAAGGCCGGCCGCCGCGTATCAATACTCGTCGCACGCGGGGCTACGGAGGAACTACTTGCACCAACCATCTCGCATCTGTCGTCCGGCGAGCTCATGGCATTCTCCATAGGCGCCACGATTCTGAGAGAACACGATCAACTCAATAGCGGACCCGCCGAGGCACTTGCCGACATATCAGGAATTACCCTGATCGACGAGGCGGATTTGCACCTACACATTCGTTTCCAGAAAGAAGTGCTTCCGAGTCTATTTCGACTGTTCCCTAAGGTGCAGTTCATTGTTACCACCCACTCGCCATTTTTCTTATTGGGTCTATCTCAGGCGGGCGATATCCCACACACCATTTACGAACTTCCTCATGGCGAAATTCTTGCCGCTGAAGACTTCGTCGAATTCCGACAGGCGTACGACACATTTATTCAACGTGAGCAGCAGTTCAAGGACGCCTACGATGGCGTCACGGCCCACCTCAAGAACCTTCAGCGACCCTTAGTCATTACGGAGGGCTCCACTGATTGGAAACACATGAAATCCGCACTTACGAGGTTGCGTGCGAATGGAGAATACCTAGATCTTGATTTCGAGTTCCACGAATACACGGACGGCAACATGGGAGATGCGTCCCTCCGCAGCATGTGTGAGCAGTTTTCGAAGGTACGTCAATTGCGTCGAGTCGTATTCATTTTTGATAGAGATGATCCGCGTATCGTCCAGGCCATGGAGGATGGCGCAGTCGGTTTTCGGGACTGGGGAAACAATGTGCTCTCGTTTTGCATTCCCAAGCCGGCACAGCGAGAGCAATATCAGAAAATCACTATAGAGTCGTACTACACGGACGGCGAATTGAGAACGCCTGATCCCGCTACTGGATACCGGTTGGTTTTTTCCAATGAGATCCAAAAGATCATCGAAACCAGCCTGACCCACAAAGGTGCGTCGGTGGTCAAAGTTCAACTACGTGCTGCACCAGTAGAAGCGGAGGAATTTGACAAAGCGGTCTATGACCAAGACGCTGAGTCGATCGTCGACGCGGCGGGAAGCCGAGTGGCTCACTCCAAAACAGTGTTTGCAGAGCGCGTCGCCTCTGCTACTCCCCCATTTAGGAATTTCGACCTTGCCAACTTCCACCCCCTATTTGATCGCCTTCGTCAGGTGCTGACCGCCCAACACTAGCGAAGCCGCCCCCAGATTTATGTCTTGAGGCGATAGCCGGTCTTGAAGATCCACCACACTGCGACCAGGCAAAGCACCAAGAACAGCGACGTCATCCCCAGACTGACCCCGACGTGCACATCCGCGATCTCGTAGAAGCTCCAGCGGAATCCACTCACCAAGTACGTCACGGGGTTGAATAGCGTGACGGTCTGCCACACGGGCGGCAGGATGCTGACTGAGTAGAAGGTGCCGCCGAGAAAGGTGAGCGGAGTGATGACGAGGAGCGGGACGAACTGGAGCTGCTCGAAGCCGTCCGCCCAGACGCCGATGATGAAGCCGAAGAGGCTGAAGGTCACGGCGGTGAGGACGAGGAAGGTGAGCATCCAGAGGGGGTGCTCGATGCGAAGCGGGACGAAGAAGCCCGCGGTCGCCAGGATGATGAGGCCGAGGATGACGGACTTGGTGGCGGCGGCGCCGACGTAGCCGATGACGAGCTCGAAGGCGGAAATAGGCGCCGAGAGGAGCTCGTAGATGGTGCCGGTGAAGCGCGGGAAGTAGATGCCGAAAGAGGCGTTGGTGACGCTCTGGGTGAGGAGCGTGAGCATGACCAGGCCGGGGACGATGAAGGCGCCGTACGGGACGCCCTCGATCTCGGTGATGCGGGAGCCGATGGCGGCGCCGAAGACGACGAAGTAGAGCGAAGTGGTGATGACCGGCGCGACGATGCTCTGCAGGATGGTGCGCCCGGTGCGCGCCATCTCGAAGACGTAGATCGCCCAGATCGCGTGCCAGTTCATCGGTCCGCCCGCACCAGGTCGACGAAGATTTCCTCGAGGGAGCTCTGCGTGGTCTGCAGGTCCTTGAAGTGGATGCCGGCGGCGCCGAGGTCGTCGAGGAGCCCCGTGATGCCGCTCTTCTCGGCCTTGGTGTCGTAGGTGTAGACGAGCTCCTTGCCGCCCGAGGCGAGGGTGAGGTGGTAGGCGGCCAGGCTCGCGGGGATCTCGGTCAGCGGCTTGTGGAGCTGCAGCACCATGCGCTTGCTGCCCATCTTGCGCATCAGCTCTTCTTTCTTCTCGACCAGCACCAGCTCGCCCTTGTTGATGACGCCGACGCGGTCGGCCATCAGCTCGGCCTCCTCGATGTAGTGCGTGGTGAGGATGATGGTGACGCCCGAGTCGCGCAGCTCGCGCACCACCTGCCACATGTCCTGGCGCAGCTCGACGTCGACGCCCGCGGTCGGCTCGTCGAGGAACAGCACCTGCGGCTCGTGCGAGAGCGCCTTGGCGATGAGGACGCGCCGCTTCATGCCGCCGGAGAGGGTGACGATCTTGCTGTCCTTGCGGTCCCACAGGGAGAGTGAGGTCAGTGTTTTTTGGACGAAGGCTTTGTCAGCAGGCTTGCCGAACAGGCCGCGGCTGAAGTTGACGGTCGCGAGGACCGACTCGAACGGCGTGGTGGCGAGCTCCTGGGGCACGAGGCCGATCATCGAGCGCGCGGCGCGGTAGTCGCGGACGATGTCGTGGCCGCCGACGGTCACGGTGCCGCCGGAGGGCGTGACGACGCCGCAGACGATGTTGATGAGGGTGGTCTTGCCGGCGCCGTTCGGGCCGAGCAGCGCGAAGATCTCGCCCTTCGCGATCTCGAGGTCGACGTTCTTCAGCGCCGAGCGGCCGCCGGCGTAGGTCTTGGAGAGGCCCTGGATGGAGAGGATCGGCTGCATGAAATCCGGGCAGGGTACCCGAATTCCGGCGCTCCTCCGGCTAGCGGAAAACGAAAAAAACCAGGGAAGGGAGCAGCAGGATCTTCAGCGAGGTTGCCAGGAAAAAGTACTGCCCGAGCGAATACGCCAGCAGCCCGAGCAGAATCGGCAGCCTCGCGGCATCCAGAAACGTTCCGTCGCCTGGCTGAGCGATCGGCTCGATCTTGGTCAGCGCCTTCTCCACGGGGCGGAGCCTGCGCCGCCCGGACGCCTGAAGCCAGCGGGCCAGATCCTCATTCACCTCGAATGGGTCTTCCGTGAGGGCGGGTGGTGCCGCGCGAGTGGTGCTCAATTTCACGGCTGCCCTTTGATCGGACTGGAGATCAGATCCACGATGGCTGTGAAGAGGCGCGAGGGGAGCACTTTCTCGTCCGTCATCCAGGCCGCGACTTCCTCCCGGTTGACGCGCAAATGCGCCGCCAGCGCATCGACGCCACCGACGTGCCTCACGGCTTTCTCCAGCGTCCGACGGTGAATCGCGGCAAATGTCATCTTTGCGCTCCGCGCGTCAGCCGATGGCGAAGCGTTCGCTGGGAGCGATCGCCGCCACGGCCGCGATCAATTCATTCGCGAACAGGGGCTTTTTCAGGCAGCCCGCCGCGCCAACTTTCCGGGCCCGCTCGTCCACATCGTCCCGGGCAGTGAGAAAAAGCACCGGGATCGAACCCAGGCCCGGCTCCGCCTTGACCGCCGCCACGAATTCGAACCCGTTCATGTAAGGCATATCGACGTCGATGAGCATCAGCGTCGGAGCGCGCTTCAGGAGGGCGTGTCCCGCAGCGACCGCATCCTCCGCCACGACCACCTCATAACCGGCGTTGGACAGATGCAGGCCCAAGAGCTCCCGCAGGCTGGCGTCGTCATCGACTACCAGGATTCTCGGCGTCATGCGCTCAACCGCCGTGCGCGAGTCAACATCATCACCTCGCCGCCGGCCCCGGTGCTGCACGACGCCGGTCGGGTCGCTTCATGCTCCAGCAGGTCGCTCACTCCGCGCAGGTAGGCGAGTTGCCTCGAGAGCCGCTCGGCGAGATTCGAAGCCTCGCCGTGCAGGCCCGGCTGCGCCCGGCCGATGGCGTTTTGCGCGAGGCGCAGAAGGTCGATCAGCTCGTAAACCCCGTCGGGTGCTCGCAGGCGCGGTTCGCTGCTAGACATCGCCGACTTCTCCCTGACTTTTTTGGTTGAAAAGAACAGCGCGACTATGCCGGTCATCGGCTGACGAAGATGTCGCAACACCCGCTTTCTGCTGTCGCCTGCTGACGACGGATGTGCCGCCGTGTGGCCTGCTTGTTAGGCCAGGACGAGGCGGCTTATGTGATGCTCGTGACATAGACCGCCCGGCGCCAAAAATTCTCTACATCCTTGTGCAGGCAGCGTTTTTTCTCATCCCCGGTGGCGTGTCGGGGGAATCCCGACGACGCGCTCGTCACAGGAATAGCTACATGAAATCCGATGAATCCTCAGGGAGTTACGAGATCCTGTTGTCACCGCGTCGAGTTGCGAATTACGACCCTGACCCCGAATTCGCGGTTGTCGCGCGAATGATCTCGGCGAGGCGCAGGGTGGCCGGGCCGGCATGGTCGCGGTCGGCGAAGATGAGGTAGAGCTGGCCGAAGCGCTCGCCGCCCTCCCCGACCGGCAGCGGCTTGAGCGTGCCGGCGGCCAGCTCGTCGCGGATCCTGTCCTCGGGCAGGAGCGCGAAGCCGTAGCCCGAGCGCGCCGCCTCGATCACGCTCGTCATGTGGCTGAAGGTCCAGCGCTCGGTCGCCTCGATCAGCCGCGGCGTGCTTCGCTCCAGGCTCGACTCGCGCGTCACCAGGTGGCGGTGCTTGCGCAGGTCGCGCGGCGTCAGCTTGCGCCCAAGCTTGTGCAGCGGGTGCTCCGGGCTCGCCACCGTGACGAGGCGAATCCGCATCAGCCCTTCACCGTCGAAACCCGGGGGGACGGTCGCGAAGATGGCGAGGTCCACCCGGCGCGCCGACAGCAGGTCGGTGTTGTGGCCGATCACCGTCTCGACCACTTCGACTCGCGTGTGCGGGCTCTCCTCGCCGAGCTTCGCCAGGCATCGCAGCACCAGCCAGTTGGGAAAGAGCACCTCTACCGCGATGGAAATCTCCGGCTCCCATCCGGCCGAGAGACGCTTCGAGGATTGCTCGAGCGCCGACGCTTCGTCGAGCAGGTAGCGCGCGCGGCGGTAGAGGAGCTCGCCCGTGGGCGTGAGGACCGCCTTGCGGCCGGCGATCTGGAACGCCTTCACGCCGAGCTGCGACTGGAGCTGCTGCACGGCATAGGTCACCGAAGACTGGCTTTTGTTCAGCCTTTCCGCGGCCTTGGCGTAGCCCCCGGCCTCGACCACGGAGGCCAGGGCGTTCCATTGGTCCAGCGTAATTCGGGGCGTCGACATATCGGATATGTAGATTGGTTTGAGCGATATTTTGCGCTTTCTTATCTAATGCATCAATGGGAAAGTGGAGGCATGAAAACACTCCTCCAGATCCGCTCCAGCATCTTTTCCGACGGCGGCCAGTCGAGCCGCCTCGCCGACCGCTTCGTCGCCAACTGGCGCGAGTGGAACCCCGGCGGCAAGGTCATCGTCCGCGACCTGGCGGCCAACCCGGTGCCGCACCTCGACGCGGCGCGCTTCGGCGCCTTCCTCGCCAAGCCCGGCGAGCGGACGGCCGAGCAGGAGAACGTCCTCGCCTACTCCGATGCGCTGATCGCCGAGCTGCAGCAGGCCGACGTCGTCGTTCTCGGGCTGCCGATGTACAACTTCGGCCTTCCCTCCACGCTCAAGGCGTATTTCGACCACGTCGCCCGCGCCGGCGCCACCTTCCGCTATACCGACAAGGGTGCGGTCGGCCTCGTCACCGGCAAGGAGGTGTACGTGTTCGCCGCCCGCGGCGGCCTCTACGCCGGCACGCCGCGCGACACGCAGACGCCGTACGTGCGCGACTTCCTCGCCTTCCTCGGCATGAGCAACATCCGCTTCGTCTACGCCGAGGGCCTGGCGATCAGCCCGGCGAGCAAGGAAGAATCCCTTGTCGCCGCGCACGCGGAAATCGAGCGCCTTGCGCCCGCCGAGCTCATCACCATCTGAGGCCAGCCATGAACTCCACCCTCGAAAAGAACATCCAGCTGCGCACGCGCGGCAACGGCCACGGCGCGATCACCCGACTCGTCAGCCCCGGCGACGTCGGCGAGCTGATCAAGCCGTTCGTCTTCCTCGATTTTTTCGATTTCGATCCGAAGCGCTCGCCGGGAATCGGCTTCCACCCGCACTCGGGCATCGCCACGGTCACGGTCGTCCTCGAGGGACAGCTCACCTATGAGGAGACTTCCGGTACGAAAGGCATCATCGACACGAAAGGCGTCGAGTGGATGCGCGCCGGCGGCGGCGTCTGGCACACCGGCGGTGCGGCCGGAACCGCGCGCGTGAAGGGCTACCAGCTCTGGATCGCTTTGCCGCCGGAAATGGAGAGCCTGCCCTCGCAGGCGCAGTACCTCGGCCGCGAGCACTTCCAGTCGCAAGGGCCGGCGCGCGTCATCCTCGGCCGCTACGGCTCAGCCGCGAGCAAGCTGCCCGCGCCGAAGACCCTCAACTACCTCGACGTCGCGCTGAAGAAGGGCGAGATCTGGCGCTACGAGATGCCCACGGGCCACGACATCGCGTGGATCGCCGTCCACAGCGGCAGCGTCGCCACGCCGGAGCCCGTGACGAAGGGCGAGCTGGCGGTGTTCGCGGAGGGAAACCGCACGCTCGAGTTCGAGGCGCTGGAAGACACCGGCTTCATCCTTGGCTCGGCCGTGAAGCATCCGCACGAGCTTTTCCTCGGCAACTACTCCGTGCACACGAGCGAGCAGGCGCTCGTGAAAGGCGAGGCGAACATCGTCGAGCTCGGCAAGCAGCTGCGCGCCGAGGGTCGCCTCTAAGGCGCTACTTCGGCTCGTCGGCGCTGCCGCGCACGCCGCCGACCGGCTTGGCGGTCTTCTCGTCCTCGATCCAGACCTTCAGGCCGTCGCCCGTCTGCCCGGCCTTGATGAGGTACGAGTTGCCCGCCTCGGCGACGAACCAGAGGTTGGCGGTCACCTCGGCGCCGCGTGCGCGGTAGCGCAGGCGCAGGGTGTGCTTGCCCGGCAGCAGGTAGACCGCCTGCGCGCCAGAGGACCCGCTCAGGAAGCCCTGGGCTTTCTTCAGCGTCGGCTGGTCGTCCACCTGCTGGATGTCGACCCACTCGCCCGCGAAGGTTTGCCCGCGCGATTCGACCCGCACGATCACCTGATCCGAGGGCGCGCGCGTCTGTCCCTCGTACATCTGCACCACCGGCGCTGCGCAGCCGGCGAGTGCAAGAAACGCTGCTACCGCGATAATTCGTCGCATTGCGCTCCCCGTTAAATGGCAACATCAATCCTACTTCACGGGGAGGAGAACCATGTCCACTGCTCGCATTCTCAGCGCCGCTGCTCTGGCACTCGGTCTCGTTGCGACCGGGCCGCTTCACGCCCAGTCGAAGGAAAGGGCGCCGCAGATCAAGGTCCTGCTCGAGAACGCCAAGGTGCGCGTCACCGAGACCACGTTCCTGCCGGGCGACGTGTCGCGCGCCGATCGCAAGGCGCGCACCAACTATGTCGTCACCGACGGCAAGCTCGAGCGCACGACGAAGGACGGCAAGAAGTCGGTCTACGAGCGCAAGGCCGGGACGGCGGTCTGGATGGAAGCGGACAAGGACGTGGTCAGGAACGTCGGCAAGACGACTTACGTCGTCATCGGCGTGACGCAGAAGTAGCGCGTCACGAAGGCGGCACCGGGCTCGCGTCCGAAGGCCCCTTGAGCTCGACCGTGTTGCCCTCGGGATCGGCGAGGTAGATCGACACGCCGTTGCCCTCGGCGCCGAAGCGGTCGCGGATATCGCCGACGGCGACGCCTTTCTTCTTCAGCCAGGCGACGATCTCGTCCTGATCGAAGGGCTCGATGCGAAGGCAGAGGTGATCCATGTTGCGGCCTTCGCTGCCGGCGGCAGCCCCGCCCGGCTTGCCGAGCGGGCCGTCGACCGCCACCAGGTCGATCATGCACGCGCCGACGCGCAGGTGGGTCATGCCGAACTTCGGACGGTAGGCGACCTGGCTCGCGCCGAGGACGTCGCAGTAGAAGCGCGCCATCGCCTCGATGTCGCGCACGCGCAGGACCACGTGGTCGATGCCGCGGATGTTCAGCATAGTGGGATTGTGCCCCACCGCCCCATTTGCCGGGTGTAGGCTGCGCTCTCACCTCTGGTAGGAGGCAGCCATGAAGCGCAGAGACATTCTGAAGATCGGCGCCGCGGGCGCGGCGCTGGGATTCCCCGGCATCATCCGCGCGCAGCAGAAAGAGATCGTCATCCTCGGCCTCTGGGACCAGACCGGTGCGTTCGCCGACGTCGGCCCGCTCAACGACCGCGGCATGAAGATGGCGCTCGAGGAGCGTGGCATGAAGATCCTCGGCAAGCCGATCAAGTACATCACGCGCGACGGCGGCACGCAGGCCGGCACCTCCACCCGGCGCACGGAAGAAGCGGTGGATGCCGAAGGCGCGAAATTCGTCATCGGGCCGTGGTCCTCGGGCGTCGCGCTCGCGGTCTCCGAAGTCGCGAAGCGCAAGAAGGTCGTGCATCTGTTCAGCGGCGGCACCGAGGACATCTCGGGCTCGCGCTGCCATCGCTACTCGTTCCAGTGGGCGGCGAGCCCCTACACCGCGGCGAAGACCGTGGTCGACAATTTCATGAAGGCCAATCCAAAGGCGAAGCGCTGGCACCTGCTGGTCGCCGACTACGCCTTCGGCTGGTCGGTGGAGAAGTACATCAAGGAGGTCGGCAAGGCGCACGGCATCGAGTTCGTCGGCGCCGACCGCCATCCGCTGGGCGAGCGCGAGTTCTCCAACTACGTGCAGAAGGCCGCGGCCAACAAGCCCGACGTGGTGGTGATGATCAACTTCGGCGGCGACGCCGTCGCCGGGGCGCGCGAGATCTTCAACTTCGGCTTGACGCCGAAGGTGCCGCTCATCATGAGCTGGTCTTCCGGCGTCGAGGAGCTGGTGCAGCTCTCGCCCGAGATCCGGGAGAACCTGTGGGTCGGCTCGAACTTCTACTACACCGCCGATACGCCGGCGGCGAAGGCCTTCGTCAAGAGCTATCAGGCGCAGTACAAGCTGCCTCCGGGCTACGCCCCTTCCGCCGCCTACTCGATGACGCGCATGCTGCTCGCCGGCTTCGACAAGGCGAAGTCCGACGACGTGCAGGCGGTGGTCAAGGCGCTCGAAGGCCTGGAGATGAACGACATCGTCGGGCCGATGAAGGTCGACGGCGCGACCCACCAGACCCTGCGGCCGTACTTCTTCCTGCGCTGCAAGCCGAAGTCGGCGATGAAGCACGAGCTGGACTTCGCGGACGTGGTGGCCACCGGCAACGCGCCGCTGCCGAAGGAATACGCCGCCTGTAAAGACATCGGCAGTTTTTAGCTTTTGAACCTGCTGCTCGGCCAGATCCTCAACGGGATCGCGACCGGGATGCTGTACGCCCTGATGGGCCTCGGCCTGTCGCTCATCACGGGCGTGCTCAACATCCCGAACTTCGCCCACGGCGCGCTGTTCGCCGTCGGCGCCTATCTCCTGGTTTCGCTGATCAATCTGTTCGGCAACTTCTGGATCGGGCTGCTCGTCGCGCCGCTCGGGGTCGCGCTGCTGGGCCTCGCGATCGAGTACCTCGGCATCCGGCGCCTGTACGCGGCGGGGCACGACTACCAGCTCCTGTTCACCTTCGGCCTGGCGCTGATCCTGAACGAGATGATCATCGTCCTCTGGGGGCCGGTGGGCATCAGTCAGCTGCCGCCGGCGATCCTGCGCGGCGGCGTCGACCTCGGCTTCACCTTCTATCCGAAGTACCGCCTGTTCGTGATGCTGCTCGCCGGCCTGCTGGTGGTGCTGACCTGGCTGTTCCTCGAGAAGACGCGCTACGGCGCGATCATGCGGGCCGGCATCGAGAACAAGGAAATGGTGTCGCTGCTCGGCATCGACATCCACTGGCTGTTCACCATCGCGTTCGCCATCGGCGCCTTTCTCGCCGGCATCGCCGGCGCGCTGACCGCGCCGATCCGCGGCCTTTCGCCCGGCATGGGCGTCGACATGCTCGGCATCGCCTTCGTCGTGGTCGCGCTCGGCGGGCTGGGCAACCTGCTCGGCGCCATCGCCGCGGGCCTGCTCATCGGCGTCGCGCAGGCGGTGGTCGCGGCGTACTGGACCGAGGCCTCCACCGCGGTGATCTTTGCTGTCATGGCGCTGGTGCTGCTCGTGCGCCCACAGGGACTGTTCGGCATCCGGTGAAAAAAGAAACCCTCCTGCTGCTCGCCGCGGTCGTGGCGCTGCCGTTCGTGGTGCGGCCGGCGATCGCCTCGGAGATCTGGATCTTCGCCATCTTCGGCCTGGGCCTGAATCTGCTGCTCGGTTACACCGGCCTGCTCTCGTTCGGCCAATCGACCTTCTTCGGCTCGGCGGCGTATGTCGCGGGCTATCTCCTCAAGCACTTCGCCATCGGCGTATTCGCCGCGCTCGGCGTTGGCGTCGTCGTCGGAGCGCTCTCGGCGCTGCTGGTCGGCTACCTGTGCGTGCAGCGCTCGGGGCTGTACTTCATCATGCTGACCTTCGCGCTGAACCAGCTGTTCTATTTCGTCGCCTACCAGTGGACCACGGTCACCGGCGGCGAGGACGGCATGCCGGGCATCCCGCGCCCGGAATTCCTCGGGCTGGATTTCAAGAATCCGCTCAACTACTACCTCTTCGTCTCGGCGATATTTCTGGTTTTTTTATTCGCCATGAAAAGAATCGTCGAATCGCCGCTCGGCAAGATCCTGGTGGCGATCCGCGAGAACGAGACGCGCGCCGAAGCGGTGGGCTACAACGTGCCGCGCTTCAAGCTGCTCGCCTTCGTCATCGGCGGCGCCTTCTCCGGCGCCGCCGGCGTGCTCTACGCCATGCTGTTCGGCATCGTGCCGCTGGAGGCGATCAGCTTCGTCACCTCGGGCAACGTGGTGTTCGCGACCCTGATCGGCGGCTCGGGCTCGCTCTACGGGCCGATCATCGGCTCGTTCGTGTTCATCTGGCTCTCCGAGTCGATGAGCGTCGTGTGGGCGCGCTGGCCGCTGCTGCTCGGCCTCGCGTTCGTGATCGTGGTGATGTTCTTGCGCGGCGGAGTCGTGGAAGCCTGGAACAAGCTATGGCGCTTCTCGAAACAAAGAGTCTGAGCAAGGCGTTCGGCGCCCTCACCGCCGTGAACGGCGTGAGCCTCTCCATCGAGGCCGGGTCGCTGCATTCGATCATCGGGCCGAACGGCGCCGGCAAGACCACGCTGTTCAACCTGCTGACCGGGACGTTCCCGCCGACCTCGGGACGAATCGTCTTCGACGGCAGGGAGATCACCGGCACGCCGGCGCATCGCATCGCCCACCTCGGCCTCGCGCGCTCGTTCCAGCGCACCAACGTCTTTCCAGCGTTTTCGCTGCTCGACAACGTCTGGACGGCGGCTTTCGCAACGGGGACGCGCAAGGGTTTGGTGTGGAGAAAAACCGTTCACTACGAAGAGGTCACACAGCGGGCGAGGCAAGCACTCTCCGACGTCGGCTTGATCGACAAAGCGAATGTCTTGGCGCGCGAGATCTCGCACGGCGAGCAGCGCCAGCTCGAGCTCGCGCTCGCCCTCGCCGCTGCGCCGCGCGTGCTCCTGCTCGACGAGCCGGCGGCCGGCCTCTCTCCTGAAGAAACGCGCAGCATGGTGCAGCTGGTGCGCTCGCTCAAGGGCCGCTACACGATCGTCCTGATCGAGCACAAGATCGACATCATCATGAGCGTCTCCGACCGCATCTCGGTGATGCACTTCGGCAGCCTCATCGCCGAGGGGACGCCGGAGGAGATCCAGCGCCATCCCGAGGTGCGCCGCGCGTATCTTGGCGGAATCGCCGCGTGATCCTGCAGATCGAGAGCATCGACACGTACTACGGCCTCGGCCACATCCTGCACGGCCTGTCCATCCACGTCGCCGAGGGAGAGGTCGTCGCCCTCCTCGGCCGCAATGGCGCCGGGAAAACGACGACCTTGCGCTCGATCACCGGCCTCACGCCGCCGAAGAAGGGCGCCATCCGCTACCAGGGCCGCGAAATCGCCGGCCTCGATCCGCACCGCGTCTCGCGTCTGGGCATCGCGCTCGTGCCCGAAACGCGCGGCATCTTCTCGTACCTGAGCGCCGGCGAGAATCTATCGATCGCAGAAAGAAAATCGTCGCGCTGGCAGATGCAGGACGTGCTCGAGCGCTTTCCGGCATTGAAGCCGCGTCTGGGCAACAAGGGCCACCAGCTCTCCGGCGGCGAGCAGCAGATGCTGGCGATCGCCCGCGCGCTCCTCACCGGTCCCGATCTCCTGCTGCTCGATGAGCCCTCGCAGGGCCTCGCGCCGCTGGTCGTCAACACCGTGATGAGCACCATCCGCGACCTGAAGCAGGAGCGCGTCAGCATGCTGCTCGTGGAGCAGAACGCCGAGATGGCGCTGCAGCTCGCCGACCGCGTCTACGTCATCGATCACGGCACCGTGGTCTTCGAGGGCACGCCGGAGCGCCTGCGCGCCGACCGGCAGGTCACCGCGACCTACCTCGGCGTCGGCGGCTGAATCACGGCTCCCGGATGAACGGATATTTCGCCGCCTGGTACTCCGGCCGCGTGACGAACTTCTTCATCTGCAGCATCGTCTGGTAGGGCGCCTCGCTGAGCGAAATGCGGATGAACCAGGCGAGAAGTCCCGAGGACAGGGTGCCGCCCGGGTCGCCGTAGCCCTCGAACACCACCTCGACCATGCCGCCGCCGAGCGGCGTGAAGGTCCACGACGACTCGACCACCGGCATGCGCACGTAGCGGTCGTTCCGGGGCGCGAAGTCCGGCGCGCCGCTGCCGCGGAAGGTCATCTTCAGCGTCGCCGCGTCCTGGGTGATCATGGAGTGCACGATCGCGTCGCGGTCGAAGAGCGGCGGCGGCAGGGAATTGATGGTGTAGGCGTAGCTCTCCATCTCGCTGATCACCTTCAGGCGCTCGGCCTTGCGGATCCGGTAAGCCCAGTTGGGCATGTGGTCGAGGTCCTTGAACAGCGCGACGAAGCCGCCCAGCGTGCTCTTCACCTTCGTCACGCCGCGGAACTCGGGGTAGCCGCGCTCGTTCACCCGGCTGAAGATCTGGAGGTCGGCCTCCCTGTCGTCGATCTTCAGGTCCCAGTCGCTCGCCGCGCCGGCCCACGGCAGGTACAGCAGGAACAGCACTAGCAGCGCGACGAAACGCGGGATCACCCGCCCAGTCTAGCGCCAGTCGGTGGCGCCGAAGCGCTGCCGGCCGAGGTAAACGTAGTAGAGGCCGATGGTGGTGCGGCTCTGCGAGAGGTCGGCCTGGTCGGAAAACGTCGCGTCGCGGCGCGACCAGAGATACTTGATCGCCACGCCGTGCTCCTTGTACACGCGCGTCGTGAAGCTCACGTCGGCGCGGGCGATGTTGTCGTGCCCGCCGTTACCGGCGCCGGCGACCTTGCTGACGAAATACTCGCGCGCGGTCAGGTCGAGCGAGGCGCGGTCGCCGAAGATCGCCCGCAGCGCAAGCAGCCCCTGCGGCGTGGTGCCGTAGTGATAGTCGGTATCGAGCGTGCCGTGCGCGCTGCTGACGCCGGCGTAGCCGACGCCCGCGAGAACGGTGCCTTGCAGGGCGATGGCGTCGCCGAAGCGCGCCTCGCCGGTGGTGCCGAGCGAGAGCGCGGTGCTGGAGATGCGAAAGACCTGCGGCGCGATGTAGTCGTAGCTGCCGTAGAGGCCCCAGATGCCTCGATAGCGCTCGCCCGCCTCGTATTCCCGGCCGACGAGCAGGCCGCGCGTCGACAGGCTCTCGATCGCGTTCGCGCTCGAGGCCGTGACCTGGAAGGTGAAGTAGTCCCACGGGCGGTCGTAGTGGTAGCCCGGCTTGCCCGGCAGGCCGTAGTCCAGCAGGTAGTCGACCAGCAGCTCGTTGCGCTTGATGTCGCTGGTGTCGCCTTCCTTGCGAAAGATGGTGCCGCTCGCGCCGACCTGCACCCGGCTGTAGTACGCCGGGTTCCTGCTGTTCAGGATCTGCGAGAAGCGCTCGCCGAAGGCGACGCGGTTGAAGCCCGTCGGCGGGGAGATCGCCGCCGCCGAAAGCTCGCGCCAGAGGCTGGCGCCCTCGCCCTTCTCGAGCACGAGGTTCGCCATGCGGTAGAGCGACTCGCCGAGGAAGCTGCCGGCGATGCCGCTCGCGATCTGGTCGTTCTTGGAAGGCGGCGTCGTCTCGCCGGCGATCTCCCACAGCAGGCTGCCGCCGAACGTATAGCCGAGCGACTCCCAGAAGCCGAGGCCCGCCGAGCGCGCGAAGCCGTGGTACATCGAGCCCTGGTAGGGATGCAGCAGCTGGTTGACCTTGTACGGGTCGCTGTCGACCACCCAGCCGCCGCGCGCGTTGCGCCTGATCGACGAGGCGCTGACGGCGTAGTCGTCGCCGTAGATGCGCCGGTCGATGCGATTGAGCAGGAAGTCGAAGGCAAAGATCTCCGCCGCCGGGATGGCGTAGCTCTTCTTCTCCTCCTTAGCGGGCGCAGAGCCGAGCTCGGGCAGCGGCGCCTGCTGGGCGAGCACCGTGCCCGCCGCAAGCAGCCCGCAGCCGAGAAGGGCCGCCCGCACCCGCTTTCGGCAGCTATTGCGCCTGCGAGGCGAGCGTCTTCAGGTCGCTTTCGCCGCGCAGGGTCATGACGGCGATCTTGCGCGCGCGGAAGTACGGCAGCACCACCTGCATGGGCTGCCCCGGCGCCTCGTGGACCGAGATGTAGCGCGGCTCGGAGCCGCGGGTCGGCAGGTCGAACGCCGTCCACTGCGCCTTGCTCGGGTCGTAGCGCATGACGCGATCGGCGCCCCAAAGGTTGGTCCAGGCGCGATGCTCGCTATCGACATGCACGTGGTAGGGCTGCATGCGGTTCGGCAGCGGCACGTAGGTCGTCTCGTGCGTGACGGTGTTGATGCGCGCGAGGCTGGCGCCCCACGAGTTGCCGACCCACAGGACATCGGCTTTCTTGTCGGTGCCCATGCGCCGCGGCCCCTGGGCATAAGGCGGCGGGTTGTTGAAGTCCGGCTGCACGAACCTCTGGTAGAACGCCTTCTGCTCGGCGCTCAGACGATCCCAGTCGGCCTTCACCGGCGCGAGCTTGATCTCGGAAGCCTTGCCCGTCGTGCCGTCGGCGACGCCGATGATGTCGTGGATCATCACCGCCCAGTAGCCGTTGCCGTTGCGATCGCCCGCGGCGCCGTAAGTGATGCCGGTGCCGGTCGCGGTCTTGAAGGTCTGCGTCTTGTAATCGGTCCAGCTCGAGGTCTGCGGATCGAAGCGCAGCACGCCGTCGGGCGCCGACACCCAGATCTTGCCCTTGCCGTCATAGTCGACCGTGGTCGCCCCGCCGGTGCCCGACATGCCCTCCGGCGGAATGAAGACGTCGATCTTCTCGGTTTTCGGATCGAGGCGGCCCAGGCCGCCCTTGCCGGGATTGATGTTGAACCAGATCATGCCGTCGGGCGTGCGCGTCATGCCATGGCTCTGCGCCGCGAGCCCGCTCTTCGCCGGGATGTTGAACAGCTTCACCTCGCCGGTCTTGCTGTTGACCCTGCCGATGGAAGTCTGGCGGTTGGGGATGTTGCAGGTGAACCAGACGTTGCCGTTGTCGTCGAGCCAGGAGTCGTGCACGCCCCAGCCGGGGATCATGGTCGAGGGCGTGGCGAGCATCCAGTCGGTGCCGTCGTTCTGCACGAAATAGCTCGGCAGGCCGGCGTCCGGGTCGAGCGGCATGTCGTACTCGCGCACTTCCACGCGCGCCGCCTCGCCCGCGGGGCGCGGCTCCATTGCGACCTTCATCGTGCTCTTGCCCGGGCCGCGCGCCTTGGCGAGCCACGCCGCGAGCTCTTTCTGGTGATGCTGCAGGATGTCGGAGGCGCCGCGCTCCTTGCCGACGAAGGTGCCATAGACGTTGGCGTTCTTCATCAGCTCGAGCACCGCATTCCAGCCCGCCTGGTCGAAGCGGAACTGCAGCGGGTAGCTCGCCGTATGGCAGCTGGTGCAGTTGTTGCGAAGGATCTGCTTCATCAGCTTGTCGTGGTCGGTCTCCTCCGGCAGCGCGGCGAGCGCGAGGTAGCCGGGCAGCTGGCGGAAGACGAGCTCGGCGTCCTTGAGCGCGGCAAGCTTGACGTCGTGCTTGCGGTTCGCCGCGAGGTCGACCTCGCTCTTGGCGGTCTCGAAGCCCACCGCCTGCACCCAGATGCGGTATTTGCCGGCGGGCATCGCGCTGAAGTAGTAGCGACCCGCCTTGTCGGTGTACACGCTGGTCTTGATGGTGCCGCCGTCGGCCTTCGCCGAGACGGTGACGCCGGCCATCCTCTGGCCGGTCGTCGAGCTGACCGTGCCGCTGAGAAGCGCATCGGCTGCGGCCGCCGGCGCGGCGAGGAAAATCGTGCTGAGGAAGAAAATGGTTTTCATGCGGTTCTCCTTCGCCTAGTCGATTCCGGGCGGGACGGATTTGAGGTACGAAACGAGGGCGTCGATCTCGGCGGGCTTGAAGTGGTAGCGGAATCCCGGCATGCGCTCCGTGCCGTTGGCGATGTAGGCGCGCATCGCGCCCTCGCTGCCGCCGAGCGTCGCGCCGTTGAGCACCGCCGCGTACTGCGGGCTGGTCATCTGCGGCTTGGTGTGGCACACGCGGCAGGCCTGGTTGAAGTGCCTGAGGCCTTCGAGCTGCTTTGCATCCAGGCCTGGCGCGGATTGCTGGGCTGCCGACGGAAACGATGCGGCGGCAAACAGGACCAGCGCGCTGACTCGCATCATTTCCGCTCCTCCTCCACGAGGCCGTGACGCGTCACATCGTAATCCGAATTCCGTCGTGCGTCAGTCGGCCTTTGCGCCGGATTCCCGGACCACGCGGGCCCACTTGCCGGTCTCTTCGCGGATGAAGGCCGCAAAAGAATCGGCAGAGCCGGGGGCGGGCACGATCCCCTGCGTCGCCAGCTGCGCTTTCACTTCTGCCGCGCCGAAGGCCCGCCGAACCTCCGCGTTGAGGCGCTCGATGACCGCCGGCGGGGTGCCTGCCGGCGCGTTCAGGCCGAACCACAGGCCCGACTCGAATCCGGCGACGCCCTGCTCCGTCATGGTCGGGACATCGGGCAATGCCGCGAGGCGCTGGCGCCCGATGACCGCCAGCGCGGCGAGCTTGCCTGCCGCGACATTGGGGATCACCGTGGATGCGGGCGTGAACAGCAGCGCCACGTTGCCTCCAAGGAGGTCCGTCACGGCCTGCGAGCTGCCCTTGTAGGGCACGTGCACCAGCTTGATCCCCGCGCTGCCGTTCAGCATCTCGCCCCAAAGATGCGTCACCGTGCCGTTGCCCGACGATGCATAGGAAATTCCCCCCGGATTCGCCTTTGCCGCGGCAATAAGGGCCTGGACGCTCGTCGGCGCCGACGGATGGGCGACCAGCAGCCCCGGCACGTCGGCGATCAGGGCGACGGCCGCCAGATCGCGGGAAAAATCGAATCCCAGCTTGTAAAGGCTCGGATTGATCGCGTTGGCGATCGTGCTGAGCAGCAGCGTGGTGCCGTCGGCAGCGGACTTCGCCACCGCCTCCGCAGCGATGCTGCTGCCGGCGCCCGGCCGGTTCTCAACGAGCACCGACTGTCCCAGGCTCTCGCTCATCCTGGGCGCCGCGATGCGCGCCAGGAGATCGCCCGTGGTTCCGGGCGGGAAACCGACCACGATGCGCACCGGCTTCGCGGGCCACGTGGTCTGCGCCTGCGCAGCCCCGAGCGACAACAGGCCGGCGAGCGTGAGGGCGATCAATTTCATGCGCTCACCGGGAAGAAAGCACGTTGGCGAGCAGGCTGCTGCCGTAGAGCGCGGCTTCGGCCTCGGAGAAGCGCGGTGCCGTGCGCAGATATTGCTTCACCGCGCAGACGGTGGCCGGCGCGAACGTCAGCAGCCGGGCAACGAATCCGTCCACCGCGCCTTCCAGCTCGGCCGGCTCGACGACGCGGCTCACCAGTCCCGCGGCAAGCGCAGCCGGCGCGCCGATCGGCTCGGCGGAATAGACCAGGTGCGCCACGGCCTTCTGCGGCATCCGGTCGATCAGCGCCGAGAGCGCGAGCGCGGGAGGAATGCCGCGCTCCAGCTCGCCGAGCCTGAATGTCGCGTCGGCCGCAGCGTAGGTCACGTCCGCCAGCGCGGCGAAGACGGTGCCGATGCCCCAGGCTCTTCCGCGCACCACGGCCAGCACCGGCTGCCGGCAGCTCCGCCACGCGTCGAACAACGCAAGCATCGGCTGCGCATCGGTTTTCAGGACCTCCTCGGGCGAAAGCCGCGCGCCGGGCGCCGGCGGCTGCATGTCGCGGCCGATGCAGAAATCGGCGCCCGCGCCGCGCAGCACGATGACGCGGCTTTGCGCGCTCGCCTCGAGCGCTGCGCCGAGCGCGCCTGCCATTGCGTTGGTGAGCCGGTTGCCCGCGTCGGCGCGCTTGAGCGTGACCGTCGCGACGCCCCCTCGCTCCGCATGCTCGACAAGCTCAGTCAGAAAGGAATCTCTCGAGCGCGCTGGCCAGCGCGACCGGCGTTTCGTCCATCGGGTAGTGGCCGGCGTTGGCGATGGTCTCGAGCTTCGCGTTCGGATACCACTGCAGGAACGTGGCGCGCATCGCCTCCGCGTTGAGCGCCGGGTCGTGCTCGCCGACCATGACCAGCATCGGTACCGCATTGCCCTTGATGCGCGCGGAGAAATCGCCCTTCGCCCAGGCATGCAGGTAGGCGGCGAATGCTTCCGGCGTCGAATTCTCGAGCGAATGCTTCACCATGCGATCCAGCCAGGCATCCGAGTGCCGGCCGCCGGTGGAGAAATTGATGATGCCCTTGCGCGCTGCGGCGCTCGCCGCGGCGCTGGAGAAGAGCTTCCAGCCTTCGTCGTCGAACGGCACGCCCGACGCCGGCACCGGCGTCAGCGCCACCAGCTTCTGCACCCGCCTGGGCGCCTCGGCCAGCACCTGCTGCACCGCCTTGCCGCCCATCGAATGGCCGATCAGGCTGAACCGCTCCCAGCCAAGGGCGTCGGCCAGCGCCAGCGCGTCGGCGGCGATCTCCTGCATCGTGAACTCGCCCTTGACGCTCTTCGCGCCGCCGTAGCCCCGGTAGTCCATGAAGGCATAGCTGAAGCGTTCCTCGTCCAGCACCTTCGCGTACGGTCCCCAGCCGCCCGCGCTGCCGAACCAGCCATGCAGCGCGATCACCCTGTGGGGGCCCTTGCCGACGCGGACATGGCTGACCATGGCGCGTACTCTAACTGACGGCCTTACCGGGGCGCGACCTCGGTCAGCCGATCGACTCGCCGCAGGCGCGGAAAAAGCTGCGTCCAGAGCGCGACGATCAGCAACGTGCCGATGCCGCCGGCGAGCGCGGCGGGAACCGCGCCCAGCCAGGCGGCCATGGTGCCGGCGCGGAACTCCCCCAGCTCGTTGGTGCAGCCGACGAAAAGGACGTGGATGGCGCTGACGCGGCCGCGCATCTCCTGCGGCGTGGCGAGCTGCACGATGGTGGCGCGCACGAAGACGCTCATCGCATCGCCGGCGCCGAGCAGGAAAAGGGCAAAAAGACTGAGCAAGTAATTTTGTGAGACGGCAAAAGTCAGTACAGCAACCCCGAACAGGGCGACACCGCCGAAGATCGCCTTGCCGGCGTGCGGCTGGCGCTGCTCGGGGAGCTGGGCGAGCGCGAGGCTGGTGCCGATCGCCCCGACCGCCACCATGCTGCGCATCAGGCCGAGGCCGCCCGGGCCGACGTGCAGGATGTCGCGCGCGAACACCGGCAGCAGCGCGTTGACGCCGCCGATCAGGACCGCGAAGAGATCGAGCGAGATGGCGCCGAAGAGGATCGGCTGGGCGAGGACGAAGCGCAGGCCCGCCATGGCGCGCTGCAGCGCCGTCGACCCGCTCTCCTTGTCGGCGACGACGCGGGTGCGCATGGCGAGCATCGCCAGCGCGGCGAGGAGCGCGAGCGCTAAGCAGCAGGCGAAGGTGACGGAAGCGCCGGCGAGGTAGATCGCGCCGCCGAGCGCCGGGCCGGCGATGGTGGCGATCTGCTGCGCGGACTGCGCCCAGGCGACCGACTGCGCGAACTGCTCGCGCGGCACGAGCAGCGGCGCGAGGGACTTCGACGCCGGGCCGGCGATCGCGCGGGTGCTGCCCGACAGGATGAGGGCGCAGTAGAAGGGCCAGGTAACGGCGGTCTTCTCGAAGGCGAGAAAGAGAAGGAGCGCGGCGCCGAGCGCCTGGACGAGGTGCGCGGCGCCAAGGAGCCAGCGCCTGTCGACCCTGTCAGCCAGGTCGCCCGCCGGCAGGGTCAGGACGGCGATGGGGAGGAAGGACGCCAGCCCGGCCCAGCCGAGGGTCATCGGGTCGCCCGTCAGGTCATAGAGGTACCAGCCGACCGCAACCCATTGCATTTGCGACGCGAGAACGGAGAAGACCCGTCCGCCAAGGAAGAGCGCGAAGTCGCGGATGCGCAGAACGTGCATGGGAAGACGCGATTCTGCCCTTTCGCGCTAGACACTTCATTCCGCCGGGCCTAACGTATGCGTCGGGGAAGCACGGATGGGGACGGGGGTCCACAGCAAGGCGCTGCATCGCGCTGCCGAGATCGTCGGCGGCAGGGTCGAGTTGTGCACGAAGCTCGGGGTGTCGCTGCGCGAACTGGAGGCCTGGATGTCGGGCCGCGAGCCGCCGATGAGTGTTTTCCTGAAGGCCGTGGACATCATCACGTTCGCGCCCCACCCCGGCGCGCGGCAGCGTGCCGAAGCGACCCGGGCGGCGGCGCTGTCGCGCGAGCAGATCGGCAAAGCCGCGAAGCCGCTCTCGGTGCTCGGCTTCCTGCAGGCGAAGTTCGATCCCATGGACGGCAGCTGGATGGTCGAGGCGGCGCTCGATGCCGCTCTGCGCGCGACCGGCGCCGAGCGGGGGAACCTGCAGCTCCTATGCGCCGACGGCCTGCGCATCGTCGCGCAGCGCGGCTTCGAGCAGCCGTTCCTCGACTTCTTCGCCCGCGTGCACGACGGCGAAGGCTGCTGCGGCGCAGCCTTGAAGGCGCGTGGGCGCGTGCTCGTTTCCGACGTCGCCACCGATCCGCTCTTTGCCGGCACGCCGGAGGGCGAGGTCCTCACCGCGGCGCGCGTGCGTGCCGTGCAGTCGACGCCGCTCATCGGCGCCGGCGGCGATCTGGTGGGGATGCTGTCGACGCACTACGAGCGGGTGTGGCACCCCGGCGAGCAGGAGCTCGACGTCCTCGACCACATCGCCCGGCGCACCGCCTTCTGGCTGTCGGGGGGCGAGCTCTAGCCGCGCCTCGCCGCGTGACCGGTTTAAGCGCGGGCCTCTTCGCGCTCCAATAACCAGGAAGCGGCGAGGCCGAACACCAGGCCCCAGAACGGCGCGCCGATGCGCAAGATCGAGATGTCGGCGACCGTGACCAGGAAGCAGATCAGCGCGCCGAAGCTGAACTTGCCGGCGAACGAGATCGTGAACGCGGTCTGCAGCACGCGCAGCATGGCGAGGCCGGCGAGCGTGGCGATGAAGGCCGCCGGCGTGGCGAGCAGCAGGCGGGTGAAGAACGGCGCCAGCAGGCCGAAGAGGAGCGCGAGCACGCAGAACAGCAGCGCCGCGGTGTACTGGCGCTGCCGGTCGCCGGAGCCCGCGAGCACCGCGTTCACCGGCCCGGTGAGGCAGGTCGAGACCGAGCCGAACATCGCCGTCAGCATCGAGCCCGCGCCGCAGCCCGCCGTGATAGCGCTGATCGGCGGGCGATGGCCCGCCGCGGTCAATATCGCTATGCCCTGGGCATTTTGCGCCGCCAGTACCGTCACGGCGAGGGGAATCACCAGCTCGATGATCGCCGGCAGCGAAAGCACCGGCTTGTAGAGGATCGGCGAAGCGAAGGCAAAGAGCTCGCCCGGCGCCGGCCGGAAGGCGCCGAGATACCAGATCATGATGCCGCCCGCCACGAGCGCGCCGATCAGCGGGGGAACGAATTTCGAAATCCTCTTCTCTAAGGTCAATAACAGGAACGCGGCCGTCATCGGCAGCGCGATCCACAACCCATCCCTGAAGGCGCGCACCAGATCGAGACCGAAACGCAGGAACACGCCCGCGACCATCGCCATGACGATCGGCATCGGGATCGCATCCATCGCGCGCCGCACCCAGCCGGAGACGCCCAGGACGAGCAGCAGCACGCCGGTGACGAGGAAGGCGCCGATGCATTGCGCGAACGTCAGGTGGCCGAGCGCCGGGCCGAGCAGCACCGCGCCGGGAATGCTCCACAGAAAGACGAGCGGCTGGCGGTAGGCGAGCGTGAACGCGAAGCTGAGCAGGCCGTTGATGAAGAACGCGGCGAAGATCCACGAGGCGATGTCGGCTTCGCTCAGGCGGCCGCGCGCGCCGACCGAGAGGATGATCGCCACCGGACCGGTGCAGGAGAAGAGAAACGCGACCACCGCGTTCGACGCGTAGAGTCCGCCGAAGTCGGCGAGCACTTGTCGGGGCCGGGGGACAGGAGTGACGGCGGGCTCGATCGGCATTTTGTCGTTGTCAGCGCGGCTAAAATGAAACCATGGCGCGTCGCGGTCGCATCCTAAGGTATTTCAGCTACGCGGTGCTCGCCGGCCTGGGCGCCTTCCTCGCGTTCGCCCTCTACCTCGATCTGCGCGTCACCGGCGAGTTCGAGGGGCGCCGCTTCGCCCTGCCCGCCCGCATCTACGCCCGGCCGATCGAGCTGCACGCGGCGCAGCGCATTCCTCAGCAGGAGGTCGAAGAGGAGCTGCGCACCCTGGGCTACCACGCCGGCGAGCGGGAACAGCCCGGCTGGTTCCTGAAGGAAGGCAACACGCTGGAGGTCTCCGTCCGCCCCTTCGTCTTCTGGGACGGGGCGCAGCCGGCGCGGCGCGTGAAGGTTCAGTTCGAGTCGGGCGCGATCAAGACGGTCAGCGACGAGCAGGGCAAGGAAGTGCCGCTCACGCGCCTCGAGCCGCTGCTGATCGGCGGCATCTATCCCGCCGGCAACGAGGACCGGGTGCTGGTGCGCCTGGGCGAAGTGCCGCGCCACCTCGTGCAGGAGCTGGTGGCGATCGAGGACCGCAACTTCTTCACCCACCACGGCTTCGACCCGCGCGCATTGGCGCGCGCCGCGGTGCGCTCGGCCACCGGCCGCACCGAGGGCGGCAGCACCATCACGCAGCAGCTGGTGAAGAACTTCTTCCTCACGCCCGAGCGCACGATCAAGCGCAAGTTCACCGAGCTCGTCATGGCCGTCCTGCTCGAGCTGCACTACGGCAAGGAGGAGATCCTCGAGACCTACCTGAACGAGATCTACCTCGGCCAGGACCGCGACCGCGCGATCCACGGCGTCGGCCTCGCGGCGCAGTTCTACTTCGGCAAGGAAGTGCGCCACCTGAGCGTCGCCGAGTCGGCGCTGCTGGTCGCCATGGTGAAGGGGCCGGCGGTCTACGACCCGCGGCGCCACACCGCGCGCGCGCTCGAGCGGCGCAACCTGGTGCTGCACGAGGCGAAGGAGCAAGGCGCCATCTCGATGGAGCAGTACTCGATCGCGCGCGCGGTGCCGCTCAGCGTCGTGCCCAAGCCCGTGATGGGCACCTCGCCCTACCCGGCCTTCGCGCAGCTCGTGCAGCGGCAGCTGCGGCGCGACTACGACGACAAGGACCTGCGCTCGGAAGGCCTGCGCATCTTCACCTCGCTCGACCCGCGCGTGCAGGGCGCCGCCGAGCGAGCGCTGACGACGCGGCTGGCGCAGTTCGACAAGGACAAGCGCTTCGGCCCGCCGGGAATGGAAGGCGCGGTGGTGGTCACCGACCCGCAGAGCGGCGAGATCCAGGCGCTGGTCTCCGGCCGCGACGCACGCTATCGCGGCTTCAACCGCGCGGTCGACGCGGCGCGGCCGGTGGGCTCGCTGCTCAAGCCCGTGGTGTACCTGACCGCGCTGCAGGAGCCGGCGAAGTACACGCTGGTCACGCCGATCGACGACGGGCCGTTCACGTGGAAGAGCCGCGGCGCGCCCGACTGGGAGCCGCAGAACTACGACAAGAAGTTCCACGGCATGGTGCCGCTGCGGACCGCGCTGGCGCAGTCCTACAACGCCGCCACCGCGCGCCTGGGCACCGATGTCGGCGTGGAGAAGGTGCTCGACAACGTGCGCAAGCTCGGCATCGACAGGCCGCTGCGTCCCTTCGCTTCCACGCTGCTGGGCGCGGTGGAGCTGAGCCCCCTCGAGGTGGCGCAGATGTACCAGACCCTGGCGAGCGGCGGCTTCAAGACGCCGCTGCGCGCCATCCGCGAGGTGACGACGATGGAGGGCAAGCCCCTCGCCCGCTACGCGCTGCGCGTCGAGCAGGCGATCGCGCCTGAGTCCGCGTACCTCATCACCGCCGCCATGCAGGGCGTGGTGCGCGAAGGCACCGGGCAGGGGCTGAAGAGCGTCTTCCCGGCCGACATCGGCATCGCCGGCAAGACCGGCACCACCGACGAGCAGCGCGACGCCTGGTTCGCCGGCTTCACCGGCGATCGCCTGGCGATCGTCTGGGTCGGCTACGACGACAATCGCGCGGCGCGGCTTTCCGGCTCCGCCTCGGCGCTGCCGGTGTGGGGAGACCTGATGGCGGCGCTCGCGCCCGAGCCGCTGGCGCTCGCGAAGCCCGACAATATCGACACCGTGCTGATCGACCCGCAAAGCGGCCTGCGCGCCGACATGAGCTGTCCGGGCGCGCTCGAGCTGCCTTTCGCCAGCGGCTCCGCACCCGCCGGCCGCGCGCCCTGCGCCTCCGAGCTCGGCGTCACGGTGCAGGAAGTGAAGCAGAAAGCGAAAAGCTGGCTCGATCGGCTGTTCGGCCGATGAGAACGTACGTTCTGGTTCTTTTGTTATTCCTTTCCGCCTGTGCCGCCAGGCGGGAAGAGGCGCCGTCCGCGCCCGCCGCTCCGCCGCCGGTTCCGGAAGCCCCCGTGGCAAGAGAGAACGTCGCCGTCGCCGGCCTGATGGAGAGCGCGCGCGCCGACGCCGCCGCCGGTCGGCTGGTGCAGGCCGCCGGTTCCCTCGAGCGCGCGCTGCGCATCGAGCCGCGCAACCCGCGCCTGTGGCACGAATTGGCGAAGGTGCGGCTGCGCCAGGGCGACACCGCACAGGCGTCGAACCTCGCTGCGCGCTCGAACAGCTTCGCCGGCAGCGACGCGCAACTGCGCGCGGCGAACCAGAGCATCATCGAGCAGAATCGGAACGTCAGATAAGTCCTGCGGCTGTAGGGAAAACACTACAGCACTAGTTCCTCGCCGCCGCTGCGTGGAAAAGCAATGATTTGCCCTATGGAAAAACGCAAGCTGCGAGTGCTGGTAGCCGACGACGACCACGACATGGTCCTGTCGCTGACGGCGCTCTTGCGCAACGAAGGCCACGAGGTGCTCGGCGTGCACCACGGCGGCGACGTCGTGGAAACCGTCGCCGACTTCGCCCCCGACGCCCTCCTGCTCGACATCGGCATGCCGCAGCAAAGCGGCTACGAGATCGTGCGCGCCCTGCGCGAGCGCTACGGCAGCGCCCGGCCGATCATCGTCGCCATTACCGGACGCGGTGCGCCCACCGACCGCCGGCTCACCGAGATGGTCGGCTTCGATCACCACTTCACCAAGCCCTTCGAGCCGAAGGAACTACTCGCGACGCTCTCGTCCTTAGTTCGCTGATCGTAGGATGCGCAAGTGCGCATCGCAGTTGCCGTCCTCACCCTTTTCCTCAGCTGCAGCGCACACGCCCTGAACTGCTGCTCGAACTTCGGCGAAGGCCGCATCGGCGCCGGCGTCGACGTGATCCACGAGAAGGGCATGGCGGTGGCGAACGTCTCGCTCTATCCCGCCTCGTTCTACGTCTGGGAAAGGAACTACGGCGTGGCGCTCGCCTACCCGGTCGGCAAGCGTCAAGGCCTCAATGCCGAATTCGGCGGCATCCTGGTGCGCAACCTCGACGAGAATGTCGGCACCAACGGCAACTTCTTCACCCGGGCGAGCTGGTGCTGGACGAGAGCCTGCCTCAGCTTCGCCCACATTTCCCACGGCGCCCGCATCTTCCGCATCCGGGACAACGAGGCCAACCGGGGCCTGAACTTCCTGTTTCTCGAATACCGCTACAGGTAGGCCCGCCGCTGCGCTAGCATCGGCGGCGATGACCTACCTCGTCGGCATCGACATCGGCGGCACCTTCACCGACTGCGCCATCGTCGACGGCGCGGGCAAGCTGCTGACCACCAAGGTTCCCTCGACGCCGCCCGATTTCGCGCGCGGCATGATGGACGCGCTCGGCGCCGGCGCCTCGGCGCTCGGCACCACGCTCGACAAGTTCTGCCGCGACATCGCCTTCCTTTCGCACGGCACCACGGTCGGCACCAACACCATCATCCAGAAGCGCGGCGCCAAGGTCGGCCTGATCACGACGCGCGGCCACGAAGACGCGATCCACATCATGCGCGGCTCGCGCGGCTACGCCGGCCGCGACATCCGCAAGGTGGTGCACTTCCCCGAGACCTCGAAGCCGGCGCCGATCGTTCCCAAGCGCCTGATCCGCGGCGTGTCCGAGCGCGTCGACTGCTTCGGCGAAATCGTCGTTTCCCTCAACGAGAAAGAAGCGGAAGCAGCGATCCGCGAGCTGCTCGACGAGGGCGTGCAGGCGATCGCGATCTGCTTTCTCTGGTCTTTCCGCAATCCGGCGCACGAATTGCAGGTCAAAAAACTCGTCGAACAGATCAAGCCCGGCCTGTTCGTCACCTGCTCGGTCGACATCGCTCCCAAGTGGGGCGAGTACGAGCGCGTCACCGCCACCGCACTGAACGCCTATCTCGGCCCGGTGATGGGGAACTACCTGGAAAAAATCAATTCCAGCCTCGTCAACCTGGGCTATCGCCACGGCCTGCAGATCACGCAGTGCGGCGGCGGCACGGTGCCGGTCGAGCGCGCCGGCGAAGCGCCGCTCCTGACGCTCGATTCGGGCCCGGTGTCGGGCGTGACGGCCTCGATGTTCCTCGGCAAGGCGATGGGCGAGCCCAACGTCATCACCACCGACATGGGCGGCACCTCGTTCGACGTCTCGATCATCCACGAGGGCAAGCCCGCCTATTCCTTCATCAGCAACACCGACCAGTACGAGTACTTCCTGCCCAAGGTGGACCTGCAGGCGATCGGCGCCGGCGGCGGCAGCCTGGCGCGCGTCGATGCCGAGCGGCGCACCCTCACCGTCGGCCCCGACAGCGCCGGCGCCTTTCCCGGACCGGTGTGCTACGGCCGCGGCGGCACGGTGCCGACCGTCACCGATGCGCAGCTCGTGCTCGGCTACCTGGATCCGGACAATTTCGCCGGCGGGCGAATGAAATTGAATCGAAAGGACGCGGAGGAATCGATTCAAAAACTGGGAAAGCAAATCGGCATGTCGGCGGTCGAAACCGCCGCCGGCATCTGCCGCATCGTCGAGCTCCACATGGCCGACATCATCCGCAAGGTGACGGTGGAGAAAGGCTTCGACCCGCGCGACTTCGTGCTCTTCGCCTTCGGCGGCGCGGGGCCCGCTCACGCGGGGGTCTTCGCCAGGGAATTGGGCGCCAGGAAAGTCATCGTGCCGCAGCGAAAAGCCGCCTCGACCTGGTGCGCCTTCGGCGCCGCGGCGGCCGACGTGCTGCACATCTTCGAGCACACCGAGATCATGCAGACGCCGATAGTTGTTTCTCGCATCAACAACATTTTTTCTTCCCTGGAAAAAAAAGCAAAGAAGGTGATGGCCGAAGAGAGCATCGCCGAAAACCGCCAGCGCTTCGAGTTCTCGCTCGACGTGCGCCACAAGGGGCAGATCAACGAGGTCGAGGTTCTCCTGCCCTCGGCTCGCCTGGCGAATGATTTCGAGCGCTCCTTGAGAGGCCCGTTCGTGAAGCGCTACGAGCAGCTCTACGGCCGCGGCTCGGCGCTGCCGGGGGCGCAGCTCGAGATCGTCGTCTGCCGGCTGCGCGCCCGGGCGCTGACCCCGCAGCCGAAGCTGGTCAGGGCGAAAAAGACCTCGCGGCAGATCCCCAGGCAAGCTTTGCGCAAGAAACGCGAAATTTACTGGCCCGACCTGAAGAAAAAGCGACCAACGGCGGTATATGACGGTGAACGGCTGGTTTCCGGGAATTCCATCCCCGGGCCGGCGATCGTCGAGACTTCAGACACCACCGTGGTGGTCCCGCCCGGGGCAAAATTGCGTCTGGATCAGCTCGGCAATTTCGAGCTGACCTTCTAGGGGAGAGACATGGATACCTGTGCCGTCGAAGTCGGATTGCTGAAGAAGCACCCTTGCGGCCATGCCGCGGTGGCCAAGTGCGCCAACTGCGAGATGGCGCTATGCACCAAGCACGCCGTTGCGCAGCTTTCGCCGACGAAGCAGAGGACCGGCAAGTTCATGTGCGAGGAGTGCAACAAGGCGCAACGCGCCGCCGACAAGGGAATGGCCGCCGCGCCGCAGCACGTTGCGCAGAAGCCGGCAACAGCCCCGGCGGCGAAGCCGGCCGCCGCGCCGGCCGCGAAGCCCGCCGCTCCGGCCGCCCCCGCCGCGCCTGCCGCGAAGGCGCCCGCTCCCGCCCAGCCGGCGGCCGCGAAACCCGCAGCGCCGGCCGCCAAGGAAGAGAAGTTCAAGCTCGAGGACACCGGCCCGATCGAGTTCACGCCGCCCAAGAAATAGATGAGCGCGCCCGCCAACCCGTACCAGGCGCCGCAGTCGGCGGTGAAGGAAAGCGAAGGCGAGTCCCAGCCAGTCCGGCTGTTCGCGGTCTCGGGTCGCATCGGCCGCCTGCGCTACATCTGCTACGGCCTCCTCGTCTACCTGGTGCTCGCGCTCGTCGCCGGCGTGTTCGCCGCCGTAGCCGCCCCGGCCGGCGTGTTCATGGTCGGCCTCGCGTGGCTCGCGATGCTCGTCATCGGCTTCATGCTGACGATCCAGCGCAGCCACGACTTCAACACCAGCGGCTGGCTGTCGATCCTGATGCTGGTGCCGCTGGTCAACCTGATGTTCTGGTTCATTCCCGGCACCGACGGGCCGAACCGTTACGGCCCGCCGACGCCGCCGAACAGCACCGGCGTCATCATCGGCGCCATCGCCGTGCCGGTCGTGCTGGTCTTCTTCGTCGGCATCCTCGCCGCGGTGGCGATTCCGGCGTACGACGACTACGGCCAGCGCGCGAAGGTTTCCGAAGTCATCGTCTCAGGGTCGGCGCTGCGCACCGCCGTCACGGAGCACTACGCGGAAACGAAGCGGCTTCCCTCGAGCATCCAGGAAATAAAAGGGGCGCCGACGTCGACCGACAGCAAATGGGGCATCGCCACCCTCGGAGAGAATGGCGTCATCACCCTGACCCTGGCGCGGCAGATGGGCGCCGCGTCGGACAAGACCATCCTCATGCGGCCGACGGTCGCCGGCGCATCCCTGAACTGGGACTGCACCGGCGGCACGCTGCCGCCCAAGTTCCGTCCCCGAAGCTGCCGGGCTGGATGAACGCGCCGCTCAAGAAGCTCAGCGAGCTGACCGGCGTCGCCTTCGACGGCGTGCGCTCGGGTTACGTGCCGCCCAAGGTCCTGAGGATTTCCAAGAAGTTAAGGCTGCACAAGAAAGCCCAGAAAGACATCGACCCCGTTACGTTCGAGGTCGTGCGCCACGCGCTGTGGAACGTCAACGAGGAGCACGGCGCCACCATCCAGCGGCTCTCGGGCTCGCCGGTGGCGATGTACGCCCTCGACCTGAACCCGTCGATCCTCACCGAGGACGCGGAGTTCGTCTATTTCGGCCCGTACATGCAGTACATGTCCGGCGTCACCGACACGCAGGTGAAGTGGACGCTCGAGAACCGCAGCGACAACCCGGGCATCCGGGACGGCGACATGTTCCTCGCCAACGATCCCTGGGTCGGCGCGGCGCACCAGATGGACGTCATGCTGCTCTGCCCGGTGTTCCACAAGGGCGAGCTCTTCTGCTGGGTGACCAACTGCCTGCACCAGTACGACATCGGCGGCATCACGCCGGGCAGCTTCTGCCCCTCGGCGCGCGACGCGTTCGACGAGGGGATCCTGATTCCGCCGGTGAAGATCGTCGAGAACAACGAGATCCGCCGCGACATCGAAGATATTTATTTGAGGAGCAGTAGAAAACCGAGCGCGGTGGCGCTGGATTTCCGCGCGCAGCTCGCGGGCAACATCACGGCGCGGGACCGGATCGCTTCCCTGATCAAGAGGTACGGCGCGGAGACCGTCAAAGGCGTGATGCGCAAGATCCTCGATGACGGCGAACGCGCCTTTCTGAAGAAATTAAAGAAATTACCGGATGGGGTCTGGCGGGACAGAACCTACGTGGAGTGCTGCCGGCCCGGCGATCGCCAGGTCCACCGCGTGATGCTGACGCTGAAGAAGGAAAACAACCGCATCGTCTTCGAGAACGAAGGCACCGATCCCCAGGCAGGGGGAATCAACGCCACCTACTCCGGCTGGCGCGGCGCGATCATGGTGGCGATCAACGAGCTGCTCTGCTGGGAGCAGTACTACGCGGTCGGCGGCGCGCTGCGCCATGTCGACTTCAACCCGACGCCGGGGACGCTCAACTGCGCCGACTTTCCCGCCTCGGTGTCCACCGCGCCGGTGCAGTGCATGGAGATCTCGCTCTACCCGGCCTACAACGTGCTCTCGAAGATGATCCACCCCGATCCGGAGCTGCGCAAAGACATCATGTGCATCGGCGGCACCAGCCAGTGGCCGGCGACCATCTTCCGCGGCATCGACCAGTGGGGCGAGCGCTACGGCTACCTGCTCGTCGACCCGATCGGCGGCGCGATCGGCGCCTTCTCGCACGCCGACGGCATCTCCACCGGCGGCCAGGCGCGCACGCCGATCTGCAAGCTGCCGAACGTCGAGCACACCGAGCAGAGCTTCCCGGTTTTGTTTCTCTACCGGAAAGAAATCACCGATTCCGGCGGCGCCGGCAAGTTCCGCGGCGGCCTCTCGGCCGAGTCGTGCTTCATCCCGCACGGCACCGACGCCATCACGCACGACACGCTGTCCTCGGGCAACGCCATCCCGACTTCCACCGGCATGATGGGCGGCTATCCCGGCGCGGTGAACCGCTACCGGTTCCTGAAGAATTCCAACGTGCAGGAGCGCATGAAAGCCTCTTCGCTCGTGAACGACATCCGCGAGCTGAAGGGCGAAGCCGTCGAGCTCGGCCTGAGACAGCAGGATTTTCTTCAGAATGAAAATGATGTGTATGCGGTGCTCTGGTCCGCCGGCGGCGGCTACGGCGACCCGCTCGAGCGCGACCCGGCGAAGGTCGAGGCCGACATCCACAACGGCGACGTGTCCGCCCTCGCCGCGCGCCAGATCTACGGCGTCGTGCTCGGCGACGCCAGCGCCACGCAGAACGAGCGCGAGCAGCGCCGGATGGCGCGCATCATCAAGGCGCCGTCGAGCCAGAAGCTGGACGGCAAGGTGAAGATGCACGCCACCGAGAACCTGGTCGTCAAGGGCAAGCGCTGGTGCTGCGCGAAGTGCTCGACCGACCTGGGCTCGATCCAGGGCAACTACAAGGCCGGCTGCGTCCGCAACGACCTGGCGATCGAGGCCGCCAACCCGATCGTCGGCGACCCGAAGCGCTTCATCGATCCGACGCCGCAGTTCCGCCAGTTCTGCTGCCCCGGTTGCGGCCTGGCGATCGAGAACGAGATCGCGATCGAGGAGGATCCGGTCCTGAAGGACGTCGAGCTTCGGTTGAAATGACGCTCTCGCTTCTCGATACGCGCGTTCTGGCAACGCTGTTCGAGAAACAGCACACCGTACCGGACAGCTACCCGCTGACGCTCAACGCGCTCGTCTCCGGCTGCAACCAGAAGACCAGCCGCTCGCCGACGATGGAGGCCAGCGACGCCGAGGTGCAGGCGAGCCTCGACAGCCTGAAGAGGGCCAATCTGGCGATCGAATCGAGCGGCGGGCGGGTGGCGCGCTACTCGCACAACATCGAGCGCGTGCTGCAGGTGCCGTCGCAGTCCGCCGCCATCCTCGCCGTGTTGATGCTGCGCGGCGCGCAGACCGCCGGCGAGCTGCGGATCAACTGCGAGCGGCTGCACCCCTTTGCCGACATCTCCGCGGTCCAGGGTTTTCTCGATGAGCTGGCGGCCCGGCCCGCCGGCGCCCTCGTCGCGGAGCTGCCGCGCCTTCCCGGGGCGCGGGAGAATCGCTGGGCGCATTTGCTGAGCGGCGCGCCGAAGCTCGACGCACCGCCTGCAGCGCAGGCCGCGGACGTTCCCGTCGGCGAGGTCGCGGCCCTGAAGGCGAACCTGGCGCGGCTCGAAAGCGAGGTCGGCGAGCTGAAGGAAGCGGTCGCGCGGATCCGCAAGGAGCTGGGAATCTAGGCAAATTTATCTCCCTGTCGGCTGCTTTTCCGCGCCGCCTCGGCTCTAATCGCCGCGAGGGGGAAAGCGATGGCCAAACCGGTATTCGATATCGCGCTCGTGGGAGCGGGCGCGATCTCCGCGGGCGCCTACACCGGCGGAGTGCTCGACTTCATGGTGCAGGCGCTCGACTGCTGGCACGCGCAGGAGCGCCCGCACGACGTGCGCATCTCGGTGTTCTCCGGCGCTTCCGCCGGCGCGATCACCGCCGCGCTGGGCACCGCCTTCCTCGCCTCCGACCAGCCGCCAGTCCGCAACCCGGAGGAAGGGCGCGCCAACGCCGGCAGGAACAAGCTGTTCGACTCGTGGGTCGAGCGCATCGACATCGCCACCCTGCTGCAGAAGCGCGACCTGCCCGGCAAGGCGCCGGTCGCCTCGCTGCTCGACTCGACGGTGCTGAAGGAGATTGCCGATACCGGCCTCGACGTGCAGCCGCGGGCGACGCGCCGGCCCTACCTCGCCGACGACTTCCACCTCGTCCTGACCGTGACCAACCTGCGCGGCGTCCCCTACGCGTTCACGGTCGTCGGCCAGCACGAGGAAACCTACGACATGTCGCTGCATGCGGACTACGTGCACTTTCGCGTCAACGACGCGGCCAGCGACGATCCGCCCGACCGCTACACCATGAAGTGGAGCGGCTTCGGCGGCGCCTCGGAGCTGAAGGAGAAGCTCAAGCTCGCCGCGCTCGCCTCCGGCGCCTTTCCGGTCGGCCTGGTGCCGCGCGTGCTGAGCCACGACATCCCGGCGAAGCCCAGGCCCGACTGGTACAGCGCGCGCACCTGGCCGATGCTGACGCCGCACAGCGATCCGCACCATTGCGTCACCGAGACGGCGGTGCCGGCGAGGTGGGGCTTCGACAAGGAATACCGCTTCGACTTCCAGTGCGTCGACGGCGGCGTGATGAACAACGAGCCGCTCGAGATCGCGCGCCGGCTGCTCGCGCCGCCGGACGGCCGCGCCAGGCGCGAAGGCAACGTCGCCGACCGGGCGGTGCTGCTCATCGACCCCTTTCCGGCCAACACCACCTTCGACGCCAAGTACGCGCCGGCGCCCGACATCGTCAAGACGCTGCTGGCGCTGTTCGGCGCACTCAAGAACCAGGCGCGTTTCAAGCCCGAGGAGCTGCTGCTCGCGGCCGATCCGAACGTCTTTTCCCGCTTCATGATCGCGCCCAGCCGCGAAGGCGCCAACGGCGCGGCCTATCCGATCGCCTGCGGCGCGCTCGAGGGCTTCGGCGGCTTCCTCAAGCGCGACTTCCGCGAGCACGACTTCTTCCTCGGCCGGCGCAACGCGCAGCGCTTCCTCACTGACCACTTCGTGCTGCCCGAGGAGAATCTGCTGTTCGCCGCCTGGACGGCGCAGCAGAAGCAGGAGCACGTGCGCGTCGTCGACGGCAAGCGCTACCTGCCGATCATCCCGCTGGTCGGCGCGGCGAAGGAAGTCTGCGAGCCGCTGCCCTGGCCGAGCTACTCCGGCGAGGATCTCGAGCGGCTGCAGGAGCAGATCGCCGGCCGCGTCGACACGGTGGTCGACCGCCTGGTAGCGCAGTATTTCGAGAGCAACAACATCTTCATCCGCTGGGGCGCCGGCTGGTTCCTGGGCAAGAAGAAGGACGATATCGTCAAGGCGGCGCGCGGCAAGATCGCGCTGGAGCTCTCGAAGATGGGGCTGATGCCCGCCTGACCTAGACGATCGGGCAGCGCTCGGTGTTGACGCCGAGGAAGATCTCGCGCAGGAAGGCGCCCAGGCTGCCGATCAGCGCCAGCATTGCCAGGACGAAGAGGACCGCGATCGCCTTGGCGAAGTCGAAACGCACGAAGGCGTCGACGAAGGCGAGCGCGATCAGCAGGCAGATAAGCAGCGCTGCGAGCACCGCGAGCGCGATCGCGGTATAGATCAGCTTCCCCCGCTGCTCCAGGTAGACGAGCTCGCCGTTCGCGCTGGCGCAGATCACCGTGTCCAGATCCGGCAGGCGGGCGACCACCAGCCGGCGCCGGTCGACGGTGCGGCCGAGGCGGTTGGTGAGCACGTTCAGCAGCGTGCACACGGCGGTGAGCAGGAACACCGGCGCGATCGCCAGCTGGATGACGTGGGCGATGTCGCCGGGGAAAGTGGTGAGGCCGGTCATGCGGTCCGTACTTTAGCGGACTCTCGCCGCTTTCCAGTAGCCGGAGACGCTGCCGCTCGCCGCCCCGCTCATCTCGTCCCCCCGCACGCGGCCGCTGTAGGTATCGAGGCCGACGCTGAAGTACACCCGCTCTCCCTTGACGCTGCCCTGCACCGGCAGCGTGCGACCGTCCTTCGTCAGGGTGCCGGTCAGCGCCTGGAAGCTCTGCTCGAAGCGCAGCTCGCCCGCCGGCAGGCGCCAGGCGCCGGCGACCTGCGCCGGGACGATGTAGAGATACGCCGTGCACCAGGTGATGCAGTAGACGTTCGAGTGGCCGGTCTCGGCTTCTTCCCAGCCGAATATCTTGTAGCCGTTGTTGACGATGCGGGTGCCCGCCGGCAGGGCGAGGAACTTGTCCTTCAGCTTGTCGAGGTTGGCGGGCAGGAGGAAGAGCGCGAGCACGGTCGCCTGCGAGATATCGGCCTCGAACATGTCGCCCTGCACGAATTTCGCCTTGTCGGCGACGCCCGCCGCCTCGGCGTTCTTCTGCGACAGGGCAACCATGTCGGCGTCGTACTCGACGCCGAGGGCGCGCGCGCCTCGCTTCGCCGCGGCGATCACGTTGCGGCCGTCGCCCGAGCCCAGATCGACGACGAAGTCCTTCGCCGTGACGCCCGCCAGGTCGAGCATCCTCTCCACCAGGGCCGGCGGCGTCGGCACCCACACGACGTCCTTGCCCGGCTGCCCTTCGTAGGGCTGGAACGGCTCGGCCGCTAGTAAAATGACGCCCAACGAAAGGGAAAGCCCCATGCCCATCACCGCATTGAATCACTTCCTGCTGGTTGCCAAGAACCTGGAGCGAACCAAGGACTTTTATTGCCGGGTCCTCGGTTTCGAAGTCGCGAAGGAGCGCCCGGACTTCGGCTTTCCCGGCTACTGGCTGAAGGCCAACGGCGACATCAGCGTCCACCTCGCCTCGCAAGCGCCCAACAAGATCCGCGATCAGTTCCTGCTGAAGAAGCATCCGAAGGGCACCGCCGGTTCCGGGCAGGTCGACCACATCGCCTTCCTCGCCAAGAGCGCCGAAGACGTGCGTGCCCGCATCCAGAAGAACAAGGTCGAGATGCACTACCGCAGCTTTCCCGACGCCGAGCCGCCGCTCTTCCAGATCTTCCTCAAGGATCCGGACGATGTGACCATCGAGCTGAACTTCCTCGGCGAGCGCATCGACCCGAGCGCCTGGAAAGGCAAGGGCTCGGCGTCGGCGATGACGTTGAAAAAATCGGCCGGCCGGAAAACGGCGATCGAGACGAGCTGAATGCTGTTCGAGCCGCTGCAGCTCAGGGGCGTCTCCCTGAGGAACCGCATTGTCGTCTCGCCCATGTGCCAGTACTCGGCGAAGGACGGCCACGTCACCGACTGGCACCTGGTGCACCTGGGCAAGTTCGCGCAGGGCGGCGCCGGCGTCGTGTTCGTCGAGGCGACGGCGGTGGAGAAGCGCGGCCGCATCACCCACGGCGACACGGGAATCTGGGATGACGCCCACATTCCCGGGCTGCAAAAAATAAGTTCTTTCGTAAAAAGCCAGGGCGCCGTGCCGGCCATCCAGCTCGCGCACGCGGGGCGGAAAGCAAGCATGGCGCGCCCCTGGTACGGCAACGGGCCGCTGACGCAGGAGGACGCCGAGCGCGGCGACAAGGCCTGGAGCATCGTCGCCCCCACCGAGCAGCCGATCGGCGCCGAGTGGATCGCGCCCCGCGCCATGCGCGAGGGCGACATGCAGACCGTCATCACCGCCTACCGCGAGGCGGTTCGCCGCGCGACCGCGGCGGGCTTCGAGATGATCGAGCTGCACGCCGCGCACGGCTATCTGCTGCACACCTTCCTCTCGCCGCTTTCCAACAAGGGCAGCCTCGAGGAGCGCATGCGCTTCCCGCTGCAGGTCGTCGAGGCGGTCAGGCAGGCGTGGAAGAAGCCGCTTTCGGTGCGTGTCTCCTCGATCGACGACCTGGAGAACGGATGGCAGCTCGAAGACACGCTGGTGTTTGCCAGGGAACTGCACAAACTCGGCGTCGACGTGGTCGATTGCTCCTCGGGCGGCATCGCCGGCTCGGCGACCGCGGCAACGAAGACCCTGCTGCCGCGCGTGCCGGGCTTCCAGGTGCCGTTCGCCGAGCGCATCAGGAAAGAAGTCGGCATCAAGACGATGGCCGTCGGACTGATCCTCACGCCGCAGCAAGCCGAGGAAGTCGCCGGCAAGGTCGACCTGGTGGCGATCGGCCGGGAAGCGCTCTACGACCCGAACTGGCCGGTGCACGCCGCGCAGGCGCTCGGCGTCGATCCCGAGTTCGCCCGCTGGCCGGTGCAGTACGGCTGGTGGCTGACGCGGCGCGAAGGATTGCTGAGGAAACTGGGGGTGCGCAAATGAAGCAACGGATCGCCCGATTCAAGGACTTGCAGCCGCTGCCGATCCAGCAGAGCGATATTCCTCAGGCAGCGCGCGACGTCATCTACTCGCGCAAGCTGCTTTCCGTCATTGGGTTGGAAAAACAGACTCCCATCAACGCGGACGCGCCCATCCGCGGCGCCGCCGGCATGACCATGACGCTGGCGGTCTGTCCTCCCGGCCAGGGGCCGGGACTGCACAACCACGTGCAGACCTACGAGACCTTCACCGTGCTGAAGGGCCGCTTCGAGATCACGTGGAACGAAGACGGCGGCGAGAGCGCGATCCTCGAGCTGTTCGACACCGTCTCGTTCCCGCCCGGCGTCTGCCGCGCCTTCCGCAACGTCGGCAAGGAGGAAGGCATCCTGCAGGTGCTGATCACGGGCGGCGTGCACGACAT
This sequence comes from Betaproteobacteria bacterium, assembly GCA_034668045.1. Taxonomy (GTDB): domain Bacteria; phylum Pseudomonadota; class Gammaproteobacteria; order Burkholderiales; family SG8-39; genus SCGC-AG-212-J23. Next base: position 5,728 of record JAXDQC010000071.1, on the reverse strand, counting down.
GGCCGATATCGCCTTCACCGCCGCGGCGAAGAAGCAGATCGAGGCGGTCGGCCGCGGCCTCTCGCGCGAGTTCGAGAAGGCGGGCTTTACTTTCCTTCCTTGACGGCGAGGAGCCGGACCACCGGCACCGGCTTGCCGCCGCTTCTCTCCCAATCCGCTTTCGCGGTCGTGTCTTCGTAGTGCCGCACGCGTAGCCGCCCGAACACCTTCGGCAGCTCGTTGCTGAGGTGGCCGTACTTCTCGCCCTGCAGGTTGTCCTTGTTGACGTCGCGATGGATGCCCTCGACCACCAGAAGGCCGCCGGGCTTGAGCGAATCCATCACCTTGCCGGCGTTGCGCGTCAGGTACTCATGCATGTAGAGGCCGAGCACCAGGTCCCAGCGGTCCTTGCCGTAATCGAACTTGTCGACGTCGCCGACCTGCGCGCTGATTTTCAGGTTGCGCTTCTTCGCTTCGGCCTGCGCCTGCTTGACGCCGACTTCGGAGATGTCGAAGCCGGTGACCTCCCAGCCGAGCGCGGCGAGGAAGAGCGAGTTGCGCCCCTGCCCCATGCCGATGTCGAGCGCCTTGCCGGGCTTTCTGCCCTTCACCGCCTCGGCGAGGAACTTGTTGAACTGGTGCTCCTTGCCCTCGCGCTTGGCGTACAGGTCGTTCCAGACATCCTCGGCGGACTTCTTCGCCTGGGCGTGCACCAGCAGCGGCAGGCAAAGCAGAGCCGTGACGAGCGTTTTCAGCATGGTTGTTCCCCCCTTGGAGAACAATACTACGTCAGCGCGGCGGTTACTTCTTCCTGAAGCCGACGCACATGCTGGGCGGGCCGCTCCAGTGCGACTCGGCAACCTTGCCATCGACGACGATCAGGGTTCGCTCGCAGCGCTCGGGAGGGGGTGGCGAGCCTATCGGCATGCCGATGCCGATGCCGACCCCGCCGCCGCGGCCGACGCCGCCGCCGACGCCGAAGCCGACACTAGACCCCCCCTGCGGATAAGCCTCGGTTACCCAGGTGTGCCAGTCCCGCCCGTCGGGCGTTTTCGTGCTGCGCGCTGGCGCACCCCAGGCGCGGAGCACTTCTTCGTAGCTCTCGCCCTGCCAGGAATCCCGTGCCTCGTTCATCTTTTCGGCAGTAGCGCAGGCCGTGAGCAGCACGGCGAGCGCCACCGCGAGACGCTTGCTATTGCTGATGCGCGCCACCGGGCTTGGTAACGCCTTTGACGGCCTTGTTGGCTGCCTTGGCTTCACGCTGGGCGATGTTGCCCAGCGAGACGATGCCCACCAGGCGCTTTTCCTTGTTGACCACCGGCAGGCGCCGCACCTGCTCGTCGCCCATGTTCTTGGCGATGTTGTCGAGCTCGTCATCCTCGTAGCAGTACAGCACCTGCTCGGTGGTCATCACCTCGCGCACCGGCGTGTCGGGGCCCTTGCCCAGCGCCACGCCGCGGATGGCGATGTCCCGGTCGGTGATCATGCCGACCAGCTTGTCGTCCTCGCCCACCGGCATCGCGCCGGCATCGATCTCGGCCATGATTTTTGCCACGTCGCGGATCGACTGATCCGGGGTAGCGACGCGCACTTCGCGCGTCATCGCTTCGCTGACTCGCATGGGGATCTCCTTTTCGTTGGTACTACCTGGAAGACCCGAGCAAGAGATAGACCGCGCCGATGACGGCGCAGATAGCGACTGCAATACAGAAGCCGACCGCGGAGGCAGCGGCGGGAATGATGAAGGCGGCCTCGCGCGCCGCCATCGCCTCGGCCGGCGTGATGCAGAGGAAAAGCGTCAGCGCGATGAGCACCCAGCGGCGCAGATACGCCACCAGCATCCAGCGCATGGCGCGGTTATACGAAAGCGCGTTTTCGCGCGCCGGCTTCGGCCCGTTGGAAGCGTCCTTGAAAAACGCGAACGGATCGAGGTACAGCAGGCACTGGCGCCCGAGCGGCAGCCGCGCCCGCTCCTGGGGCATGAGCAATGATTCGACGTTCGCGGGTTCCACGCGCCCACATTATCAAACCGCGTTCCGAATTGATCGTCACGCGGCAATGCGCCGAAACGACTGTTTTTTGTTACGAGGACCCGAGCCGGAAATAAACGGCGCCGAGCACGCTGCAGATCGCCACGGCAATGCAGCAGCCGAAAGCGGCAAGCGCCTGGACGAAGAAGGACGGGGCCCACGTTGTGGAGAGAAAGAGCAGCATGGCCGCGATGGCCCAGCGGCGCAGCTGCGCCAGCGTCACTTCCCGAAGGTGCACAGGTTCGGTGCGCCCCGCCTCATCTTCGAGCGTGGCGAAGGGATCTACACCCTGCAGAATGCGACGCCCCCAGGTCACATCCTTGCTGACGCAACGACTGTGCCTACTTCGGGGCGGGTTTCGTATAGCCCTTTTTGGCGTGGGAGCCCACCGCCGGTGCAGGGGGTGCGCTCGACGAGCCGCTGCCGGCGTTGTTCGCCTTCACGGTGCCGCCCTGCTTCAGGCACGCCTCCTTCTCCATGCCCGCGAGCTGGTCGCAGGACGGAGGTTTGGCTGCTCGATCCGCAGGGGGATTCGCGGGCTGGGCAAAGGCCAGGGGAGAAGCCACGAGCAGCGATGCAATCAGGATGGTCTTCATCCTTTATGCGACAAATGCAGGGTCGAGTAGTTCTTCTGTTACAGCGTCGGGTTGTCGCTCGGCAGGCCGAGCGCTACGCGGCCGTAAGTCGTGCCGGCGATGTCGGTGTTGAAGGAAAAATGCTGCTTCACCGCATGCGCGTCGCGAAACGCGCGGGCGAGGTGGCCGGATTCATACAGCCCGCCCGCACCGGAGAGGCCGAACATCACATCGACCGCGCGCACCGCCCACTCGACGGCATAGGCACCCTCCAGGCGGTAGCGCGCCTTCGTCAGCAGGTCGGGCAGCGTCCTTTCTGCTTCCACGCAATTGGTTTCCTGGACGACCCGCGAAGCACGCGCATACGCGGTCGCCTCGCTGAGCCGGATCTGGGTGCTCTGGATCTCGGCGATTCGAGCCCCCGTCATCCGTCCCACATTTGTTTTTTTACTGAATTCTTCAATCATTCCTTCGGCAATTCCGAGCGCGACGCCCGAGAGCATGTAGGGGAAGAGCGCGAACACCGGGATCTGGTAGAGCGGCGACGGATTGACCGCGCTGCCCGGGGTCGGCCCGCCCTTCGTGTCGGCGACCGCGAGCGTGCGGTGCTCGGGGACGAACTGCTCCTTCACCTCGACGTCGTTGCTGCCCGTGCCGCGCAGGCCGCCGGAGAACCAGGTGTCGATCACCTTGTATTGCGAGCGCTCGAGCAGGAAGACGCGCTGCTCGGGCGGCGCGTTGTCGTCCAGGCGCGAGAGGCCGGCGAGCATGTTCCACTGGCTCGGGTCGACGCCGCTCGAGAACGGCCAGCGGCCGGAGATGACGTAGCCGTCCTCGACCTTGCGCGCCTTGCCGGCGGGGAAGACGAACGACGAGGCAATCAGCGCGTCGGGGGATTTTCCCCAGATCTCGTCCTGCGCCTCGCGCGGGAACATGCCGAGCATGTGGTGGTGGGCGGCGAAGTTGATGAAGTTCCACGCGCTCGAGGCGCAGGCGCGCGCGAGCAGCGCGCCGAAATGGACGATGGCGACGAACTCGAGCTCGCCGCCGCCGACGCGCCTGGGCTGCTGGATGCGGAACAGCTTCGCGTCGTGGAAGTCGCGCAGCGTCTCGTCGGGCATGCGGCGCAGCTCCTCGCACTTCGGCGCCCGCTCGCGCAGGACCGGCAGCAGCGCCTCGGCCTTCTCCCAGATGCCCTTATACCTTGAGGTACCAGTCAAGGATCTCTTCGCCTTTCCAGATGACCACGCCGGGTCGTTGCAGGATGTATTCGTAGAGCCGCTCGAGATACGCGATGCGGTGCGGCGCGCCGGTGATGTACGGGTGCACGCTGATCGCCATGATCCGCGCCGTCTTCTCGCCTTCCATGTAGAGGCGGTCGAAGTGGTCGATGCCGCGGCGCAGCCATTCCTCGGACGGATGGTGCTGCAGCGCCATCATGGCGATGTCGTTCATCTCCACCGTGTAGGGCACCGAGACGATCGGGCCGTGCGCGGTCTTGATCCTCACCGGCTGGTCGTCGAGCACCCAGTCGGCGACGTACTCGATGCCGGCTTCGGCGAGGTAGTCGATGGTCTCGAAGGTTTCGGTGAGCCCGGGGCTCTCCCAGCCTCGCGGCCGTTTTCCGCAAAATGATTTTATTTCCCTGATGGTGTCGGCGATCGCCGCGCGCTGATTCTCGACGTGGTGCATCGGCCGCTGGATGAAGCCGTGCCCCATGAATTCCCAGCCGGCCTTGAGGCCCGCTTCGGCAACACGCGGGTAGCTCTTGATCACCGAGCCGTTGATGGCAAACGTCGCCTTGATATTGAATTTTTCCAGCGCTTCGACGAAGCGCCAGAACCCGACGCGCATCCCGTACTCGTGCCACGCCCAGTTGGGCAGGTCGGGCAGCAGCGGCTGGCCGTAAGGGGGAGGAAGGACCGTGCGCGGCATCGCCCGCTCGATCGACCACTCCTCGACGTTGACGATGGTCCAGACCGCGACCCGCGCGCCGCCGGGAAGCTTGAGCGGGGGACGATCGACGATCGCCGAGTAGGGGACGCGTTCCTTCGGCTGCATGCAGTTACTATACTGTCGTCCGAGGAGAGAGGAGACCACATGCTGAAATTCCTGGGGGTTCTGTTCACCGCGTTCGCCGCTGCCGCGAATGCCCAGCAGACCGTCGGCTTCGCCACGCTGCAGCCCGGAACGCTGCTCAACGCGCAGGCTTCGGTGATCGCGAAGGTCGTGCAGGACCACTCGAAGCTGCAGGTGCGCGTCATCGGCCACGGCGGCGACACCGGCATCATCGACGCGGTCAACTCGAAGCAGGCGGACTTCCTGCTCCTCGACGTCGGCGAGCCGGCCGAGGCGCAGAAGGGCGAGAACGTCTGGAAGGGCAATCCCAAGCCCAACATCCGCGCCGCGTTGACGTTGTTCGGCTTCCAGATGGCCTTCTGGGTGCGCAAGGATTCGCCGGTGCAGAGCATCGCCGACCTCAAGGGCAAGAACATCCCGTCCGAATGGGTGCAGCAGACCAGCGTCATCACCCACCTCAACGCGCTGCTCGCCGCCGGTGGCGTGACCATGAACGACGTGAAGAAGGTGCCGACGGTGAACGTGATCCGCGCCTCGGAGGACTTCAAGTCGGGCAGGATCGACGTCTTCTTCTTCGCCGTCGGCGCGCCAAAGGTGCAAGAGATCGCCGCCGCGGTCGGCGGCCTGCGCGTGCTGAACATGGAGATCCTGCCGGATTCGGAGAAGCGCATGAAGGCGATCCGGCCGGAGTACTACTTCTCCACCGTCAACCCGGCACCGCACATCGCCGGCGTCGACAAGCCGACCAAGGTGCAGACCATCGACTTCATCATCGGTGTCGGCACGCACGTGCCCGACCAGGTGGTGGTCGACTTCATCAAGGCGGTGCACGGCAACAAGACGGATCTCGTCGCGGGCCATCCGAACTTCAACGCCTACGATCCGAGCAAGTCGGGCAAGCTGCAGCCGCGCCTGGCGTATCACCCGGCAGCCGAGAAGTACTGGAAGGAAACGGGGCTCCGCTAGCCTTCAATGGAGGAACTATCGGCCGCGGCGCCGCCGAAATCCGCGGCCGGCCGCCTAGCGCAGGTGGTGCTGGCGGCGACGCTGACGCTCGGCTCGCTC
>JAXDQC010000070.1:0-28635 GCA_034668045.1 Betaproteobacteria bacterium | reverse complement strand
CATCTCCATCACGCAGCAGAGCAGGGCCGGCGTGGAGAAGTTGCCGCTGGTGGTGATCCAGAAGTGCTCGCGGAACGTGTCGCGGAAGGGGGTGGCGCGGTTGCCCTGGCGCTGCAGCGCCATGTCGATGCGCCAGAGCGAGAACGGCAAGCCCTCGCCGAGGTGGCCGAGGATGATCTTCAGCCCTGGATATTTATCGAACACGCCCGAGAGGACGAGGCGGATGCCCTGCGTCGCGGTCTCCACCGTGAAGCCCCACGCCGCGGTGAGAAGGCCGGGGAACTGCTCCAGGTAGTCCTTGTAGTAGGCATCGACCACCGCCTTGTGCGGCACCGCCGGGTGCATGTAGATCGGCACATCGAGCGACGCCGCGCGCTCGTAGATCGGCCAGAACTCCTTCAGGTCGAGGAAGCGGCCCTGCTTGTCGAGGCCGTGCAGCATGGCGCCCTTGAAATTCAGTTTGGTCACCGCTCGCTCGAGCTCGTCGGCAGCCGCCTTGGGATCTGCACTCGGAAGAACTGCAAAGGCTTCCAGTCGCCCTCCGGACGCTTTCACTGCGGCGTGCAGGCGATCATTCGCCCCCTTGGCAACGGGGACGGCGGTTGCAGCGTCCAAACGCTGGGTAGCAGGAGCGCCGTGCGAGAGGACCTGCACGTCGATGCCGGCTTCGTCCATCTCCTTGATGCGCAGCGCGCCGAGGTCGTGCAGCCGCTCGCGCAGCGCCGGGTTCTTCATCTCGGGACCGAAGCTGTCGAAATGCGACGCGACTTCCTTGTCCCAGTAGTGCTCTTCGAGGGTGATGATTTTCATTTTTTTCCGAAAGGGAACCGGCCGCGCCGGTACTGGATCATGAGGAAGCCGCCGAGCATGCCGCCCAGGTGCGCGAAGTGGGCGACGCCGGCGGCGGTTTGCGTCACGCCGAGCGCGAGCTCGATGACGGCGAAGACGATGACGAAGGTGCGCGCCCGCATCGGGATCGGCGGGATGAGCAGCATGATGCGGCGATTGGGGAAGTACATGCCGTAGGCGAGCAGCAGGCCGAAGACGCCGCCCGAGGCGCCGACCATCGGCACCGGCGGCGAGCCCATCAGGCCCGTGATGATGAGGTGCGTGATGGCGGCGGTGACGACGCTGGCGAGGTAGAAGCCGAGGAAGAAGCGCGAGCCGAACAGGCGCTCGATCTCGCCGCCGAACATGTAGAGCGCCAGCATGTTGAAGAAGATGTGCGAAAAGCTGCCGTGCAGGAAGGCGTAGGTGAGGAGCTGCCACGGCGCGAAGCGCGAGTCCATGCCGCCCGGCGGCCAGAGCGCGAACTGGCCGAGCGCGATCCCGCCGTATTCGCCGGCGAGAAAGATCAGGATATTGGCGCCGAGCAGCGCCTGCGTGACCGGCGGCAGCGGTTACTCCACCTTGGCGCCGGACTCGCGCAGCAGCTTCTCCAGCTGCGGTCCTTCGGCGCGAATCTCGGCGTCGAAGGCTTCCGGCGAGGCATTCGGCGTCGCGTCCATGCCCTGGACGGCGATCTTCTCCCGCACCTCCGGCCGCGCCAGGCCCTTTACCGCCGCTTCATGTATCCGCATGACGACCGGCCGCGGCGTGCCCGCGGGGGCGTAGAGGCCGAACCAGAAAGTCGACTCGTAGTTCGGCACGCCGGCTTCCTCGGTTCCCGGGATGCCGGGCACCGACGGCGAGCCTTTTTTCGTCGACACGGCGAGCGCGCGCAGGCGGCCGGCGCGGATCATGCCCATGACCGTCGGCGCGGTCGAGAAGGCGACCTGCGTATCGCCGGCGAGCACCGACTGCATCGCCGGGCCGCCGCCCTTGAACTGCACCTGCGGGATGTTCTGCAGGCCGGTGGCGGCCTGGAAGAGCGTCGCCGAGATGTTGGGCGTCGAGCCGTAGCCCGCCGAGGCGATGAACAGCTTGTCGGGATTCGCCTTCGCGTAGCCGATCAGCTCCTTCAGGTCCTTCACCGGCAGGTTGTTGTTGACGACGATGATGGTCGGCCCGGTGGCGATCTTGGTGATCGGGATGAAGTCCCGGTGCGTGTAGCCGGGATTCTTGTAGAGGACGAGATTGATCGAGTGGTGCCAGGCGTTGAGCAGCGTGTAGCCGTCGGCCGGGCTCTTCGCCGCCTGCTCGGCGGCGAGGTTGCCGCCCGCGCCGGGCTTGTTCTCCACGACCACCGACTGGCCGAGCCCCTTCTGCAGCTCCTCGGCGATGATGCGGGTGGTGAAGTCGCCCGAGCCGCCGGGCGGGTAGCCGACGACGATCCTGATCGGCTTGGTCGGGAAATTCTGCGCGAGGACCTGCAGCGGAATGCAGAGAATGAATAGAAAGCGAAAAATCATTTTTTCCTCTTCAGCGCGTCCATGACGCGATCGGGGTAGTCGCTGATGATGCCGTCGACGCCGGCCTTGATCATGGCGGCGATCTCGGCCGGCTCGTTCGCCGTCCAGACGACGACGCGCAGGCCGAGCTTCTTCGCCTCCGCCATCACCTGCGGCGTGATCGCCTTCATGTCGGGGGACCAGATTTTCGCGCCGGCGGCGTGCACCTTCGCGGGGATCGCGTCCATCAGCTCCGTGAGGTAGACCGTCTCGATCTCGGGCGCTTCGCGCTCGACGATCTTCAGCGTGCGGTAGTCGAACGACTGGATGACGGCGCGCTTCGCCATGCCGGCCTGGCGGATCTCGCCGTACAGGGCGCGCGCGAACTGCTCCGGCCCGACGGTCTCGTCGGCGTGGGCCGGCAGCAGCTTGGTCTCGATGTTGAAGCGGACGTTCGTCTTTCTGGTGAAATCGAACAGCGCGGAAAGGCGAGGGATCCTGGTGCCGTCGATCGGCTTCTGGAGCGGAAAGCGCTTCGCGTATTCGCTGCCCGGGCGGAGGCGGCCAACATCGTATTGCTGTAGTTGTTGAAACGTTAATTCAAATATTGTGGGTGCTGGCGCGCTCACCCATTTGCCGTCGGGGCCGCGCGCGAAGTCGGGGTTGAGGCGGCGGTCGTGGTGGATGACGACCACGCCGTCCTTCGTGATGCCGCAGTCCATCTCCAGGGTGTCGACGCCGATCTCCAGCGCGCGCTCGAACGCGGGGAGGGTGTTCTCCGGCAGATGCCCGCGGGTGCCGCGGTGGCCCTGGACGTCCATCGCGAGCGAGTTTACTTCCTGCCCTCGGTCGAGGCGAGCCATATTCCGCAGGCGACGCCGCCGATGCCGAGCAGCAGGTTCCAGCCCAGCGGCTCGCCGATCAGCGCGGCGGCGAGGAGCGAGGCCGCGATCGGGTTCACCGTCATGGTGTTCGCGACCCGCGTCGGCGTCGTGCGCTGCAGCGCGTAGACCCAGAGATAGAAGGCGGCTGCGCCGCCGAACACGCCCAGGCAGAGCGCGGCGATCCACTGCGGTCCGCTGAATGCCTGAAACGACTGCAGCAGGCCGCCGGAACCGAGCGCGAATGAAATGCTCGCCGCGGCGCCGAAGCCCATGCCCAGGGCGAGGAAGCCGAGCATGCTCGAGCGCTGCATGAGGGGCCGCGACCAGACGTTGTAGAGCGCCATGCAGACCGTCGCGCCGGCCATGGTCAGATCGCCGCGCCAGGCGCCCGGCGGGGCGTCGGCGAGCCCGGCCCAGAGCGCGAGGGCGACGCCGCCGATGGCGATGAAAATGCCGGCGATCTTGCGCCCGGAAAACTGTTCCTTCTTGAAAAGGAAGGCGGCCAGCATGGTCGTCAGCGGCAGGCAGGAAAGCGCGAGCGAGCCGCGCGCCGCCGTGGTGAGGCTCATGGCGACGTTGTAGAAGACGAAGAAGAGCGAGAAGAAGAGCACCCCCAGGAGCGCGACCCAGATTCCGTCCCGGCCTTTCGGAAAGCTGCTTTTCAACAGCAATGCAATCGGTAGGATGAGAAGAAAGCCGATGCCGAACCGATAGGCGGCGAGCGTCACCGGATCGGTGGCGAAGATGACGTAGCGGGTCAGGGCGGCCGCACTGCCGCCGAGCGCGCTCGACAGCACGGCGGCGACGACGCCGTTCACAGGATCATCTGGGTCTGGGTGGTGAGCGAGAGGAGCTTGCCCGCTTCGTCCGTGATGCGCGTCTGCCAGACGTGCGTGCGCTTGCCCTTGTGCAGCGGTGTTGACTCGGCGCGCAGCACGCCCGAGCGGCAGGCGGCGAAGAAGTTGGTCTTCGACTCGATCGTCGCGGTGTTCTGTCCGGGCGCGAGGTTCGCCGCCGTGCCTGCGGCGCCGATCGTGTCGGCGAAGGCCATGAGCGTGCCGCCATGGACGACTTCCGTGATCGTCAGGAGCTCGGGCCGCACCTTGAGCGTCGCGACCACGCGGTCCTTCTCGACTTCCACGAACTCGATGCCGAGGTGGGCGAAGAGGCCCTTGTTCCAGTTGAGTGTCATGCCGAGAAGTCGACCTCGCCGTGGAAGCGGTCGATCTTCATGTGCTTCTCGAAAGGCGCGCGCTCGCGGAAGAATCTCTCTTTCAGCGGCTTGTTGTTTTCGTAAGCGTCGAAAGAGGCCTTCGAGTCGATGCCGTAAAGCATCATGTAGGTGTGGTCGCCGCCCTTGATCTTGCGGCACCAGAGGAAGCCGGGCTGTTTCGCCACCTCGGCGGCGTGGCCGCCTTCCAGCCAGCGCATGATTTGCGCCTCGGCCTGCGGGTCGATGGCGAAACGGACGGCGAGAAAGTATTTCGCTTCTTTCATCTGCCTTTGAGCCTCACGTCCTGGTGCGGAAGAAGTAGGCGGTGGCGAGTATAAGCAGGAGCGCGGCGCTGAGGGCGAGCGAGAGGTGAATGCCGATCAGGCTGCCGCCCAGCCCGACCGTGACGCCGCTGAAGGCCCGCGCTCCCAGGGCGGCCATGGCGAACAGGCCGATGACCCGGCCTCGCACCGGCGCCGGCGCGTTCACCTGCACCAGGGTCTGCGCCATGGCGAAGAACGAAAGCTCGAGGAAGCCGGCGACGAAAAGCAGGGCGAGCGCGAGCGGATACGAGGTGGCCATGGCGAAGGCGCCGATGGCGACGCACCACAGCATCGCCAGCAGGAAAGCGGTGCGGGGATTGGCCGGCAGCAGGCCGCGGCTCTCCAGCGCCAGGCCGGCGACCAGCGCGCCGGCCGCATCGGCCGCCAGCAGCGCGCTATAGGTGATGCCGCCATCGGGGTGGCCGAGGTCGTGGGCGAACTCCGGCATCTGCGCCTGGTAGGCGTTGCCGACGATGAGCGAGGCGCCGCCGACCAGGATGGTCATCGAAGCGATCACGGGGTTGCTCGCCACGGCGCGCCAGGTGGCCACCACGTCGGCGAGCGCGCGCACCTTGCGATCCGGCGGGATGCCCTTGCGCTTGTACGGCGCCTTCCACAGCCAGATGATGAACGGCACGTAGATCGCGGCGTTGAAGAGAATGCCCCAGGCCGGCCCCATGAGGAGCAGGATCACGCCGCCGATCGCCGGGCCCATCAGCAGGCCGAGCCAGCGCGCGGTGGCGGTGAGCCGGATCGCGCTGTGGAGCTGCTCGTCCTCGACGATGTCGTGGATGAAGAGCTGCGCCGCCGGGTTCCAGAGGACGCCGGCCAGCCCGTGCAGCGTCAGCAGCACCGCCGCGTGCCACATCTCCAGTGTATCGGTGACGAACAGCACGCCCCAGCCGAGCGAGACCGCCATGAACACCCCCATGCCGATCTGGATGATGCGGCGCGGGTCGTAGCGGTCGGCGAGCGCCCCCGACCAGAGCGAGAACAGCAGGAACGGCACCCAGTGCGAGATCACCGCGAAGCCCGCCAGCGCCGGCGAGCGGAACTTCTCGAACATGATCCAGTAGCTGATCACGTGCTCGATGCTGTCGGCCATCATCGCCGAGGCCGCGCCGAAGAAATAGGCGCGGAACACCGGCTGGCGCAAGGCGAAGAAAGACGGTTGCGCCATCAGGCGTCGAGCTCGGGGTAGTGGCGGAAGATCCCGGACTGGTTGAAGGGAATTCTTCTTTCGGACGCCAGATAGGCGGCGATGTTCTTCCGCCGTCTGACACTTTGCTGCAGTTTGGACAGCTTCTTGTAGTTCATCTTTCTCATCGCCTCGGGAAAGGCGTACTGCAGCCCTTCCATCACCTGGAAGAGCGAGAGGCTCACATAAGAGAACGGCTGCGTGGCCTGTGTTTCGAAATAGCCGAGGAACTTGGCGATGCGCTGCTCGCGGAACAGCTTCGCCCGGCGCAGCGACTCCGCCTTCTGGTCCTCGTAGTAGAGGCTGTTCGCGATCGGGTGATGCGTGTCGTGTACCTCGACCAGGAAGTCGGTGATCGTCAGCTGCATCTGGTGCAGCCGCAGGCGCGCGGCCTCGGCCTTCGGCGCCAGGCCGAGCTCCGGTCCGAGATAGTGAAGGATGAGCGCGGCGTGCCCGACGGCCCGCTTGCCGTCGACCAGGAACGGCGGTGCGAATACGCGATGCTTTTTCATCGCTTTCATCATTGCGTCGACGCCGTTCCTGCCGCGCGCCACGTCCACGTAGTCGGCGCCGGCATCCTCTAGCGCGAGGCGGACGAATTCGCCGCGGCCCTGGATCGACGGCCAGTAATACAGCTGGTAGCTCACCAGCTTCCGCCCGCGCCGCCGCCGCTCGTGCTGCCGCCGCCGCCGCTGAACCCGCCGCCTCCACCGCTGCTGAAACCCCCGCCGCCGCTGCTGAAGCCGCCGCCACCGGAGGACCAGCCGCCGGAGCCGCGGCCGCTGTTCATCAGCGTGATCAGAAACGCGACGACGCCCGCGATCGCGCCGATGGCGAGCGAGCTGAGGATGACCCACGCGGCGACTGCGGTGATGCTGCCGATGACGCCGGCGCCGATCAGGCGGCCGAAGACCGCGCGCAGGATCCCGCCCAGAACGAGCACGAAGATGAAGGCCATGAACAGCGTGGAGGTGTCGACCGAATGGAGCGCCTGCGGCCCGGCGCGCGGTGCGGGAAACTTCTCGCCCTCGATGAGCCGCATCATCCGGTCGGCGCCGGCGCGGATGCCGCCGTAGAAATCTCCTTGCTTGAAGCGCGGCGTGATGTCTTCCTCGACGATGCGCCGGACGATGGCATCGGGCAGCACGCCTTCGACGCCGCGCCCGGTGACGATCCAGACTCGCCGGTCGTCCTTCGCGACGAGGAGCAGAACGCCGTCGTCGATGCCCTTGCGGCCCAGTTTCCAGGCATCGAAGACACGCACGCCGTATTCGACCGGCGTCTCCGGCTTGGTGGTGGGCACGAGCAGCACGGCGATCTGGGAGCCCTTGCGCGCCTCGAACTCGCCGAGCGTCTGCTCGAGCGCCGAGCGCTGCTGCTGGTCCAGGGTGCCGGTGAGATCGGTGACGCGCGCCTTGAGCGGCGGCACCGGAACCTGCGCCAGGGCGACGGCGGCGAAAAGAAGGGCTTTAAAGAACAACGGGTTTGTCCGGCAGCTCGTTGGGGTTGCGCCCGCGCGGCGGGAAGTGGCGGGCGAGCAGGGCGGTGATGGCTGCGATCGCTTGCAGGGCGCCTTTCAGGTATTCATGGCGCTTGAACTCGCCTTCCATCGCACGGCAAATCGCGCTCCACTGCGCCGGCTCGACCTTGGCGCTGATGCCGCGGTCGGCGACGATCTCGATCCGGCGGTCGACGAGCTGGACATAGACGAGCACGCCGCTGTTGTGCTCGGTATCCCAGACGCCGAGCTGGGCGAACAGCGCTTCGGCCCTCTTCCGCGTCGTGGTTTTGAGGGCATGGAGAGGCAGGCCGGCTTCGACGGCGAAGCGCAGCTCGCCATCGTGTTGCCGTTCCGACGCCTTGATCGCCGCTTCGATCTCCCGCAGGGCGTGCGACGGAAAAGGCCGCAGCGCCAGCCAATGCGGCGTGAGGAGATGCTTGAGGAGCCTCACCGCGACTTACTTGGAGAAGTCGACCTTCGGCGGCTTGGCGATTTCTTTCTCGTTCTCGACCGTGAATTGCGCCTTTTCCTTGTGACCGAACATCATCGCCGTCAGGTTGGTGGGGAAGGAGCGCACCGTGGTGTTGTATTGCTGGGTGGCCTGGATGAAGCGGTTGCGCGCCACGGTAATGCGGTTCTCCGTGCCTTCGAGCTGCGATTGCAGCTCGAGGAAGTTCTTGTCCGACTTGAGCTGCGGATAGTTCTCGACCACAACCAGAAGGCGCGAGAGCGCGCCGGAGAGCTCGCCCTGCGCCTGCGCGAACTGGCGCATCGCCTGCGGGTCGTTCACCGTCTCCGGCGTCACCTGCACCGAGCCGACCTTGGCGCGCGCGTTGGTCACGCCCAGTAGCACCTGCTGCTCCTGCGCGGCGAAGCCCTTTACCGTCGCCACCAGGTTGGGAATCAGGTCGGCGCGCCGCTGGTACTGGTTGATGACCTCGGACCAGGCGGCCTTCACCTGCTCGTCCTGGCTCTGCAGCGTGTTATAGCCGCAGCCGGACAGCGAAAGAACTAGGAAAAGGGCAAGCAGGCGCTTCATTCGTAACCTCCGGATAGTCCAAGGGTACCTCTACTTCGGGGCGGGCACGCACTTTGCAAGTGGCGTGCCTGATGGCTGCCGCCGAAAATGTCGTCGCCTGCGAGACCTGCGGTCTGGTGCAACGCCTGGAGCCCCTGGAGAAGGGCACCGCCGCGGAATGCTTTCGTTGCGGCACGTTCCTGGGCGTACGCAAGAGCTCGGCCAGCCTGCACGTCACCGCGGCGCTGTCCCTCGCGGCCCTCGTCCTCTATGTGCCGGCGAACATCTACCCGATCCTGCGCATGGAGATGTACGGCGCGCATTCCGACAACACCATCTGGGACGGCGTCGCCAGCCTGATGCAGCACGGCCAGTGGGGCGTCGCCGTGATCGTCTTCATGGCGAGCATGGTGATCCCGCTGGTCAAGCTGGGCGGCCTGTTCGTCCTCGTCCTGTCGAGCATGGCGCAAAAGGGGCGGCGGCTGCGCTGGCGCACCGGGCTCTACAAGTTCATCGACACCGTCGGTCCGTGGGCGATGCTCGACGTGTTCCTGCTCGCGGTGCTCGTCTCGCTGGTGAAGCTCGGCCAGCTCGCCACCGTCGTGCCCGGGCCGGGGCTCATCGCCTTCACCGGCGTCGTGGTGCTGACGATGCTCGCCTCCTCTGCATTCGATCCAAAACTCATCTGGGAAAGACGATGACCGGCGAAGAGCTTCCGAAAGCAAGAATCCGGCGCCGGCGCCTGTTCCGGCTCGTCTGGGTCGTGCCGGTGGTCGCCGTCGCGGTCGCGGCCTGGCTGGTCTTCCAGCACCTGCGCACGATCGGTCCCGAGATCACGATCACCTTCAGCGACGGCGCCGGCCTGCGCGTCGGCCAGACGCCGGTCAAGTACCGCGGCGTCGCCATCGGCGAAGTCAGCCGCGTCGAGCTCGCGCCGGATCACAAGCAGGTGCTGGTGCACGTGCGCCTGGTGCGCTCGGCGGAGCCGATCGCACGCGACGGCGCGATCTTCTGGATCGTGCGGCCGCAGGTCGGCTGGGGCAACGTCACCGGCCTCAACACCGTGCTGAGCGGCCCGGAGATCCAGGTGCTGCCCGGCAGGACGGACGCCGAGTCGAAGCGCGAGTTCAAGGGCCTCGAGAGTCCGCCAGTCGGCCTCGAGACGGCCGGCCTGAAGATCATCCTGCGCGCCGAGCGGCCGATGTCGCTGCGCGCCAATTCACCCGTGTACTACCGCGGCGTCGAGGTCGGCGTAGTGCAGCAGATCGATCTCTCGCCGAACGCCGCCTCGGCGGATGTCCACATCCTCGTCTTCCAGCGCTACGCGCCGCTGGTGCGCGGAGGCTCGGCGTTCTGGAACGTGAGCGGCCTCAACCTCAAGGGCAGCATCCTGAAGGGCATCGAGGTCGACTTCGAGTCGTTCCGCGCGCTCATCACCGGCGGCATCGAGTTCGCCACGCCGCCGGGCACGGCGCGCGCCAAGCCCGGCACCGTCTTCTTCCTGCACGAGCAGCCGAAGAAGGAATGGCTCGGCTGGGCGCCGCCGATCAAGATCGCCCCGGCCGAGCGGTAACTCCTAGAGCTTCGTCGCCTTCTGAATGCCGGGGCGGGCCGCCATCTCGGCCGCCCAGCGCTCCATGTTGGCGAAACCCTGCACGACGTCGGGCTGCGCGCCCTTGGTGCGCCAGTAGCCGGCGTAGAGCGAAAGGTCGGCGATCGTCAGCTCGTCGCCGGCGGCGTATTTGCGCTTGGCGAGCAGGTCGTTCCAGACCGTGAAGTAGCCGCGCAGGCGCTCCTTGAACATCTTCGCCGTCGGCTCGTGCGGCTCCTTGGAGCGCACCACCGTGTTCACTGCGCCGAACATCGGCGTGATGTCGGTGGAGGCGCTCATGTAGGCCTCGAGCATCGCCGCGCGCTTCGCCGGATCCTTCGGGATGAACTTGCCGGCCTTCTCGGCGCAATACATCATGATCGCGCTCGACTGCGCCATGGTGATCTTCTTGCCGCCCGGGCCCTCGTTGTCGACCATCACCGGGATCTGCCCCATCGGGTTGAGCGCCAGGAACTGCGGCGCCCGGTTCTCGCCCTTCATCAGGTCGATCGGATGCCAGTTGTACTGGAGGCCGCACTCCTCGAGCGCGATGCGCGCGCGCATTCCGTTCGACGTGCCGGCTGCATAGAGATCAATCATGGATAATTCCTCCCTCGGTTAATCGGGATATTACTGGCACATGGCGACTGCCTCTAGTGCAAAACTGAAACGGGCGCCGGCGCGTCGACCGCGCAAGCAGAAGGCCGGCTCGCGGGGGATGTCGCCGTCGGAATGCGTGCTCGAGTCGCTCTCCGGCGAAGCCCAGCAGGTCAAGAACCGCGTGGAAGACGAGGGCGGGATCGTCGTCGGCGCCTACAGCGATCCCCTCGGCAAGAACCCGCTGCTGCTCGCCATCCTGCCGATCGACCGGATCGAGCCGACGCCTTTCCAGCGCGACCTCTCGCAGGTGCACCACCGGCGCCTCGCCGATGTCATCGACCGCACCGGCTTTTTCCTCGATCCGGTCATCGCCGTCACCGCGCCGGAGAAGGGCTTCTGGACGCCGAACGGCCGCCACCGCCTCGATGCCATGCGCCGCCTCGGCGCCAAGTCGATCACGGCGCTGGTCGTGCCCAAGCGCGAGCTCGCCTGGCAGATCCTCGCGCTCAACACCGAGAAGGCGCATAACCTCAAGGACAAGTCGCTCGAAGTCATCCGCATCTATCGCAACCTCATGGAAGAGACGCCGGGAAAAACGGAGAAGGAATTCTCCTACTACCTCGAAGAGCCGTCGTTCGTGACGATGGGCCTGTGCTACGAGAAGAACCCGCGCTTCAGCGGCGGCGTGTACAACTCGTTCGTCCGGCGGTTGACGGAATTTTCCGAAGAATCGCTGGCGAAGACGCTCAAGCGCCACGAGAAGGTCGCCGGCATGATCCTCGAGCTCGACGAGAAGGTCGCCGAGGTGGTGAAGAAGCTGAAGGCGAAGGGCTTCGTCAGCCCCTATCTCAAGACCTTCGTCGTCGCCCGCTCGAATCCGCTGCGCTTCATGAAGGAAGCGCCCGAGCTCGAGGACCTGATCAAGACCATCCGTGGCAAGGTCGAGCGCTTCAACGTCGACAAGATCAAGCAGTCCGACATCGTCGCCAGCGGCGGCACGCCCGACGACGACTAGAAGCTGGCGACCACCGTGGCGTGGTCGGCTTCGCCGCTCGCGAGGCCCCACGAGCGCATCCACTCGTAGACCTGCTGGAAGCGCTTCGGGTCGTAGAGCACGTAGTGGGTGTAGCGAACGAACTCGCTGCTCATCTCGTGCGGCTGCAGCGCGCCCTTGGTCTGCTCGGTGACGTAGTGCTTGTACTTGCCGAAGTCCGCCATGATGCGGTCGGCGGCCTCGTTGATGGCATTGAGATACGCGTTGCGCTGCTCGGGCGCGAGGCCGGGTGCGATGACCTCGGCGCCGCGATAGAAGGTGACGTCGACGAGGTGCGCGCCTTCCTTCAGACCGAGGCTGATGAAGGGCTCCATCACCGCCACCGCGCGGCTCTTTTTCTCCTTCAGGGCCTTGTACCGGTTCTCGGGAATGCCGAGGTGCTCGACAACGATGTCCTTGCGCGCGAGCACGCCTTCCAGGCTCTGCAGCGTGGTGTAGTGCGAGCCGGTCTTGTCGTTGATGCCGACGGGGACGCCGGCGAGATCGCGCGGCTCCTGAATGGCGGCGTCGAAAGAGAGAATCGCCTGGGCTCCCACCGCCGGCCGTAGTGCCAGCACCTGCGCGCCGCGGCGGCTGTGCTCGCTGCGGTCGATGCCGGCCCATTCGCACAGGTTGTAGACGTCCGCCTTGCCCTGCTCGAACAGGGACTCCTTCAGGCGCTTGAAGGGATCGGCGTCCGATGCACTGCGCTCGGAATATTTCGCCTGGAAGCGCACGTCGATGCCGGCCTTGGCGAACAAGCCTTCGTCGCGGGCGACGTAGATCGGCAGGTCGAAGACCGGGTTGTTGGGAGAAACGTTGACCGTCGGGAGTGGGCTCGCCATGATGAGCCAATGATAAGAACATTGATTCTGCTTTGCACCCTGGTTTTTGCCCTTGGTGCAAGCGCACAAAGCTATCCCTCGGGCCCGATCAATCTGGTCATCCCGCTCGCCGCGGGTGACGCCACCGACTTGGCCGCGCGCGCGGTCGCCGAAGAGCTGTCGCGGGAGCTCAAAACGCCGGTAGTGCCGGTCAACCGGCCGGGGGCGGGCGGGGCGCTCGGGACCGACATCGCTGTGAAAGCGGCGAAGGATGGCTACACCCTGGTCCTCACCAACAACGCCGCCCTCGTCTTCCGCTCGATCATGGATCCGAAGTCGGCCAGCTACGACCCTTTCAAGGATCTCGCGCCGCTCGGGCTGGCGATGCGCTCGCCGAGCGTCCTCGTCGCCGGACTGGAAGCGCCGTTCAAGAACTGGCGCGAAATGATCGCCTACGCGAAGGCGAATCCGGGCAAGGTGCGCATCGGCACGGCCGGCGTGGGCTCGGTCGGCGATTTCTGCGTGCAGACGATCAACTCGCTCACCGGCGCCGGCATCGTCATGGTGCCGTACACCGGTGCGGCGCCGGCGGTCACCTCGGTGCGCGGCGGCCATATCGAGGGCGTGGTGCTCGCGCTCGGCACGATGACCGCGCATCTCAAGAGCGGCGCGGTGCGCGGCATCGTCATCTCGGACAAGTGGGCCGACTTCCCCGAGATCCCGACGCTGCGCGAGCTCGGCTATTCCGAGCCGCTG
This sequence comes from Betaproteobacteria bacterium, assembly GCA_034668045.1. Classification (GTDB taxonomy): domain Bacteria; phylum Pseudomonadota; class Gammaproteobacteria; order Burkholderiales; family SG8-39; genus SCGC-AG-212-J23. The sequence continues at coordinate 15,364 of JAXDQC010000070.1, read as the reverse complement.
TTCGGCGTATGGGCGGCGTTCTTCGCGCCGGCGGGAATTTCCGCCGAAGTGACGGCGCGCCTCGTGCCGGCGCTCGAGCGCGCCATCGGCTCGGGCGACGTCGGCGCGCGGCTGAAGCCGCTGGGCATGCTCGCCGACTACGCGACTCCAGCGCAATTGCTTTCGGAGATGCGAGACGAGCATCGCCGCGTCACCGAAATTGCAAAGAAGGCGGGGCTGATCGCCAAGTAAGAATTACAGCGGCTGTCGGCTGGCACGTATCCTGCGGCAGACAGGGCATGAGAGTCCTGCTCTTGATGCTGGTTTCGTTGCCCGTATTTGCGGACGAATCCCTGCCGGCGGCGAGCGTGCCGCCCCCGGGCGCGCTGACGTTCGCCGCGCTCGACACCAATCGCGATGGCGTGCTGAGCTTCAGCGAGGCCTTCGCCGATCCGCGCGTCAGCAACAACTTCAACGCGCTGGACAAGGACGCGAACGGCGTCCTCTCGCCTGCCGAATACCAGGCGATCTTCCGCAACTGAGCGAAAGGAGAAAGCATGAAATACCTGACCGCAGTTCTGGTCGCGCTGGGATTTGCCGGCGCGGCACTGGCGGATGACCTGCCGCCCAACGAATCCGCCTATGGATACAGCATGAGCGATCCGTACACCGACGGCACCATCATCGTGCAGGAGTACGTCGTCACGGCGCCGGATGTGATCGTGCTGGTGCCGATGGAGCAGAGCGAGTCCACCTCGCATGTCCCTGGGTAGGCGGGAACGCTTCCTGCTCCATTTCAGGCATGGTGATCCCGCAGGGAGCGCCGGAAGATGTGCACCGGCCGTCCGACACCCCGGCGTGAGCTAGGGTGACAGAGCCCGGAGTACCGCCTCCGACCTTCCACACGAGATGCCAAAAAAAGCGGGCCGCAAGGCCCGCTTTTTACTTTCCACGTTCGAAAAGGAGATTCCCATGCGTAAACGCATCGCTGTAACTCTTGCCGCCGCCCTGCTGCTGCCCCTCGGCGCCTATGCGGGCGAAAAGGCGAAGGACAAGGACGTCAAAGCGCCGAATGCCTCCAGCGAGGCCACGACGAACACCGGCACCGGCAACACGGCCGGCCAGTCGGCCGCGGCCGGCGCCAGCAGCAACAGCCAGAGCGCAAGAGAGACTGCTCGCGAGAACGCGACCTCGGACGTGAAGGCCGACAAGCCGGTGAAGGCGAAGAAGCGCCCGGCGGAGCTCGACCGGCGCTAGGTCCTGCGCACGCAGTCTTCCAGCAGCGCCAGCGCGCGGCGGACGAAGAGCCACATGTTCGCCTCGCGCTCGGCTTTGCCGGTCTCGAGCGTGATGACCGCCTCGACCGGCCCGCTGACCGCGATGCAGGCGTGCCCCGGCGCGTCGCCGTAGCGGTTCCCCGTCGGCCCGCTCGCGCCCGTTTCCGATAGCCCCCAGGTGGCGCGCAGCTTGTCGCGCATGCGCTTCGCCAGCAGCTGTGCGTAGGGCTCGCTTGCCGAGCGCATCCCGGTCACGTTGGTTTTTTCCAGACCCAGCAGGCCCTGGCGGGCGTTGACGGTATAGATCACGCCGCCGCCGAGATAGAACGCCGAGGCGCCGGGAACCGCGACGAGCGTGGCGTTGATGAGCCCGCCCGCCGACGATTCGGCGACGGCGATGGTCTGCTTCTTTTCCTTCAGCAGCGCTCCGACGCTGGCGGCGAGCTCGGCCAGCGGCTCCATCAGCAGTTCTCGCGCACGAAGATCTCGGCGTCGCGGCAGCCCGGGTTGCGGTATTTCGGCGCAGCGGGAGAGCCGCAGGTGGTCTGGTAGGCGATGCGCGCGTTCTCGCAGGCCTTCGGGTCGCGTTTCTTTTTTTCGATGGGGCTGGAGAGCTCGCGGCGCTGCTCTTCGGCGACGCTGCGCTCCTTCTCCTGCTTCTGGCGCTCTTTCTCGAGCGTGCGCTTCTCCTGCTCGAGCGAGCGGTCGCGCAGGTCCTGCGCGCAGAGCGCGGACGAGCAGAGGACGAGCAGCAAGGCGCCGTACCTCACGCGCGCGCGTCCTCGATGGCCTTGGCGGCCGCCTCGTCGGCCAGCTCGTTGGCGATGAATCCTCCCGACTGGTGCCGCCACAGCTTGTCGTAGTGGCCGCCCAGGCGCAGCAGCTCGGCGTGCGTGCCGCTCTCGACGATGGTGCCCTGCTCGAGGACGACCAGCCGGTCCATGCGCGCGATGGTGGAAAGGCGGTGGGCGATGGCGATCACGGTCTTGCCCTGCATCAGGTCGAGCAGCTCTTCCTGGATGGCGATCTCGACCTCGCTGTCGAGCGCCGAAGTGGCCTCGTCGAGGACCAGGATGGGCGCGTTCTTCAGTACCACGCGCGCGAGCGACACGCGCTGGCGCTGCCCGGCCGAAAGCTTGACGCCGCGCTCGCCGACATGCGCCTCATAGCCGGAGCGGTTGCGCCAATCCCGCAAGCCGAGGATGAACTCGTGCGCTTGCGCCTTCCGCGCGGCCTCGACGATCTCGGCATCGCTCGCCCCCGGGCGGCCGTAGCGGATGTTGGCGGCGATCGAGCGGTGCAGGAGCGAGGTGTCCTGCGTCACCATGCCGATCGCGGCGCGCAGGCTCTCCTGCGTCACGCCGGCGACGTCCTGGCCGTCGACCAGGATCCGGCCGCCTTCGACGTCGTGGAAGCGCAGCAGCAGGTTCACCAGCGTCGACTTGCCGGCGCCCGAGCGGCCGACCAGTCCGACGCGCTCGCCCGCCTTGATCTCGAGCGTCAGGTTGTCGATCACCGGCCGCACGTCCTTGCGTCCGTAGCCGAAGCTCAGGTTCTCGAACCTGACCTCGCCGCGCGACACCTCGAGCGCCTTGGCGCCGGCGCGATCGACGCCGCTGTGCGGCACGGCGATCGATTGCATGCCTTCCTGCACCACGCCGACGTTCTCGAAGATCGACGACACTTCCCAGCTCACCCAGCCGGCGGCGTTGGTCGTCTGCCAGGCGAGGGGCAGGGCGGTGGCCACAACTCCGGCGCTGACCGCGCCGTGCGACCAGAGCCAGAGCCCCACCGCCGCCGTGCCGACGAGCAACGCTGCGTTCAGGAGGGTGAGCACGAACATGATGCGCGCCGTGTAGCCCTGATGCGCCGTCATGGCCGCCTGGTGATCGTCCACCGACTCGCGCACGTGCGCATCCTCGTCCGCCATGCGGGCAAAGAGCTTGACCGTGAGGATGTTGGAATAGCTGTCCACCACGCGCGCCATCACGACGGAGCGCATCTCGGAGCTGGCGCGCGACAGGTCGCGCAGCTTCGGCACGAAATGGATCAGGAACCAGACATAGCCGACGAACCACAGCAGCGTCGGCGCGCCCAGCCGCCAGTCCACCATCGCCATCAGCGTGAACGCCGTGACGCCGTACGCGCCCAGATACCAGACCGCGCGGATGCTCATCATCGTGCTCTCGCGCAGCGCCGGCCCGGTCTGCATCACGCGGTTCGCGATCCGGCCGGCGAAGTCGTTCTGGAAGAACGGCCAGCTCTGCCGGATCACGTGCCAGTGGCTCTGCCAGCGGATCTGGCTCGTGCCGCCGGGGATGAGGACGACCCAGCGGATCGCCATGTCGATCATGAACACCACCGGCCGCACGAGCAGCACCAGCACGATCATGCCGACGAGCATCGGCCACTCGCGCTCGAGCGCCGCCATGCGGTCGGTCGTTTCCATCAGCGACACCAGCCGGCCGATGAAGAGCGGAATCACCGTGTCTAGCAGCGCCACCAGCAGGCTCGCCACGAATGTCGCGTAATACCAGCCCCTCGCCTGCTTCACGAAGTGCCAGTAAAAAGCGAATAGGCCCTGCGGCGGCTGGCCCGGTCCGGGCTTCGCCGTCCCGTGGATTCCCTTCAGGAATTGCATTTCAGACTTTCCTTGCTGCGACTCAGCCGCCCATTTTATCAGGCAGGACCGACGAAGCCGACGAACGCGCCGTGGGCATGCGCGGGTGGAACGAGCATCGCGTGCTCGCCGGTATTGCGGACGCCGCGAGCGGGAGGCGGGACGCCGTGATCGGCGATCCATTTCGCGGCGGCGTCCATGCTCTTGGTGCGATAGAGAACCTGGAACGGACCGGGGCCGCGCGCCTTTAGCGCGTCGGCTGTGGGGCCGGGACCGTAGGACTGCGCGAGGGTGAGGCCGGCGGGGCCGAGCTGGAAGATGGCCATGTCCGCCATGATCACCGTGCCGCGCTCCATCTTCGGTTCGGGAAGGTCGAGGGTGCGGCGCCATTCCGCCACGGCGGCGGCGAGGTCGGTGACGGCGACGTAGACGCGCTCCAATTTGTAGACTGCATTCGGGTTTTGCCCGGCGACGGGGTTGCGCGGCTGAAGGCTGTCGGTGAGGACGACTTGCGGAATCGAGCCGCGCGCGGCGACGGTCTTCTGATCGGCGGCGAGGGAGTCGCTGCGAAGCGCGATGGCGGAGATGCCGCCGGCGGTTCCCACCTTCAACTCGAGGAAGTCGTCCTGGTTGCGGGCGATTGCCTTGGCGCCGACGGCGTGCATGTCGAAGCCGAGGCGATGGTAGGTGTCGACGCCCGCCGCCAGGTCGGGGACGTCGATCTTGAGGTGGTCGATGCGGGTGAGGCTCACTCCGCCTTGATGCCGGCGCGCTCGACGATGGTCTTCATCCGCTTCAGGCCGTCCTGCGTCCACTTGGTCACCGTCTCGGGCGGCGAGCCGACGGGCTCGAGGCCCTGGGCGATAAGCTTCTCGCGCACGTCGGGAGAGTTCACGGCCTTGACGGTCTCCGCGCGCAGGCGGTCGACGATCGGTTGCGGCGTGCCGACGGGGACGACGATCGACGCCCAGGTCTGCCACTGGAAGCCGGGCAACCCGGCTTCGGCCATGGTCGGAACGTTGGGGAGGAGGGGCGAGCGCTTGTCGCTCGGCACGCCGAGGGCGCGCATGCGGCCGGTGTTGATGTGCTGCTGCACGATCGACACGGCGCTGAAATGCACCTGCACCTGGTTCGACATGACGTCGAGCGCCGCCTGCGTCGCGCCGCGATAGGGGATGTGTACGAGGTAGACGCCGGTCGCCGCCTTGAACGCCTCCATGGCGACGTGCTGCGGGCTGCCGATGCCGCCGGAGGAATAGTCGAGCTTGCCGGGTCGGCTCTTGGCGTACGTGACGAGCTCGCCGACAGACTTCACTGGCAACTCGTTGCTCGCGACCAGGACCCAGGTGATGCTGGCGACGACGCTGATCGGGATGAAGTCCTTCACCGAGTCGTACGGCACCGGCCGCACGTTGGGGATCATGGTGAGGATCGAGTCGTTCAGCGCACCGATGGTGTAGCCGTCGGGCGCCGCGCGCTTCAGCCGCTCGGCGCCGATCACTCCGGCCGCGCCAGGCTGGTTCTCGACCACGATCTGGCGGCCCATGTTGTCGCCCATCTTCTGCGCGACGATGCGGATCATGACGTCGACCGCGCTTCCCGCCTGCAGCGGCATGAGGAGCAGGATCGGCTTCGCCGGATAGTCCTGCGCGAAGCAGGCGCAGCTCCAGGCGAGCAGCGTGGCGGCGAAGAGTCGTTGCATTCCGGAAAGTCCTCCGGAAGCTATCTTACTAGCGGTCTTCGTGGACCTTGGGCAGGTCGAGGCCGTGCGGAATCGTCTCGCGCGGCTGCAGCGGCGCCTCGTAGGTGCGCGGCGGCGTGCCCTTTTTCGGGCGGCCGGGCCGGTACAGTACCGAGAAGATCTTCAGCGGCGGCGTCTCAGGCGGGTTCTCGAGGAAGAGGCAATCGGACTCGGTCGGCTGGCTCGCCATGGCGCCCAGGCGCCGGCCGGCGACGTAGACGGTGTAGCGCAGCATGTGCGCCGAGTGGGGGATCGGCGTCGCGACGATGTCGTACTTGCCGATCGAGAAGCGGCGGCCTTCGACGGTCGGAATGCTCATTCCACCGCCGTGGCGGCGTTTGCCGCGCCACGCGGGCGCGCCTTGATGAGGGCGCGGCAGAGATCGGCGACCTCGGTTTCCTGCAGCCGCTCGGCGTTGGCGAGCAGCGCCTTCAGCTCGATCGTGCTGAGCTTGTCGAGCCGCTCGCGGCTCCACTGGGCGATGCGGCCGCGCGGCAGGATGGGGGCGGGCGGAATCTTTTTCATGGTGCCTCCGGCACGGGAAACAAAAAAGCCCGGGGACTGCCCGGGCTTGCTTCGACGGCTCGTACGACTACGCCATCTTCAGGTTCGCGGCGCGCGGACCCTTGGGGCTTTCCTGGACTTCGTACTGCACCTTGTCGTTCTCCTTGAGGGTCTTGAAGCCCGAGCCCTGAATGGCGGAGAAATGGACGAAGACATCCTTGCTGCCGTCGTCCGGGGTGATATAGCCGAAGCCTTTTGCGTCGTTGAACCACTTCACGGTACCTGAGCTCATTGCGTCGTTTCCTTGCGTCGTTGGTATGGGAAGCCGCGTGCTGCGGTACGGCCCTGCGGAGAATCAAGGAGTGAACGAACGGATGAGGACGGTACGAACCGCTACGACCTGACCGGCGTGTGCTGCTTGAGAATCCTGCCTACTGGTTATACAGGGAACGGGGGGCTGCGTCCAATCAGCCTGAGGCGGCCGGCACGGTGACGCCGACGAGCGAGTCGCGCGTGAGGAGCGCGGCGAGCCGCTCTTCGCTCCAGCCTTCCGTGCCTCGCGGCCGCATCGGCACGACGACGTAGCGCATGTCGGCGTTGGAGTCGTGCACGCGCACGGTCACGTTTTCCATAAGTACGGTACCAAACTCTTTGAGGACGCCGCGCGGATCGCGAACCACGCGCTTGCGGTAGTTCTCGCTTTTGTACCAGGTGGGCGGCATGCCGAGCAGGGCGCGCGGATAGCAGGAGCAGAGCGTGCACACGACGACGTTGTGCACCTCGGGGGTGTTCTCGACCGCGATCAGGCGGTCCGCTTCCAGGTCGATGCCGAACTCGGCGCAGGCGGCCTTGCCATCGGCAAGTAGGCGCTTCCTGAACTCGGGGTCGACCCAGGCGTGGGCGACGACCCGGACGCCGCGATGAGGAAAGTCCTCGTCGAACTGCTCCATGCGCCGGCGGACCTGGTCGGCGGTGAGGACGCCTTTGGCTTCCAGGAGCTCCTGCATCGCCCGGCTGAGGATCTCGTGCTCCGAAGGAGGGCCGGAGTCGTGATCCGGTCCCTGCGCCGGTGCATGCGGATCGTCGTGGTCGTGGTCGTGGCCCATGTCAGGGTTTTCCCGAGAGGATTCCCCGGATTGAAATTTTCTGGGGAGAGCTTAAATTGCAGTCATTCATGGGCGACTTCATCAACCACTTCGTGCGCGACGACAGCGGCGCCTGGCGATGCATCCAGCCGGCCGAGCTCGACGTTGCGACGGGGCGCATCCAGGTCGCGCCCGGGACGATCTTCACCCCGGGCACCCAGTTCATGGGCATCGACCTGGCGGGAATGCTCGAGGAACACCACCGGCGCTTCGGCCTGAGCATCTAAGCAGGCTCGAGCCAGTGCTCGTAGATCTCGACCTCGATGAGGTCATGGCCGGCCCCCTGGTAGTCCGGCCACACTTCGGACATTGAGAATCGCACCCGGTAGAGGACGCGCTTGGGCTCGCCGCTGAAGCCATAGGCGAGCTCCTCGGGATTCGCAAAGGCGCCGCACACCCGCTCGATCGCGCCGCTCTTGCCGCGGATGTACCACGGCGTGCGCCGATGGCCGGGCGGATAGCTCGTCTTCACCCGCACGCGATCGCCGGGGTTGAAGCGGCGATCCGGCGCCGGCGTGTAGGCGCTCGGCGGGTTCACGGGGGCAGTCACTCGATCACCAGGTCGGCGCTGGAAAGGATCGCCTGCGGGATGGCAATTCCCAGGGCGCGGGCGGTCCCCAGGTTGACGACCAGCTCGATCCTGGTCGGCTGCTCGATCGGCAGGTCGCCGGGCTTCGTACCCTTGAGAATCCTGCTCACGTAGTACGCCGAGCGGCGGAATTGCTCCGATATGTTCGGCCCGTAGGACATCAGGCCGCCGGCCTCCGCGAATTCGCGCGTCTCGTAGATGGCGGGCAGCTTCTTCTCGCGCGCGAACTCGACGATGCGCAGGCGCAGGCTGAGGGTCAATGGATCGGCGAGCAGGAGCAGCCCATCGGGGCGCCTGCGCGAAATGTCGTCGAACGCCGCTTCCATCTCGCGCGAATCGCGCACTTCGATCGAGCGCACGTCGACGCCCATCGCCGAGCCTGCCGAGCGCGCTTCCCGGTACCTCGCGCCCATGCCTTTGTAAGCGGGATTCCACAGCACGCCGACGGAGTGCGAGCGCTTCGGCAGGACTTGCCTGAGCATCTCGAGTCGTTTTGCCCCGAGTTCGGGAGCCATGTTCGAAATGCCCGTGATGTTGCCGCCGGGGCGGGCAAGGCTCGCAACCAGCCCGTCGCCGACGGGGTCGGAGCTGGTCGGCATGACGATGGGAAGGGATCGTGTCGCGTCCTTTGCCGCCAGGACCGATGGCGACGACGCCGCGACGATGATGCGCACTTTCAGCTGGACCAGTTCCGCCGCAAGCGCCGGCATTCGCTCGAGCTTGCCCTCGCCCCAGCGCAACTCGAGGCGATAGTCCCTGCCTTCCTGGTAGCCCAGCTCCCGCATCCCGCGCCGGAACGCCTCTAAACGGAAATCGGTATTGTTCTGCGGCACCACAGGGCTGAGGTAGCCGATCACCGGCACCCCGGCGGGCTGGCCGAATGAGCGCAGAGGCGCGGCGAGCACGCCGCCGGCAAAAGCGATGAGGAGATCTCGGCGCGCGGTCACTGGTGTCTCCGGCGGATCTCGGCGATCTTCTTCGCGAGCTCGTCCTCGGTGAAGAACTTCTTCTCGAGCAGCACGCTGCGCAGCGCTTCGGTGGTGCGCTGGAAATACTCGAGCTGGTCGTAGCGCGGGCCGAGGTCCTCGGCGGCGCGCCGCAGCTCGTCCAGCCGCACGACCTTGCGACTGGTGAGCGTGCTTCTCAGCGCGTTCGCCTGCTTCTCCCAGAACTTCATGCCGTGATCGGCGGTGTCGATCGCCTCGGCGTCCTCGCCGCCCATGTCGTGCGGCTGCTTGTGCTCGCGGGTCATTTGGTCTTCGGCGCCGGGTGGATATTGTCCACCCAGTGCACTTCCTCGGGCTTTTCCACCACCGGGATGTCGAGGTTGACGACCACCGGCTCCTGGCCGCTGCGGCAGAGCACGCAGGAGAGCGGCTCGGTGTCGCTGGCGTTGATCTCCTGGTGCGGCACATAGGGCGGCACGTAGATGAAGTCGCCCGGCCCGGCCTCGGCCACGAACTCGAGCTTGTCGCCCCAGCGCATGCGCGCCTTGCCCGAGACGACGTAAATCACGCTCTCCACCGGCCCGTGATGGTGCGCGCCAGTCTTTGCCTTGGGATGGATCACGACCGTCCCGGCCCACAGCTTCTCGGCGCCGGCGCGCGCGTGGGTGATCGCCGCGGCGCGGTTCATGCCCGGCGTCTGCGCCGTGTTGACGTCCAGCTCGTTCGAGTGAACGACGCGAACGCCGGTGAACTTCCATTTGTCGGCCATGCCAGAATCATAAACCGACGATGAAAAACGAAGGCCCCGGCGCCACCGTCTCCCGGGCGGAATTCCTCAACCTGTTCGCCGCGGTCTTCCTGCCGATGTTCATGGCGGCGGTCGACCAGACGCTGCTCGCCACCGCGACCCCGGCGATCGCCGACTCGCTCGGCGGCCTGCGCGACAGCTCCTGGATCGCGGTGGGCTATCTCCTCGCCTCGGCGACTATCGTGCCGATGTACGGCCGCCTGGGCGACCTGAAGGGGCGAAGGAACGTGCTGCTCGCCGCGCTCGGCGTCTTCACGCTCGGCTCGCTCGCCTGCGGCCTTGCGCAGACGCTGCCCCAGCTCCTCGCCGCGCGGGTGCTGCAGGGCCTGGGCGGGGGAGGGCTGATGACGCTTTCGCAGGCGCTGATCGGCGAGCTGGTGCCGCCGCGCGAGCGCATGCGCTTCCAGGGCTACTTCGCGCTGATGTTCACGTGCGCGAGCATCGGCGGGCCGGTGATCGGTGGCCTGGTGGTCTCGCATACGAGCTGGCGCTGGCTCTTCTTCGCCAATCTTCCGCTCGCCGCCTTGGCCGCGTGGCGGCTCTTGCGCCTGCCACAGGGCGAGCGGCATGTCCCCGAGATCAAGGGACGCGACGTGCCCGGGCATCTCTTGTTCGCCGTCGGCGCGGTAAGCACGCTCTTCTGGCTGACCTCGGTCGGCCATCGCTTCGCCTGGAATTCGGCCGAGAGCATCGGGCTGTTCGCGCTCGCCCTGGTCACCGTTTCCTCACTCGTCATCCATGAACGCCGCCACCGCGCGCCGTTCCTGCCGGTCGATCTCCTGCGCGAGCGGACCATCGCGCTCTCGACGCTGCTCACCGCGATGTTCGCCTCGTGCCTGTTCGCGATCGTCTTCTTCCTGCCGATCTACCTGCAGCTGGGCCACCACATCAGCGCGCAGGCCTCGGGCTTCCTGCTCCTGCCGGTGACCGCGGGCATGGTGACGGCGGCGATGCTGGCGAGCCGCCTGCTCGGCCGCACCGGCGAGGCGCACTGGATTCCCGTCGGCGGCATGAGCATCACCGCGGTCGCGCTACTGCTCATCGGGGTACTGCCGTCGAACCTGACGCTGATCATCGTGCTCGGCTTTTTTACCGGCCTGGGGCTGGGCGCCGTGATGCCGGTCAATCAGGTGGTGGTGCAGACGGTCGCCGGCCGGCACCGCCTTGGCGCGGTGATGGCGCTGGTCGGCCTCGCCCGCGCCACCGGCGGCGCCGCGGGTGCGGCCCTCTTCGGCGCGGTGGTGTTCGCGCTGATTCCGGATGTCGATCGCCAGGCGGTGGCCCAGGCCTCGGCGAGCGCCGTCGACGTGGCGCCGGTCATCGATGCGTTCCACCGGGCTTTCCTGTTCGCGGCCGGCGTGGCGGCGCTCGCCGCGTTCACCGCGAGCTGCATCCCGCGCGTAAAGCTCTGGGAGAACTAGAGCTTGTCGAGCTCCTTTAGCAGCCGCGCCGCGGGCGCGTAGCCCTGCTGCGCCGCCATGCCGAGCCACTTCGCCGATTCCTCGCGGTCTTTCGGCACGCCGTCGCCCCGCAGGTAGGCGAGGCCGAGGTTGTGCTGCGCCTCGGAGTGCCCCTGCATCGCGGCCTTGCGCCACCACGAGAGCGCTTCGTCCATGTTGCGCGGACCGGCGTCGCCGACGGCGAAGGACATGCCGAGGTAGTACTGGGCCGGCGCATGGCCTTGGTCGGCGGCACGCCGGAACCACTGCGTCGCCTCGCGCATGTCCGGGCTTACCCCGTCGCCGCGCGCATAGAGGATTCCCATGTTGAACTGCGCCGGTCCGTAGCCCTGATCGGCGGCCTTGCGCCACCAGCGACGCGCCTCGACGAGGTCGCGCCGCACCGCGGTGCCCTGCTGGTAGGCGAGGCCGAGGTCGTACTGGGCGCGCGCATCGCCCTCGTCTGCAAGAACGCGCAGCCGCCCGACGTCGTCCGCGTGCGCCGAGCCAAGAAAGACCGCTAGAGCCAATCCCCTGAGAAGCACTAGGTCTTCGCCCAGGAATCCCGCAGCGTCACGCTGCGGTTGAACCCGCCATCGCGCTCGGCGATGAAGTAGCCGTGGCGCTCGAACTGGAAGCTTTCGCCGGCCTTCGCGTCCTTGAGCGACGGCTCGAGTTGCGCGGCGACGGTTTTCTTCGAGTCGGGGTTCAAGTCCTCGTTGCCCTGCGGGTTCGCGACCTTGAACAGGCGGTCGTACAAGTGTACGGGCGAGGCGAACGCCTGGCGGGCGCTGACCCAGTGAATATTCCCCTTGACCTTGTACTTGTCGGAGCCCGGCGTGCCGGATTTCGAATCCTCGTGATAGGTGCACCTCACGACGCCGTTGTCCATGCCGATGCACTTCACCACGTAGCCGAAACGAAGCCTCACTTCGTTGCCGGGAAAAAGGCGGAAGTAGCCCTTCTGCGGCGTCTGCTGGAAATCTTCGCGCTCGATCCACAGCTCGCGCGAGAACGGCACCTTGCGCTTGCCCCAGTCGGGTTTCTGCGGATGGTTGGGAAGCTCGACCAGCTCTTCCTTTCCCTGCGGATAGTTTTCGATCACCAGGCGAAGGGGATCGAGCACGGCCATGCGCCGCGGCGCGCTCTCGTTCAGGTCCTCGCGCATGCAGTCCTCGAGGATCGTGAACTCGATCAGCTGGTTCGCCTTCGAGACGCCGATCCGCTCGGCGAACAGGCGAAAGCCGCCGGGCGTGTAGCCGCGCCGGCGCGCGCCGGCGAGTGTAGGCATGCGTGGGTCGTCCCAGCCGTCGACGTGCTTTTGCTCGACCAGCTCGATGAGCTTTCTCTTGCTCAGCACCACGAAAGTCAGGTTCAGCCGCGCGAATTCGATCTGCTTCGACAGCGGGCCCTTGAAGAAGCCGGCCTCGGCGACGCGCTGGTTGAACCAGTCGTAGAGCGGCCGATGGTCCTCGAACTCGAGCGTGCAGATCGAGTGGGAGATGCCCTCGATGCAATCGGACAGGCCGTGCGCCCAGTCGTAAGTCGGGTAGATGCACCACTTGTCGCCGGTGCGGTGGTGCGTCGCGTGCCGGATGCGGTACATCACCGGGTCGCGCAGGTTCATGTTCGGCGAGCGCATGTCGATCTTCGCCCGCACCACGTGTGTGCCGTCGGGGAAGCCGCCGTTCTTCATCTTTTCGAACAGCTCCAGGCTTTCCCTTGAAGTTCTTTCCCTGAAAGGCGAATTCTGCCCGGGCTCGGTCAGCGTCCCGCGCGTCGCCCGGATCTGCTCGGCGCTCTGGCTGTCGACGTACGCGTGCCCCTTCTCGATCAGGGCGGCGGCGAATTGATAGAGCTGGTCGAAATAGTCGGACGCGTAATGCTCGTCGCCTTCCCATGCGAAGCCGAGCCACTTCACCATCTCCTTGATCGAGTCGACGTACTCCTGTTCTTCCTTGATCGGATTGGTGTCGTCGAAGCGCAGGTTGCAGCGCCCCTGGTATTGCGTCGCGAGGCCGAAATTGAGGCAGATCGATTTCGCGTGGCCGAAATGCAGGTAGCCGTTCGGCTCCGGCGGAAAGCGCGTGCGCACCCCGGCATAGGTCTTGGCCGCGAGGTCGGCCTCGACGATCTGGCGAATGAAATTGGAAGTCGACAACTTGGGCGCAGACATCTTGCTGAAAATTCGGGGTTTTTCGCATTCTACTGCAGGGTGAATCCGTCACACGTGAAACGCGCAAGGCTGTTGCTAAATGATGGCGGGAACCGCGGGTGCGCCATCATCCTGCACGGTGCTCTCCTCTCGCCGCGCCACCCAGTGCCCGCGGTTCCCACCTTCCTCATTGGGTAGACTGCGGCGCATGCAGAAACTGCTCCGCATCCTCACGGTCGCGCTCGCCTGCACGGCGTGCGGCGCCACTGCGCAGGACGAGAAGCTGGGCAAGGTGCGCTTCAAGACCTCGTGCACGGCGGCGGCGCAGAAGGAGTTCGATCGCGCGCTGGCGCTCCTGCACTCCTTCGCCTATCCGGCAACGGTGAAGGCGTTCGCCACGATTCCGCAGATCGATGCGAAGTGCGCCATCGCGTACTGGGGCGTGGCCGCGAGCCTGCGTCCCGACCCGCTCGTCGGCCCCTGGCCCGCCGCCACGCTGCAGCGCGCGCTGGCGGCGGTGGCCGAGGGAGAGGCGGTCGGCGCGAAGACCATCCGGGAAAAAGACTGGCTGGCGGCGATCAAGACGCTCTACCGCGATTTCGAGACGGTCGAGCAGGACGCGCGCTCGCGCAACTACGAAAAGGCGATGGCGGGGCTGGTGCGCAAATACCCTGACGACGTCGAAGCCCGGGCTTTCCATGCCCTGGCGCTGAACGAGATCTTCGACGGCAAGGACCCGAAGCCCGTGATCCTGGCGATCAAGAGCCTGCAACCGCTCGAGCGCCGCTACGCCGACCACCCCGGCATCGTCCACTACCTCATCCGCAGCTTCGAGAACGGACAGCCAGCAAACAAGAAGGCGCTCCCCTACGCAACCCGCTACGCGCGCATCGCGCCTGCCGCGCCGCATGCGCAGCAAATGCCTTCGCACGTCTATTCGATGCTCGGCATGTGGAAGGAATCGCTGGCTGCCAACCAGGCGACGCTGCGCGTCGCCGCCCAATTCGCCGAGCGCAACAAGGTCGAGGGCGTGCTGGCGGATGTGCCGCGTGCCTACGACGCGCTCGCCTACGCCCACCTGCAACTCGGGCAGGATGCCGCGGCGCTCGCGGCGGTCGACGAGGCGGCGAAGCTGGGCAAGGTCGTCGACTCGGAACCGGCCGCGCAGGCGGCGCGTGCGGCGCAGGCTGCCCGCTATGCGCTCGAGCGCCAGGACTGGAAGGCGGCGGCGAAGCTCGAGATGCACGAAGGCTACGCCGTCGCCGAGACGCTGACGCGCTTCGCGCGCGCCTACGGCGCCGCGCGCAGCGGCGAGCTCGCGGGGGCGCGGGCGGAGATCGACAAGCTGCGGGCGCTGCGGGCGGTGTTCGACGGCGCGCAGCAGGGCTACTGGACCGAGCAGGTCGAGATGCAGATCCTGGCGGCGCGGGCCTGGGTCGCGCAGGCGCAGGGCAGCCGGCGCGAGGCGCACAAGATGATGCGCGCCGCCGCCGACATGGACGACGCGAGCGCCAAGAACACGATGCTCGAGAGCCGGCTCTACCCGATGCGCGAGCTGCTCGGCGACCTCCTGCGCGAGCAGGGCGATCCGGGGGCTGCGCTCACCGAATACGATGCGGTGCTGAAGACGGCGCCGAATCGTCTCCGCACCTACTACGGCGCCGCCAGGTCCGCGGAGGCGATCGGCGAGAAGAAGAAGGCCGCAGCCTTCTTCGCCCAGCTCGCGAAGCTGACCCAGGAAGCCGACGGCAGCCGCCCGGAGCTCATCGAGCTGAAAGCCAAGACGCCATGAAATGTTTGCTATTTATTCTGGGAATGCTCGTCGGCGTCGCCCAGGCGCAGACCTTTCCGTCGCGCCCGGTGCGCATCCTGGTGCCCGCGCCGCCGGGCAGCTCGCCCGACATCCGCGCGCGCCAGATCGCGCCCAAGCTGCAGGAAGCGCTCGGCCAGCCCTTCGTGGTCGAGAACCGTCCCGGCGGCGGGGGCAGCCTCGGCATGGGGATCGCGGCGCGGGCGCGGCCGGACGGGACCACGCTGCTGGTCTCCTCCGCCTCCAACCACGTCTTCCACCCGCTGGTCGCGGCCGATCTCGGCTATGACGTGCAGCAGGCGCTGGCGCCGATCTGCATGCTGGTCGACGTGCCGAACGTGCTCGCCGTT
>JAXDQC010000069.1:0-16932 GCA_034668045.1 Betaproteobacteria bacterium | reverse complement strand
CTCGATTTTCCGCCCGGCACCGTGCGCGTGAAGCAGGGTGGCAGCGCCGCGGGTCACAACGGGCTGAAGGACATTTCGGCGCGGCTCGCCAGCCATGACTACTGGCGCCTGCGCATCGGCATCGGCCATCCCGGCGACAAGGACGCGGTCGCCGACTACGTCCTGCAAAAGCCGTCGGCCGAAGACAAGATGGCGATCGACCAGGCGATCGACCGCGCGCTCCAGGTCATCCCGCAGATGCTCGCCGGCGACATGCAGACCGCGACGCAGAAGCTGCATTCGGGCGAGCCCAAGCCGGTCGAGAAGAAAGAACCGCCCCGCAAAGAGGTTCCCGTCAAGGAACCGGAAAAGAAAGAGCCGGAGCCGCAGAAATCCGGCGGCCTGCTGAAATCTCTCTTCGGAAAGAAATAAGTTGAAGTGCGGCATCGTCGGCTTGCCGAATGTCGGCAAGTCCACTCTGTTCAACGCCCTGACCAAGGCCGGCATCGCGGCCGAGAACTATCCGTTCTGCACCATCGAGCCGAACGTCGGCATCGTGCCGGTGCCCGACCCGCGCCTCGAGGCGATCACCGGCATCGCGCAACCGCAGAAAACCGTTCCGGCGGTGGTCGAGTTCGTCGACATCGCCGGCCTGGTCGCCGGCGCGTCGAAGGGCGAGGGACTCGGCAACAAGTTCCTCGCCAACATCCGCGAGACCGATGCCATCGCGCACGTCGTGCGCTGCTTCGAAGACGCGAACGTGGTGCACGTCGCCGGCAAGGTCGACCCGGTGTCCGACATCGAGACGATCAACACCGAGCTCGCGCTCGCCGATCTCGACGCGGTCGAGAAGCAGATCTCCAAGTTCGCCAAGGTGGCGCAGACGACCGGTGAGAAGGACGCCGTGCGGCTGGTCGCGGCGCTGAAGAAGGTTCAGGCCGTGCTGGACGCGGGCCGGCCCGCGCGCACCGCCGATCTGTCCAAGGAAGAGCACGCCGTAGTGAAGCCACTGTTCCTGCTGACGATGAAGCCGACGATGTACGTCGCCAACGTGGCGGAGAAGGGCTCGGATGCTCTGCTACAGAAGGTTATCTCTCTTGCTGAAAGAGAAAAAGCCACGGTAGTGCCGATCAGCGCAGCGATCGAATCGCAGATCGCCGACATGCCCGACGAAGACAAGAAGATCTTCCTCGACGATCTGGGGATGAAGGAGCCGGGCCTCAACCGCGTGATCCGCGCCGCGTACCAGATCCTCGGCCTGCAGACCTATTTCACCGCCGGCCCGAAGGAGGTGCGCGCGTGGACGGTGCGCGCCGGCGCCACCGCGCCGCAGGCGGCCGGCGTGATCCACACCGACTTCGAGCGGGGCTTCATCCGGGTCGAGGTCATTGCCTATGACGACTTCGTCGGCAACAAGGGGGAGCAGGGCGCGAAGGAAGCGGGCAAGATGCGCGTGGAGGGAAAGGACTACATCGTCCGCGATGGCGACGTGATGCATTTCCGCTTCAACGTATGAAGCTTCGGAACCTGCGGCTCGCCACGGGCCTGGTTCTGATGCTGTTCGTCACCGGCCACATGGCCAACCTGATGCTGGGCATGCATTCGCTGGCGGCGATGGAGCATTGGCGCCCCTGGCTGATGGGGCCCTGGCGCAGCGCCCTTGGTCAGGGGCTGCTCGTGGGCTCGGCGCTCATTCACATCGCCCTCGGAATCTACGCGATCAGCACGCGGCGCTCGCTGGCGATGAGCAAGACCGATGGGGTGCAGCTTTGCCTGGGCCTCGCCACGCCGCCGCTCCTCCTGAACCACGCGATCGTGATGCACATGGCGGGCGAGGTCACGCCCAACTTCGACGCCACCTACGGCCAGATGCTGGCGGTCTACTGGAGCTTCTCGCCGGGCTATGCGCTGCAGCAACTCTGCGTCGTCATGGTCGTGTGGATCCATGCCGCCGTCGGGCTTTACTCGTGGCTGGTTCTCAAGCCGGTCTGGAAGCGCTTCGGCGGTCTGGTGCTGCCGGTACTGTTCGCCGTCCCGGTGCTCGCGCTCCTCGGCTTCGCCGAGTCGGGCAAGGAAGTGCTCGACAAGCTCGCGACCGACCCGGCCTGGCGCGCGCACATCAGCGAGAACCTGCGGCGGGTCGTCCAGGTGACGGACCCGCTCAATGTGCTGCAGGCGCGCCTCCTCATCGCCTATGGCCTGCTCGTGGCGGTGGCCGTCGCAGTGTTTGCCTGGCGGATGCTGCGCGACCGTGCCGCGGTGAGCGTGGCCTATGACGAAGGCTTTTCCGCGCGCGGGCGGCGCGGTCTCTCGATCCTCGAGCTGAGCCTCGCCAACGATGTTCCGCACGCGCACGTGTGCTCGGCGCGCGGGCGCTGCGGCACTTGCCGCGTGCGCGTCGAATCCGGCGCGGGCTCGCTCTCGCCTCGCAACGAGACTGAGCAGAAAACCCTCGCCCGTGTCGCCGCGGGCGAGAACGACCGCCTCGCCTGCCAGGCCCGCGTCCTCGGCGCGGGCGTATCGGTGACGCGCGTCCTGCCGGCGTACGCCGACGCCTCTGCCGCGCGCGCCCCGGGAGAATGGGTGGCGCCTTGAGCTTCGCGTCGTGGTCGGTGCAGGCGCTCGCGATCGCCAAGGAGCGCCTGGACGTGCTGGGGCGCGACCTCATGCAAGGACCCGCCGAGCTCGGCAACGTCATCGCCAATACAAAAGCCGCGCTGATGACCGGCATGGGCGTGGGCGCGTTTACCTACGTTGTCGTCCTGCTGCTGGTCGGCATCGGCGTCGAATGGCTGTACTGGAGCTATGCCTATGCTTCCTTGCGCGCTGCGCAAGCAGTACCGGCAACTTCGCCGCGCGAGGCACTGCGTCCCGGCCTGAGGCGGTTCTTCCTGCGCCTTGGCGGACTACTGCTCTTCGCCCTGGCTGCGATCGGCGCTTCGGCCGCCTTTTCCTGGCCGCGCGGTGTGCAGGAGCTGGTGATCGCGGCGACGCTGTTCGTGGTGGTGCTGCGCTTCGCGTGGATCGTCATCGCCTTGGTGCTCGCGCCCGGACAGCCCCGGCTGCGGCTGGTCCCTGACACGAGCGGCCGCGCCGGCTGGCTCGCCGCTGCGGCGATGGCGGTGGTCTTTCTCCTCGCCCTCGGGCGCTTCGCCCCCGAGCTGATGGAGCGGCTCGCCGGTGCGGGCCGTGCCGCGGGCGCGCTGCGCTTCGCCGCGGTCACGCTCGCCTGCCTGCTGCTCCTCGCGACGGCATTCGCCTTCTTCGGCCGCCGTTCAAGGGCGCCGCGCTTCCCCCGGTCGTTCGTCCTCGCGCTGCTCGTCGTCGCAACCTACGCCACCTGGCTGTTGAGCCCGATGGCGGGAACCATCGCGGCCGTCGTCGCGGCGGTAATCGCGCTGCAGATCGGCCTGCGCGAGCTGGTGTTCTTTTTCTGGCGCGAGAAAGATGGAGAACTGCAGGATCGCGTCGTGCCGAACATCGTGCTCTCGGCGGCACGCTTTCTCATCGTGCTGGCCGGGCTGGGCATCTGCGCGCTCGTGATGGAGGCGCCGCTCGCCTCGCTCGCGGCGGCGGAAAGTCCGCTGGCTCGCATCGCGCTGCGCCTCGTCGGCGTCGCCACCCTGGCGCTCCTGACGCACGTGATCTGGATCACGCTGCGCACCGCGATCGATCAGCGCCTGAGCCGCTTGCCCCCGCCCGGCACGGCGCATGAGCCCGACGAGAGCTCGCGGCTGTTGACCCTGCTGCCGCTGCTGCGCGTGACCGCGGCGGTGCTGCTCCTGGTGATGCTGGTGCTGTCATCGCTCTGGGCGCTCGGCCTCGAGATCACGCCGGTGCTGGCGGGCGCCGGCGTCGTCGGCCTGGCGCTCGGCTTCGGCGCACAGGCGCTGGTGCGCGACGTGATCGCCGGCATCTTCTTCCTGGCCGAAGACGCCTTCCGCATCGGCGAGTACATCGAGGCCGGCTCGAATGCCAAGGGCACGGTGGAGCGCATCACGCTGCGCACCGTCGCGCTGCGCCACCACAACGGGCCGCTGCACTTCGTGCCTTACGGCGCGCTCGGCACGGTGCGCAATACCTCGCGCGACTGGGTGGTGGAGAAGTTCAACCTGCCGCTGCCGATCGATGTCGACAGCGAGAAGATCCGCAAGCTGATCAAGAAGGTCGGCGAAGAGATGGCGGCCGACCCCGAGATCGGGCGGCTGATCCAGGAGACGCTCAAGGGCAAGCTCTACCGCGTCGATCCCGGCGTAAAGATCTTCCGCTGCAAGTTCCGCACGGCGCCGGGCAAGCAGTTCGACGTGCGCGCGCAGGCCTACAAGCGCATCGAGGCGGCGCTCGCCAAGATGGGCGTCGGCTTTGCCGACGGCAATCAGACGGTGTTGATCACGCATGAGCCCGCCCCCGCGGCAGCGGCGTGACGCATTTCCGCTTCAATGTCTGATACTTAGGTGTAGTATCCGCCTTCCTGCCCCAGGGAGGGATGGGTCATGAAGCTGGCACTCAACAACCGTAGCAAGGTCCTGCTCGGCGTCGTCGTGCTCATCGGCGCGGTCGCCGCCGCCTGGTTTCTCTATCTCGACGAATGGCTGAATGCGCCGCCGGCGCCGGTGGCTAGCGCGGCAAAGCCAGCCGCCGCCCCGGCAAAACCGGGTGCGGACCCGGCGAAGGCCGACGCTGCGAAACCCGCGGCAGCGCCAGCAGCCGCTGACGCCGCCAAGGCCGCGCCGCAAGCGCCGGGCGCGATGGCGCCGAAGGCCGCGGAAGCGCAGCCCCCGGCGGCGCCGCTCGTTGCCGCCGCGCCGCAGGCAGCACCCACGCTTGCGCCTGCCGAGACGCAGACACCCGCGCCGGCGGAGAAGGAAGGGCCGGCAGCCGAGGCGAAGCCTGCGGGCGAACCGGCCAAAGTCGCCGCCGCGCCTGCGAAAGCCGCCGAGCCGCCGCCCTATCGCCGTCCCGAAAACCTCGTCGAGCTCTATAACAAATACAACGACATCATCACGGCCGTCGTGATGCGCGATCACAAGGCTGCCGCGGAGCTGCTCCAGGACGGCAAGAACCCGAACGCGCGCCAGAGCGACGGTCAGACGGCGCTCATGATCGCGACCAACAACGGCGACCTGGAGATGATGAAGGTCCTGCTCGCCAAGGGCGCCGATCCGAATCTGCGCGGCCCACAGGGAGTGAACGCCGCGACGCTGGCAAAGCAGAGCGGCCGCGCCGAGCTTCTGCAGGTCATCGAAAGCCAGGGCGCCAAGCCCTAGGGCGCCTTTGTTGCACCGAGCCGGGCGTCCTCCCTCTCGCCCGGCTCAGCCTTGCCGGCCCGCGAGCGGTAGGGAAGTCACATCCCGAACGTCACAATCTGCCTGACGGATGATCGTCTTCGAGCCGGCGCGGGAAGCTGACCTGCCGCAACTCGTCGAGCTGCTCGGCCTGCTGTTCGACCAGGAAGCCGAGTTCAGGCCCGACGGCGCGAAGCAGCTGGTGGCGTTGAAGCAAATCCTCTCCGATCCCGTGCGCGGCCGGATCTACGTGGCGCGCGACGGCCGGCGGGCGGTGGCGATGGCCTCGCTGCTCTTCACCATCAGCACGGCGGAAGGCGGCAAGTCCGCGTGGTTCGAGGACCTGGTGGTGCATCCCGAGTATCGCCGCCAGGGTACGGGGCAGAAGATGCTGGCTTACGTGATCAGCCAGGCACGCGCCGAAGGCGTGCTGCGCATCACGCTGCTCACCGACATGCAGAACGAGCGCGCGCAAGCGCTCTATCGGCGGGCGGGTTTCGTCGGTTCGCCGATGCGACCGATGCGGCTCAAGCTGACAAAAGGAAACAAGTGAAGCGGTTGCTGGCCCTGGTGGCGCTGTGCCTTGCTCTTCCCGCGGTGGCGGCGGATAGGCATGATCCGCTGCTAAAACGCGGCCGCTACATCGTCGAGATGGGTGGCTGCAACACCTGCCACACGGCGCTCTACGGGATGCTCGGCGGCAAGATTCCCGAGGCGGACTGGCTGACCGGCGACAAGGTCGGTTGGCGCGGCATATGGGGGACGACCTACGCCACCAACCTGCGGCTGTACATGCAGGAGCTGACCGAGGAGCAATGGATGCAGAAGGCGCGCACCCTCTCCACGCGGCCGCCGATGCCGTGGTTCGCGATCCAGGCGATGAGCGATGAAGACCTGCGCGCGCTTTACCGCTACGTGCGCTCGCTCGGTGCGGCGGGCAAACCCGCCCCGGCCTACATTCCGCCGTTCATCACGCCGCGCGGGCCGTACGTGCAGTTCCCTTTGATCCTGCCTCTCTAGGCGCGCGCTCGGCGAAGATCTTGCCAAGCGTGGCGCGGAAGGCGATCACTTCCGCGCCCTGCAGAATTCCGCGGTTTTCCATCTCCCGGTGCAGCGCCGGCAGGTTGTACTGCGGCACCGACGCGTAGAGATGATGCTCGACGTGGTAGTTGACGTTGTGGGGGAAGAGCGCCCAGCGCAGCCACGCCGGACCGAGGTTGGTGCGCGCCGCCGTGAGCGGCGAGGAGAAGTCCGTCGTCGCGCCGTGCTCGGCGATTGCGCGCAGCCGCAGGATCGCCTGCACGACGGTGACGAGCGGCAGCACCCAGAGCACCAGGTACTGCACCAGGTAGCCGCTCCACGCAAAGAGTGCCAGGGCCGCGACGTGGAACGCGATTACCAGGTTTCTGTCGGTCCGGGCATCGCTGCGGAGTCTTGAAGACGTATCGTCAAGCGGCCGGAGGGCAACATTGGTCGTCGTGTTGAGGGCTGGCGCGCCGCCGAGAAAATACGCGTACGTCTTCCACGCAGTGAAGCCCGATAGGTCTTTCAGCAGTTTCCTGACGAGATAGGCCTTGCCGCGCGGGTAACCGCCGTGCAGCGCGGTATCCGGATCGAGCTCGCCGTAGAGATTGTTGTGATGCAGGCGATGGATCACGCGATAGGTGCACATCGACAGGCCTTGCAGCATCGCGGCGCCGCGGCCGGCGAGATCGTTGAGCCGGCGGCTGTCGTAGAGCAGGTAGTGTGCCGCCTCGTGCGCGATGACGAACAGCGCATGCTGGCGCGTGCCGATGACGATCACGGCGAGCAGGATGGCGAGGGGGTTCGGCCAGAGCCAGAGCGCGACGGCGAGCGCCGCGGCGATGATGACGAGGTCGTGGACGATCGCCAGCGTCGCGCGCCAGGCGCTGCGCCGCGTCAGCTGCTGGATCAGCTCCTTCGGCAGCGCCTGGCGGTAGTCGTCCTTGAATTCGTCGCCCACGAAGCAGAATCTTACGCCCGCGCCGTGGGTAGAATAGGTTGTCAGACAACCTTTGGAGGAGGGGTCATGCGAAGAATTCTTGCCATGCTGCTCGTCGCCGTCGCAACGACGGCGCAGGCGCAGTATCCCAACCGCCCGGTGCAACTGATCGTGCCCTGGGGCGCCGGCGGCGGCACCGACGCCACGGCGCGCATCATCGGCGCGCTGATGGAGAAGGAGCTGAAGCAGCCGTTCAACGTGGTCAACCGCACTGGCGGCTCGGGTGTGGTCGGCCATGACGCGATCGCCCGCGCGCCGGCCGACGGCTACACCATCGGCCTGATCACGGTCGAGATCACGATGATGCATCACGTCGGTCTGACGCAGCTCAAGCACACGGACTACACGCCGATCGGCCTGATGAACGCCGATCCGTCGGGCATCAACGTGCGCGCGGATTCGCCGTACAAGTCCGTCAAGGATCTCCTCGCCGCGGTGAAGGCGAACCCGGGCAAATTCAAGGCGTCTGGAACGGGGCAGGGCGGCATTTGGCACCTCGCGATCGCGGGGCTGCTGAAGGATCAGGGGATCGACCCGAACGCGCTGCCGTGGGTGCCCTCGCAAGGCGCGGCGCCCGGCTTGCAGGATCTCGTCTCGGGCGGCGTCGAGGTGGTGCCGTGCTCGATTCCGGAAGCGCGCGCCATGATCGACGCGGGCAAGGTTCGCCCGCTCGCGATCATGGACGCCAACCCGCCCGCGCTCTACCCGAAGCTGCCGACACTCAAGGCCGAACTCGGCACCAACTGGCAGATCGCCGCCTGGCGCGTGATCGCGGCGCCGAAGGGAATTCCCCCCGAGGTGCAGAGGACCCTCGCCACGGCGCTGAAGAAGGTCTACGACTCGAACGATTACAAGGAATTCATGGCGAAGCAGGGCTATGGCACCGTCTGGGCCGATCCGGCGGGGACGGCCAAGTTCATGGCGGCCTCCGACGCCAACCTGGGCGCGGCGCTGAAGGCGGTCGGGCTGGCCAAGTAGTGAAGTTCAACGACGCGATTCTCGGCGCTGTTTTCCTGGCGCTGTCGATCGCGGTCCTCGTCACCATCCAGAGCTTTCCGAAGATCCCGGGCCAGAGCATCGGCCCGGGCGCCTTTCCCGGTCTTATCGCCATCCTGCTCGGCGGCTGCTCGCTGGCGCTGATCTGGCGCGGCTGGCGCGAGCGCGCCAGCCAGCCGCTGGTCGCGATCGGGGCGTGGCTGAGCTCGCCCCGCCATGTGCAGAATTTTCTCGTCACGGTCGGCGCGCTCGTCTTCTACGTGCTCGCGGCGGACACGCTGGGGTTCCTGCCGTGCGGCACGATCATCCTTTGCTCGCTTTTCCTCACGCTGCGCGTGCCGCAGCGGCTGGCGGTTCCGCTTGCCGTCGTCCTGCCGGTGGTGGTCCACCTGATCTTCTACAAGCTGCTGCGCGTGCCTCTGCCCTGGGGCGTGCTGCCGGTGCTCTGGTAGGCCATGCTCGCCGCATACTCCCAGGCGTTCGCGCTGGTCTTCGATCCGTATGTCCTGATCGTCATCCTGTGTTCGGCGCTGTTCGGCCTGTTCGTCGGCTGCATCCCGGGGCTGACGGCGACGATGGCCACCGCGCTGCTCGTACCGATCACGTTCTTCATGCCGCCGGTGCCGGCGATCGCCGCGATCGTCACCGCCACGGCGATGGCGATTTTTGCCGGCGACATTCCGGGCGCGCTGCTGCGCATCCCGGGTACTCCGGCGTCGGCCGCGTACACCGACGAAGCCTATGCCATGACGAAGAAAGGGCAGGCCGAGCTCGCGCTCGGCGCCGGCCTGGTGTTCTCCGCCATCGGCGGGTTGTTCGGCACCGCGGTCATGATCACTTCCGCGCCGGCGCTGGCCGAGATCGCGCTCAAGTTCAGCGACTACGAGTATTTCTGGATGGTGGTGCTCGGCCTCGCCGGCGCGGTCTTCATCGGCAACGCCAGCGTCCTGAAGGCGAGCATGTCGCTCCTGCTCGGGCTGCTCGTCGCCTGCATCGGCCTCGACAACCCGGCCGGCTACCCGCGCTTCGACCTCGGCATTACCGAGCTGAAGGGCGGCGTCAGCCTGATCCCGATGATGGTCGGCATGTTCGCCGTCTCCGAGATCCTGCGCTTCGTCGTCCACATGGATCCGCCGCTCAAGCTCGCCACCGAGAAGATCGGCAACGTCTTCAAGGGAATGTGGGGCCTGCTGGTGAAGTACCGGTGGCCGCTGGTGCGCGGCAGCGCACTCGGCACGGTGATCGGCATCCAGCCCGGATCGGGCGCCGACATGGCGGCGTGGATGTCCTATGCCATGTCGAAGAAATTCTCCAAGGAGCCGGAGAAGTTCGGCACCGGCCACGTCGAAGGCATCGTCGAGTCGGGTGCCGCCAACAACAGCTCGCTCGCCGGCGCCTGGATCCCGGCGCTGGTGTTCGGCATCCCGGGAGACTCGATCACCGCGATCGCGATCGGCGTGCTCTACCTGAAAGGGCTGAATCCGGGACCGACGCTGTTCATCAACAACCCGCAGAACATCTACGCCATCTTCCTCGTCTTCATTCTCGCCAACCTGATCATGCTGCCGCTCGGCTGGCTCGCCATCAAGGCGGCGAAGAACGTGCTGCGGCTGCCGCGCAATGTCCTCATGCCGGCGATCCTGCTGTTCTGCATCGTCGGCTCCTTCGCCATCAACAACACCGTCTTCGGCGTGCTGCTGATCCTCGTTTTCGGCGTCCTTGCGTTCGTGCTCGAGGAGAACGGCTTCCCGGTCGCGCCGGCCATCCTCGGCGTCGTCCTCGGCCAGATGATGGAAGAGAATTTCATCAAATCAATGATCAAGTCCGATGGCGACGTGACCGCCTTCGTCACGCGGCCGATCGCCATGTGGCTCGCCATCGCCACGTTCATCATTCTGTTCTGGCCGGTAGGCGCATGGCTCTGGCGGCGCGTTTTTCGCGCCGCAACATGAAGGAACCGCAGTAGGATTCGGTTCCAAGGAGGAGAACGAATGACCAAGTTCGTCGTCAACGGCAAGGAAGTCAATTCCGAGCAGCCGGCCGATACGCCGCTGCTGTGGGTGATCCGCGAGGAGCTCGGGCTCACCGGCACCAAATTCGGCTGCGGCATCGCGCAATGCGGCGCCTGCACAGTCCATATCAATGGCAACCCGGTGCGCTCGTGCTCGACGCCCGTTTCCGCGGCTGCCGGCAAGAAGGTCACCACCATCGAAGGGCTCTCCCCCGGCGGCGAGCATCCGCTGCAGAAGGCCTGGGTCGCCAAGCAGGTGCCGCAGTGCGGCTACTGCCAGTCGGGACAGATCATGCAGGCCGCTGCGCTGCTCGCCAAGAACAAGAGCCCGAGCCGCGAGCAGATCGTCCAGCACATGAACGGCAACATCTGCCGCTGCGGCACCTACAACCGCATCGTCGCCGCGATCCAGCAAGCGGCGAAGGAGGTGTAGCCGTGACCGCGATTCTCGAGACCAAGATCAGCCGCCGCGCGTTCCTGCAGACCACCGGCGCGCTCACGTTCTCCTTCACGCTCGCCGGCCGCGCCACCAACGCGCTGGCGCAGGAAGGCGCCGCACGCTTCAACGCCTGGGTCAGCCTTGCCGCCGACGGGACCATCACGGTGATGGTGCCGGTGGCGGAGATGGGCCAGGGCGCCGCCACCTCGCTGCCGCTCATCCTCGCGGAAGAGCTCGACGCCGACTGGTCCAAGGTGACTTACCAGTGGGCGCCGCCCAACGCGAAGGTGTACGGCAACTACCACCCGCTGTTCGGCGGTGCCATGGTGACCGCGGCGAGCATCTCGACGCCCGGTTACTGGACCTCGCTGCGCCTCGCCGGCGCTCAGGCCCGGCGTGTCCTTCTCGACAACGTCGCGCAGCAGTGGGGCGTGCCGCGCGAGGAGCTCACCACCGAGCCGAGCGTGGTCGTGCACGCCAGGTCGGGACGGCGCATGTCCTACGGCGACGTGGTGAAGTTCGCCAAGGTGCCGGAGCAGCCGCCGCAGATGACCGAGGCGGATCTCAAGAAGCCATCGCAGTTCCGGCTCATCGGCCGCGCCGATATTCCGCGCGTCGACGTGCCCTCGAAGACCAACGGCTCGGCCAAGTACGGCATCGACGTCCGCCTCCCCGGCATGCTCTACGCCTCGGTGCTCGAGTCGCCGTACGACGGCGCCAAGGCCGCGCAGGTGAACAGCGACGAGGCGATGAAGGTCGCCGGCGTGAAGCGCGTCCTGCCACTGCCCTTCGGTGTCGCGGTGATCGCCGACAGCGTGCACAGCGCCAACAAGGGCCGTCGCGCGCTGAAGGTGACGTGGGATGGCGGCGGCAACCCGAACGCCAGCTTCGACTCCGAGAAGGCGCTGGCGGAATACGCGCGCCAGGCCAGGGATCCGAACGCCAAGGCGATGACCGCATTCGAGAAGGGCGATGCGCCGAAAGCGCTCGCCGGCGCGGCGAAGACCATGGAAGCCGAGTACTCGTCCGTGCACTGCTACCACGCGCAGATGGAGCCGATGAACTGCGTCGCGCGCGTCGCGGCCGACGGCCAATCAGCCGAGGTCTGGACCGGCACGCAGTCGAACGCGCTCGCCGCGTTCGTCGCCTCGAACGTGCTGAAGACCACGCCCGACAAGATCCGCGTGCATCAGCATCTGCTGGGCGGCGGCTACGGCCGGCGCATCTGGCCCGACGCGGTGGCGCAGGCGGTCGTGCTCGCCAACATCACCAAGGAGCCGATCAAGCTGATCCTGACGCGCGAGGACGATCTCATCGCCGCGCGGCCGCGGCCGATGACCTACCACGCGATCAAGGCGGGTCTCGACGGCAGCGGCAACCTCGTCGCCTGGCACCACCGCCTGGTCTCGGAGAACGTCGACGCGGTCGCCGCGCCGCCGCGCTTCAAGGCCACCGGCGGCAAGGACGTCATCGGCTGGCGCGGCCTGGAGCAGCCGTTCTACGGCGTGCCGAACATGCTCGCCGAAGCGGTTCGCGAGCAGCGCGGCGTGCGGGTGCACGCCTGGCGCGGCATCGGCTCGGGCTACAACAAGTTCGTCTCCGAGAGCTTCCTCGACGAGATCGCGCATGCGACGGGCAAGGATCCGCTCGCGCTACGCCTCGAGCTGACCAAGGATCATCCGCGCGCCAACGCGGTGATCAAGGCGGTCGCCGAAATGGCGGACTGGAAGAAGTCGCGCGGCAAGGATCGCGCCCTCGGCATCGCCTTCTCCGACTATCACGAGTCGTTCAGCGCCGGCATCGCCGAGGTTTCGCTCGACCGCAAGACGGGCAAGATCAAGGTGCACAACTACTGGATCGCCGGTGACGCGGGCATCATCGTGCAGCCGGAGAACGCGCACGCGCAGCTCGAAAGCGCGATCGTCTACGGCCTGGGCTCGGCGCTGATCGAGGAGCTGACCTACAAGGACGGCGCGGTGCAGCAGTCGAACTTCCACAACTACCAGCTGATCCGCATGAGCGACATGCCGCAGATCCACACCAAGGTCATCGTCACGGACAACGCGCCGACCGGCCTTGGCGAGCTCGGCGTGCCGACGGTCGCCCCGGCGATCGGCAACGCGGTGTTCAAGCTCACCGGCAAGCGGCTGCGCCAGCTGCCGATGTCGGCGTCGCGGGTTTCGGCCGCGCTTAAAGCTTAGTTTTTTCCTGCAGCAAGGAAGGGGTGGGCGAGGCCCACCCCTTTTTTATTTGTTGCCTTCCTCGATCTTGATGTTGGCGGTGCGGATGATGTCGCCGTAGCGCTGCTGCTCTTTGCGCATGAATACTGCCATCTCGTCCGGCGTCATCGAGGTCGGCTCCAGGCCGAGGCCGAGCATGCGCTCGCGCACCTCAGGCACCTGGACCGCCTTGGCGATCTCGGCGGCGAGCCGGTTGGTGATCTCTTTCGGCGTGCCGGGCGAGGCGGCATAGCCGATCCAGGCGCCGATGTCGTAGCCCGGGATGTCGGCTGCCTTGTCGAGGGAGGGCGCCTCCGGGAATGCCGGGCTTCCCTTCGCGAAGGTGAGGCCGAGGAGCTTCATCCTGCCGGCGCGCACGTTCGCCTGGACCGCGGCCACGGTCTCGATCGTGTAGTCGATCTGCCCGTTCATCACGTCGGTCAGCGCCGGGGCGCTGCCCTTGTACGGCACGTGGCGGGCCTTGACCTTCGCCATCGAGTTGAACAGCTCGGCGATGAGATGCGCCGTCGCACCGGTGCCCGAGGACGAGAACGCGTACTTGTCCGGGTTGGCACGCAGCAGCGCCACGAACTCCCTGGCGTTGGTTGCGGGAAAGTCGGGCCGCGTGACGAGGGCGAAGGAATTGGTGCAGGTGACGCTGACCGGCGCCAGGTCCTTCAGCGGGTCGTACGGCGTCTTCTGCAGGTTGGGCATGATCGAGATCGGCCCGCTGGAAGCCGCGAGCAGCGTGTAGCCGTCGCCGGGCGACTTCGCCACCAGGTCAGTGCCGATCGCGCCACCGGCGCCGGGCTTGTTCTCGATGACAAAGGGCTGGCCGAGCTGCTCCTGGAGCCTGGCGGCGATGATGCGCGCGGCGATGTCGGTCGCCTGCCCGGGCGGCCAGGGCACCACCACTCTGACCGGCCGATTGGGATACGCCTGCGCGAATGCAGCGCCGGCGAAAAGCAATGAAACGAGAAAAGCCGAAAACCGGACCATCCGCTGCCTCCTCCTCAGAAGGTTCCTGGATACGACCCGCCGTCGAGCAGCAGGTTCTGGCCGGTAATGTACCCCGCCTGAGCGCTGCACAGATAGGCGCAGGCGTCGCCGAACTCCTCGATCGTGCCGAAGCGGCCGGCGGGATTCGCTTCGGAGCGCGCTTTCCTCAGCTCTTCGACGCTTTTCCCCGCCGCTTTGGCGTTGAAGGCGAGGTTCGAGCGCAGGCGGTCGGTCTCGAACGGTCCGGGGAGCAGGGCGTTGATCGTCACGTTGTGGCGCACCGTCTTGCGCGACAGGCCGGCGACGAATCCGGTCAGACCGGTGCGAGCGCCGTTGGAGAGGCCGAGTTCGGGAATCGGCGCCTTCACCGCACCGGAAGTGATGTTGACGATGCGGCCGAACTTGCGCGCGACCATGCCGTCGACCAGCGCGCGCATGAGCAGGATCGGCGTGAGCATATTCGCGTCGAGGGCCTTGATCCACGTCTCGCGATCCCATTCGCGCCAGTCGCCCGGCGGCGGCCCGCCGGCGTTGTTCACCAGGATGTCCGGCGAGGGGCAGGCCTTGAGCGCCGCTTCCCGGCCCTCGGGGGTCGTGATGTCGCCGGCAACCGTTTTTACGCTGACCCCGAGCTTCCTCAATTCAACGGCCGTGGCTTCGAGGGCTTCCGCGCCGCGCGCGGTGATGACGAGGTTCACGCCTTCGCGCGCGAGCGATGCCGCGCATCCCATGCCGAGGCCTTTCGATGCCGCGCAGACGAGCGCGGTCTTGCCGCGAATTCCCAGATCCATCTTTAGCTCCGTTTCAGTGAGACCAGCAACACGCCGCCGATGACCAGCGCCGCGCCCGCGACCTGCGGCAGGCCGAAGGGCTCGCCCAGGCCGACCGCGCTCATGATCGCCACGCTCACCGGGCTGACCGCGCCGACCAGCGCGAACTCGGTGGCGCCGATGCGCCGCAGCGCTTCGGCCTGCAGGAAAAGCGGCAGCACCGTGCTGGCCGTGGCGAGGATGATGGCGTAGGTCCAGACGTTCGCCGGCAGCTCGAGCGCGCTCGCCGGCTCGAGGAGGAAAAACTGGACGAGCGCCGGCACGGTCGCCACCGCCATGCTGTAGGCGGTGAAGCGCATCGAGCCGATGCGCTTCACCACCTGGCTGCCGGCGACGAGATAGGCCGCGTAGCAGAGCGCCGAGGCGAAGACGAGCAGCACGCCGAAGAGGAAGAGCTTGCCTTCGCGGCTGGCGTCGACCTGGTCCGACACCACCAGCGCGATGCCGGCATAGCTCATGATCAGCGCCACGAGCTCGCGCCGCGTCGGCGTCTTCTTGAGGAAGAAGAACGACAGCGTCAGCACCATCGTCGGGTAGAGGAACAGGATCAGCCGGCCGACGCCGGCGCCGACGTACTGCAGGCCGATGAAATCGAGGAAGCTCGCTGCGTAGTAGCCGAGGAAGCCCAGGCCCGCCACCGCCGCCCAGTCGCGCCCGGCCAGCGCCGGCTTCTGGTTGCGCAGCCACCAGGCGATGACGAGGAAGAAGGGCAGCGACAGCGCCATGCGCAGGAAAAGCAGCGTGTTCGGCGTGACCGGGTGCGCCGCATAGGAGAGCTTGATCAGGATGGGCCGGAAGGAAAAGGCGAGCACGCCAAGGACGGCGCAGGCGATGCCCCAGGTCCGATACGACGCGGACGTCAACGGCGCTTGCCGCCGATCGAGCCGAGTATGCCGCGCAACAGCTGCCGGCCGAGCTCCGAGCCGATGGAGCGCGCCGCGCTCTTCGCCATGGCCTCCACCATGGTTTGCGGTTGCCTTCCCGCCGGCTTTGCCGCTGGTTTCACCGGTTCGAGCTTCTCTTCCGTGCGGCCCTTGAGTTTCTCGTAGGCCGACTCGCGGTCGATCGCCTTCTCGTAGTGGCCGAAGACGTCTGAGGACTGAATGATTTTCTGCCGCTCGCCGTCGTTGATCGGGCCGAGCTGGCTCGCGGGGGGAACGATGAAGGCGCGCTCGACCACGCACGGCGTGCCTTTTTCGTCGAGGAAGGAGACCAGCGCTTCGCCCACGCCGAGCTCGGTGATGACCTTCTCGGCGTTGATCTTCGGGTTAGGACGCAGGGTATCGGCGGCGGTCTTCACCGCTTTCTGGTCCTTCGGCGTGAAGGCGCGTAGCGCGTGCTGCACGCGGTTGCCGAGCTGGCCGAGCACGCTCTCGGGGACGTCGAGCGGGTTCTGGGTCACGAAGTACACGCCGACACCCTTGGAGCGAATGAGGCGCACCACCTGCTCGACCTTCTCGAGCAGCGCTTTCGGCGCCTCGGCGAAGAGCAGGTGCGCCTCGTCGAAGAAGAACACCAGCTTCGGCTTCTCCACGTCGCCGACCTCGGGTAGGTGCTCGAACAGCTCCGCCAGCAGCCAGAGGAGGAAGGTGGAGTAGAGCTTGGGCGAGCTCATGAGCTTGTCGGCGGCGAGGACGTTCACCACCCCCTTGCCGCCGCTCGCCTGCATGAGATCGGCGATATCGAGCATCGGCTCGCCGAAGAACTGCGCCGCGCCCTGGTTCTCGAGCGCGAGCAGGCCGCGCTGGATCGCGCCGACCGAGGCGGTCGAGACATTGCCGTACTCGGTCTTGAATTGGGCGGCGTGGTCGCCGACGTGCTGCAGCATCGCGCGCAGGTCCTTCAGGTCGAGCAGCAGCAGCCCTTGGTCGTCGGCGATCTTGAACACCAGGCCGAGCACGCTTTCCTGCGTTTCGTTCAGCGCCAGCATGCGGCCGAGCAGGAGCGGCCCCATGTCGGAGACGGTGGCGCGCACCGGGTGGCCGCCCTTGCCATAAAGGTCCCAGAACACCACCGGACAGGCCTCGAACGCCACCTCGGTCTTCAGGACCTTCAGGCGCTCGGTGACCTTCGGGTTCGCGCCGCCCGCCTTGGCGATGCCGGAGAGATCGCCCTTCACGTCGGCCATGAACACCGGCACGCCGGCGGCGG
>JAXDQC010000068.1:0-4501 GCA_034668045.1 Betaproteobacteria bacterium | reverse complement strand
TTTTCTTCTTGCCCGCCTTTTTCTTCTTCTTGGCGGATTTATTTTTTGATGCCGCCTTTTTCTTTGACGCTTTCTTCTTTTTTGACGCTTTCTTCTTCTTCTTTTTCTTTCCGCCTTTTTTCGCTTTTTTCTTCGCCATCTTGAATCTCCTTGGGTTGTTGAACGAACGAAACGCGACCGGACGGGCCCGCGCTATCCAACCGCCGAAGGCTCAACACCTTCAGCTTGCTGAATTCCGTTGCTTCTGACGTCATGATAGAGAATATCGGCGTCGAGACGTATGCCGCCTTCCCAGGTGACGGTCGCCGTTTCCGGATCGACGGCCACTTTTTCGAACTCGCGCACGTCGCGCCAGAGCTGGAAGGCGCCGATCTCGAGCAGGTTGCCCAGGAAGACGCGCCCCTCCAGGCCGTCTTCGAAGCGCAGCCAGAGCTTGTAGTCTTCTTCCGCCTTGCAGGCCGTGATTCTCATCGTGTCGAACTCCTCCAGCATGTTGCTCCCCCTCGGTTGCCTCACTCCCAATTCAGCGCTCCGCCGGTCTGGTACTCGATGACGCGGGTCTCGAAGAAGTTGCGCTCCTTCTTCAGGTCGATCATCTCGCTCATCCACGGGAAGGGATTGCTCGCCCCCGGGTAGAGCACGTCGAGGCCGATCTGCTGGCAGCGGCGGTTGGCGATGAAGCGCAGGTACTCCTTGAACATCGGCGCATTCAGGCCGAGCACGCCGCGCGGCATGGTGTCCTCGGCGTAGCGGTATTCGAGCTCGACCGCCTTGCGGAACAGCCCGTTCAGCTCCTCGCGGAACTGCGCCGTCCACAGGTGCGGGTTCTCGAGCTTGATGGTGTTGACCAGATCGATGCCGAAGTTGCAGTGCATCGACTCGTCGCGCAGGATGTACATGTACTGCTCGGCGGCGCCGGT
This sequence comes from Betaproteobacteria bacterium, assembly GCA_034668045.1. Taxonomy (GTDB): domain Bacteria; phylum Pseudomonadota; class Gammaproteobacteria; order Burkholderiales; family SG8-39; genus SCGC-AG-212-J23. Next base: position 3,581 of record JAXDQC010000068.1, on the reverse strand, counting down.
CATCTTGTTCTGCCGGCCGAGCGCCAGGATCTGCGCGAAGCCGACGTAGAAGAACAGGCCCTCCATCAGGCAGGAGAAGACGATCAGGCTCTTCAGCAGGTCCTGGTCCGACTTCGGCGTGCCGGTCTTGAAGTGCGGGTCGGTCAGGGTATCGATGAACGGCACCAGAAACTCGTCCTTCTCGCGGATCGACGGGATCTCGTGGTAGGCGTTGAAGATCTCGGATTCCGGCAGGTCGAGGCTCTCGACGATGTACTGGTAGGCGTGGGTGTGGATCGCCTCCTCGAAGGCCTGGCGCAGAAGGTATTGCCGGCATTCCGGGGCCGTGATGTGGCGGTAGGTGCCGAGGACGATGTTGTTGGCGGCGAGCGAGTCGGCAGTGACGAAGAAGCCGAGGTTGCGCTTGACGATCCGGCGCTCGTCTTCGGTCAGGCCGTTCGGGTCCTTCCAGAGCTGGATGTCGCGGCTCATGTTGATTTCCTGCGGCATCCAGTGGTTCGCGCAGGCGGCGATGTACTTCTCCCAGGCCCACTTGTACTTGAAGGGGACGAGCTGGTTGACGTCGGCCTTCGAGTTGATGATCTGCTTGTCCTCGACCTTCACCCGCCGCAGCGCGGCCGGCGCCGCCGGCAGGCGCGCCTCGCGCGGCAGGGGCGCCGGCATGCTTTCGGGCGCCAGGTCCAGGTTCTCGAAGTTGAGCATGAGTTCTAGTTGTCCTTGTTGGCCGGAACGAGGTCGTTGAACTCGGGCCGGTAATCGCGCGCCAGCGCACGCTCGACCGCCGCGCGTTGCGCCTCGTTGGAAGACGCCATCTGGTGGACCGCGACGTACAGGTTCCACTCGGTGCCGGCGATGGAAAGCCACTCGGCATACCGTTGGTGCTGCCTGAAGTTGTTGCCGGAGAAATCTTCCGTGCGGGCGAAGTGCAGCGCCCGGAACGTCATCACCCGCCAGCCCGGCACCATCACCGCATAGATGCCCGCGCTGCGCGGCGGCGACCATACCGGCGCGAGGAAGGGGCCGGTGAACGACCGGCCGCCGAGGGCGATCACTGGCACGCCTCGCATTCCGGGTTATCGATGGCACAGAACTTCGCTTCCTCGCCGGCCGCCGGCGCCGCGTCGAGAGTGCTCGCCGATGCCGAGGGCACTGCGTTCAGCGCGCCGGCCTTGCTGGTCGACTTCTCGGCGTGCGTCGCGCCCATGGCGCGCAGGTAGTAGGTCGTCTTCAGGCCGCGGATCCAGGCGAGCTTGTAGGTGTCGTCGAGCTTCTTGCCCGAGGCGCCCGGCATGTAGATGTTGAGCGATTGCGACTGGTCGATCCACTTCTGGCGCCGCGCCGCCGCTTCCACCAGCCACTTCGGCTCGATCTCGAACGCGGTCGCGTACAGGCGGCGCACCTCGGTCGGCACGCGGTCGATGCGGGCGAGGTTGCCGTCGAAGTACTTGACGTCGGCGATCATCACCTCGTCCCACAGGCCGGCCTGCTTGAGGTCGCGCACCAGGTAGTCGTTCACCACCGTGAACTCGCCCGACAGGTTCGATTTGACGAACAGGTTCTGGTAGGTGGGCTCGATCGAGGCCGAGACGCCGACGATGTTGGCGATGGTCGCGGTCGGGGCGATGGCGATGCAGTTGGAGTTGCGCATGCCGTGCTTCTTGATGCGGCCGCGCAGCGCCTCCCAGTCGAGCGTCGCCGAGCGGTCGAGCTCGACGTAGCCGCCGCGCTCGGCGGCGAGCAGGTCGAGCGTGTCCTGCGGCAGCACGCCGCGGTCCCAGAGCGAGCCCTGGAACGAGCCGTAACGGCCGCGCTCCTCGGCGAGCTCGGTCGAGGCCCAGTAGGTGGCGTAGGCGACCATTTCCATCGAGCGGTCGGCGAACTCCACCGCTTCGCTCGACGCGTAGGGCACGCGCATCTTGTGGAGGCAGTCCTGGAAACCCATGATCCCCAGGCCGACGGGACGGTGGCGCATGTTGGAATTGCGCGCCTTCTGCACCGCGTAGTAGTTGATGTCGATGACGTTGTCGAGCATCCGCATGGCGGTGCGGATGGTGCTTTTCAGCTTGGCGAAATCGACGCCCTGGTCGGTCATGTGCGCGGGCAGGTTGACCGAGCCGCGGTTGCAGACCGCGATCTCGTCGGCCGAGGTGTTGAGGGTGATCTCGGTGCACAGGTTCGAGCTGTGCACCACGCCGACGTGCTGCTGCGGGCTGCGCAGGTTGCAAGGATCCTTGAACGTGATCCAGGGATGCCCGGTCTCGAACAGCATCGAGAGCATCTTGCGCCAGAGCTGCGTGGCGGAAACCTTCTTGAACAGCTTCAGCTCGCCGCGCGCCGCTTTATCCTCATAGCGCAGGTACGCTTCCTCGAAGGCCTTGCCGAACTTGTCGTGCAGGTCGCGGACGTCCGAGGGCGAGAACAGCGTCCAGTCGGCGTTCTCCATCACCCGCTTCATGAACAGGTCCGGGATCCAGTTGGCCGTGTTCATGTCGTGCGTGCGGCGGCGGTCGTCGCCGGTGTTCTTGCGCAGCTCGAGGAACTCCTCGATGTCGAGGTGCCAGGTCTCGAGATACGAGCAGACCGCGCCCTTGCGCTTGCCGCCCTGGTTCACCGCCACGGCGGTGTCGTTCACCACCTTGAGGAAGGGCACGACCCCCTGGGACTTTCCATTGGTGCCCTTGATGTGGGCGCCCAGCGCGCGCACCGGGGTCCAGTCGTTGCCCAGCCCGCCGGCGTACTTGGCGAGCAGCGCGTTTTCCTTGATCGCGTCGTAGATGCCTTCGAGGTCGTCGGCCACCGTGGTCAGGTAGCAGCTCGAAAGCTGCGAGCGCAGCGTGCCCGAGTTGAACAGGGTCGGCGTCGAGCTCATGAAGTCGAAGGTCGACAGCACGTTGTAGAACTCGATCGCGCGCCGGTCGCGCTCCTTCTCGTTCAGCGACAGGCCCATCGCCACGCGCATGAAGAAGTGCTGCGGCAGCTCGATGCGCCGGTCGGCGCTGTGCAGGAAGTAGCGGTCGTAGAGCGTCTGCAGGCCGAGGTAGCCGAACTGCAGGTCGCGCTCGGCCTTCAGCGCCCTTCCCAGCTTGTTCAGATCGAAGCGGGCGAGCTCCGGGTCGAGCAGCTCGGCGTCGATGCCGCGCTCGATGAAGCGGGCGAAGCTCGGCAGGTAGTGGTTCGCCATCTCCGCCTGGCTCACTTCCTCGCCCAGCACCTCCCTGCGGATGATGTGCATCAGCAGCCGCGCGGTGACGTAGCTGTAGGAGGGTTCCTTCTCGATCAGCGCCCTCGCCGCCAGGACTGCCGACTTGTGCACCTCGTCCATCGGCACGCCGTCGTAGAGGTCGCGCAGCGTGGCCTCGACGATCGGCTCGGGCGTCGCGCCGGGCAGGCCTTCGCAGGCCGCGGCGACTTGACGCAGCAGCGCGTCACGCGCGAGCAGCTTTCTCTGCCCGTTCTCGACCACGTGGATGCCCGGCGGGATGGCCTTGGCGGCCTTGTCCGCGGCGCGGGCCTTCGAGCGCTCTTCGCGGTAGAGCACGTAGGAGCGGGCCACGTCGTGCTCGCCGGAGCGCATCAGGGCG
>JAXDQC010000067.1:0-25051 GCA_034668045.1 Betaproteobacteria bacterium | reverse complement strand
GCTGTCGGTCTTGCCCTGCAGCACGCTCAGATCCTTGTATGCAGGGAAAAGCCGCAGCGGAACGTTGGCTTGGCCGCGTGTCAGGTCGGCGACGTATTCCTTCAGCGCCAGCACCGCGCGGTCGATGATGCCCATCGCCGCGGCGCTCGGCCGCGCGTCGCCGAAGCCGGCGAAGCTGCCCTCGATGCTCTCGCAGACCAGCGTCGCGCCGTTGAGCCCCACCATGCGCAGCGCCCCGCTCACCTGGTGCAGATGCTCCGGGCACGGGCGCAGCGCCTCCTGGTTCTCGGGCATCGCCGTGAACTTGGCGATGCAGTCGCGAACCAGGAGCAACGCGCGCTCGACCTCGGCGTTGATCCAGGAAAGTAGGGTTGCGTCAGCCATTCAATTCAAGCAAGTTTGAATCCGGATACCGAGCTCTTCAGCCCGTCGGCAAGCGCCGTGAGACGCACTGCGGCCGCCGCGGTCTGCTTCGTGCCGTCGGTGGTGAGCTGCGTGATGCCGAGAATCACCTTCATGTTGGAGGCCACCTTGGTCGCCGTCGCCGCCTGGGCTTGGGTGGCCTGCGTGATCGAGCCGATCAGCTCGGCGAGCTGCGTCGAGACGCGCTCGATGTCGTGCAGCGCCTGGCCCGCCTCGTCGGCGGTCTTCGCGCCCTGCACCACGCCCTGCGTGCTGCGCTCCATGGCCTCGACCGCGTCCTGCGTGTCGCGCTGAATCGACTTGACGATGGCGCTGATGTGCTTGGTCGCCTCCGCCGAGCGCTCGCCGAGGCGCTGAACCTCTTCCGCCACCACCGTGAAGCCCCTGCCCGCCTCACCGGCGGATGCCGCCTGGATCGCCGCGTTCAGCGCCAGCACGTTGGTCTGCTCGGTGATGTCCGAGATCAGCTGCACGATCTCGCCGATCTCCTGCGAGCTCTCGCCCAGGCGCTTGATCCGCTTCGAGGTTTCCTGGATCTGCTCGCGGATGTCGTTCATGCCCTTGATCGCGTTCTGCACCGCGCCGGCGCCCTTGCCGGCGGCGGTCAGCGAGCTCTCCGCCACCTTGGAGGAGTCGCCCGCCTTTTTCGAGACGTCGATCATCGACTGCGCCATCTGCGTCACCGACGTGCCCGCGCCCTGGATCTCGATCGCCTGCTTCTGCGCCGCTTCGAGGAGGCGCGTCGACACCGACTGCGCTTCCTGCGTCGCCGAGGTCACCTGCGCCGAGGCCTCGGTGATGCCCTTCACCAGCCGCCGCATTTCATCGATGGCGTAGTTGATCGAGTCGGCGATCGCGCCGGTGATGTGCTCGGTCACCTTCGCTCGCACCGTCAGGTCGCCGTCGCCGAGCGTCGTGATTTCGTCGAGCAGGCGCTGAATCGCCGCCTCGTTCTCGACGTTGACCTTCTCGCTCTCGTCAGCGCGGCCGCGGGAGTCGTCGAGGTAGAACTTGCCGATCAGCGCCAGCACGCCCAGCGCGAGCAGCGAGACGGTGATCAGGATGATGAGGTTGGTGCGGCGGCCCTGCAGCTCGGTCTCGAACGCGTCGTTGAGCTGCTCCGAAGACTTGAGCAGCGATTCGCTGTCGTTGAAGAGGTCGAAGGTCGCGCGCTTGGCGTTCACCAGCCGCTGCTGGTTGCCGAGGATCTCGCTCACCGCGCGCTGGTATTCCTTGAACGCGCCCTCGAGCTCGCCCAGCTTGCCGCGCAGCTCGGCGTCGCCGACGCGCGAGATGCGCTGCGCTTCGCTGCCCTCGATCAGGCCCTTGAGGGTGTCGCGGAACGTGTTGGTGTCCTTGCCGAGCAGGAACGATACTTCCGGGTCGATCTGCGCCTCGGCCAGCATGGTGTTGGCGTTCTTTGCCATGCGCTGCGTCAGCATCATCAGCTGCGCGGTGAGCGCGTTCTGGCGCGCCGAGCCGCCGGTTTGCACGGAGAGCGCGGAGATCTCGTCGGCGAGCTCCTGCAGCGTCGGGTTGGCGGCGTTGATCTGGCGCACCGACAGGCCGAGGGCGAGCAGGTTGCGCTCCTCGGAGATGACCAGGCCGGCGTTCTTCTCGCTCTTCTTCCACTCGACGTCGAGCGCGTCGAGCGCCGGACGCGCTTGCGCGGAGGTCGCCGGCAGGTTGACGCCGGCGGCGGGGCCGCCCTGCAGCAGCAGGTTCATGGCTGCCGCGAACTCATCGCGCGAGTCGCGCAGCTGCTTGAAGGCTTCGCGGTTGCCCTGCGAGGCCTGCTGCGCCGCTTTCGCGAGGCGCTGCGAGAGCATGCGGATCTTGCCGACCGTGGCGACGTAGATGGTGCCGAACGTGCCCTGCCGGGTATCGACCGCGACCACCGCCGCGTCGATCGCCAGCAGCGCGACCAGCGCCGCGATCAGGAGCTGCAGGCGCCTCGCGCCGGCGGCCCGCGCCGTGGTCTTCGCCTTGGGAATCTGCGTCTCTTGCACGGCCGCCTTGCGGCCGAAGAAGGGCAGTTTGCTGGTGACTTCGAGCTTGAATGCCATGTGCTTCCCCTTATCTCAAGAACTTGCCTTCGCGCCCGATCACGGTCAGGTCCACGAACTTCGATCCGGTATGGGTCTTGGGCGAGTAGCCGACGAAAAAGCCGCCCAGGTCCACGTCGTTCATCTTTTCCATCGCGTCGACGAATCCCTCGCGCGTCAGGTTCTTGCCGGCGCGGCGCAGGCCCTCGACCATGACCTTGGCGGTGAGGAAGCCCTCCATCGCGCCGAAGTTGTAGTCGGGAAAGCCGGCCTTCTTCGCCGCCGACTGGTATTCCTTCACCACCGGCACCGAGGTGCCCCACGGGAACGGCACCACCTGCGAGATGGCGACGCCGCTGCCGTCCTTGCCGAGCGCGGCGGCGAGCGCCGTGCTGCCGACGAAGGAAACGTTGTAGAAGGTCGCCCCGCTGCCCGCCTTCTTCATCTGACGGATGAACTCAGCGCACGAGGTATAGGCGCCGACCATCACCACCGCGTCGGGCTGGATGGCCTGGATCTTCTTCACCGCGTCCTCGACAGCGATGGTGTTGCGCTCGAACGAGCCGAGGGCGTCGATCTTCAGGTTGCGCTTGCTCATCGCGATCTCGACGCCCTTCAGGCCGGCCTGGCCGTAGCCGTCGTTCTGGTAGAAGACGGCGATCTTCTTGCCGCCGGTCGAGAGCACCTGCTCGACGATCTTCTCGGTCTCGTCGTAATAGCTTGCGCGCACGTGGAACACGTAGCGGTTGAACGGCACGCGCAGCGCTTCCGCGCCGGTGAACATGCCCACCAGCGGCACCTTGGCCGGCGCGGTCACCTTCACGTGCTCGGTGCCGGTCGGCGTGCCGACGTAGCCGAGCAGAGCGAAGACCTTGTGCTCCTCGATCAGCTTCTTGCTTGCCGCCGGCGCCGCCGCGGCTTCGTACTTGTCGTCCTCGGTGATCAGCTCGAGCTTGCGACCGTGCACGCCGCCGCGCTCGTTGACCGCGTCGAAGTACGACTTGATGCCGTTGCGCATCTGGATGCCCAGCTGCGCGGCCGGACCGCTGAATACCGCCGCCTGGCCCAGCACGATCTTGTCGCTGCTCACGCCCGTCTGTGCGCCAGCGAGGGCCGGGAAGAGCGCCGCCGCTGCCGTCACGATCAAGGTCTTGGTCATGGTGATCCTCCTCCTCAGCTTCCAACCGTCAGGAAATTCGCGTCCCGCACGAGCTCGGCCACGTCGAGCTCTTTCCACACCTTGCCGGCTTCATCCTCGTATTCGGCGCGCAGCCATGCCGCCGGCGCCTGCGCCGGCTCGCGCGGCTGCCACGACTCGGGGTTGCGCAGGCCGAGCGAGCTGTCGATCAGCAGCGCCGCGCCGGCGCGATAGCGCGCCGCCACCAGCAGCAGCCGCGACTGCTCGCCGAGCGAAACGCCGTTGCCGCCCAGAAACGCCGGGAAGTCGACGACGCTGTACAGGTTGCCGCGCACGTTCGCCACGCCCTTGAACCAGGGCCGTGTCTGCGCCACCGCCGTGATCGGCGGCACCGGGATGACCTCCCCCGCCTCCATCAGGTCGACCAGCCAGCCCTCGGCGCCCGCCTGCACGGCGAGCTTCGACGAGGTGCGGCCGCTGTCGGCGGCTTTCAGCCGCGCGGCGAGGTCGCGCTGGTAGTCCCGGAGGGAGATCCGCTCGGCCATGGGCTATCCGAGCGCCGAAATCTTCGCCAGCAGGTCCGCCGCCGCGACCGGCTTGACGAGGTAGTCGCGCGCGCCCTGGCGCATGCCCCAGGCCTTGTCGGTTTCCTGGCCCTTGGAGGTGCAGATGATCACCGGGATGTTCTTGGTGGACTCGTCCTTCGCCAGCGTGCGCGTCGCCTGGAAGCCGCTCTGCCCCGGCATCACCACGTCCATGAGGACGAGGTCGGGGCGCGCCTGCTTCACCTTGACGAGCGCGTCCTCGGCGTTCTCGGCGGTGGCGACCTTGAAGCCGTTCTTGGTCAGGATGTCGCTCAGGTACTGCCGGTCGGTCGGGGAGTCGTCGACCACGAGGACGTTCTTGATGGGCATGGAGGAGCCTTTGTTATCGATTATCGAAATCAGTTAGTGGGGGCGGGCACCGCGCCGACCTTGACGTGCTGCGTGATCGCCTCGAGCAGGCCTTCCTTGGTGAAGGGCTTGGTCAGGTAGCGGTCCGAGCCGGCGAGGCGGCCGCGCGCGCGGTCGAAAACGCCGTCCTTGCTGGAGAGCATGATCACGGGCGTCGACTTGAGGTTCGGGTTCTGTTTGATGAGAGCGCAGGTCTGGTAGCCGTCGAGCCGCGGCATCATGATGTCGACGAAGATCACCTGCGGGCGGTAGTCGCTGATCTTCGCCAGCGCGTCGAATCCGTCCTCGGCGAGGATGACTTCATAGCCGGCCTGGCGCAGGAATAGCTCGGCGCTGCGACGAATGGTGTTGCTGTCGTCAATGACGAGGACTTTGATCGCCCCGGTCGCCGCGTCACTCACGTGCCGCTCTCTCCTCCAGAAGCCAATTGCAGGGGCGCGGGGAGTAGCGGTCTTTTGACCTCTTCTACGCAGGTCCTGCCTGGCCTGCGGCGCTCTCCCAGCGTTCTTAAAAAACTCTTGCGGTCTAAGCCGTTAGTAAGAGTTTCTAAGGTGAAATAATACCTGTGCCGGCGGCAAAATCAAACCGCCGGAACGCCAGGGAGAGTTTATTCCGGCGTCCGTACCCTAATTGACAACGAAAGTCATGCGGATAGGGCAGCTTTTACACGTTCGGGGTCCAGCGGAGCCCTCCGGAGGCGCTTTCCGGTCGCATCGAAGAAGGCGTTGGCCACTGCCGCCGGGATGACGCGGATGGTCGGCTCGCCCGCCCCGGTCGGCGCGATCTCCGGCCGGTCGATCAGCACCACATCGATGGTCTCGGGCGCATCGCCGATCTCGAGGATCGGATAGCTCGCCCAATCGACGCTCTTCACCGAGTCCCGGTCGAACCGCACCTCCTCGAACAGCGTGCGCGAGAGGCCGTGAACGACGTTGCCCTCGATCGTCTGGGTCAGCACCAGCGGATTAATGATCAGGCCGCAATCATGCGCAACCGTGAACTTGCGCGCCCAGATCCTGCCCGTCTTCGCGTCGACTTCGACCTGCGCCACCACGGCGACCGCCGTGCCGCCGCGCTCCGCGAAGGCGATGCCCTTCCCCTTGCCGAGCGAAGACCAGCCCGCCTTCTCGGCGACCGCCTTCACGACCGCGGCATGGCGGGGATTGGTGAGGTATTTCAGCCGGAACGCGACCGGGTCCTCGCCCGCGGCGCGCGCGATCTCGTCGATGAACTGCTCCGAGCCGAAATGGATCTCCGGCCCCACCGGGTCGCGCAGGTGCGAGGTGCGCAACGGCGAGCAGCCCGACTCGACCAGCGGCGGAATCGTTTCCCACGCGAGCAGCTTGTTCTCGAAGCCATAGGACTCGGCCGGCGTGCCGAAGATGAGCGTGCCTTTGGGCGCCACGCCGGTCGCGAGACCCACCAGGCTGTCCGCCGGATCGGACTCGTTGGTGGCGATCTGCTGGCGCGAGAAGCCCTTCGACGTGAATTCATAGGCCACCACCTTGCCGCTGGCGTCGATCGCCGCCCGCCCGCGATGCACGCAAGCCGGCGCCTTCGGGTCCCACGCCGTTCCGTCCATGCGCATGCCTTGCACACGCACGGGCTTGCCGACCTTCTTCGACAGGAAAGCGGCGTCCATGGCCGCGTCGCCCGCATCGTTGCGGCCGTAGGAGCCCGGGCCCGTCACCCAGATTGCATGCACCTTGTCCTGCGGCAGGCCGAGGAGCCTCGCCACGCCGTCGCGCACGAAATGCGGCTTCTGCGAACCGGTCCAGACGGTGCAGCGGTCGGCCTTCGCGTCGGCGACCGCGCAGGCCGGCCCCATGCTGGCGTGCGACTGGAACGGCCACTCGTATTCCGCTTCTACAATTTTGGAAGCTTTTGCAAAAACAGAAGCAACATCGCCGTGCTTCACTTCCTCCACGCGCTTCGTGACCTTCGCCGCGCGCACGTGGTCGTAGAGCTTCGCCATGTCGGGGAAAGCGCCGTCGACGGCATGCCAGTCGACCTTGAGCTGCTGCGCGGCGCGCACCGCGTCCCATTCGCGCGGCGCGAGCACGGCGACGAAATCCTTCTCGCGCACCACTTGCGCGCCGCGGATGGCCTTGATCGAGCCTTCGTAGACGCTACGCACCTTGCAGGCGGCGCGCGGCGGACGGATGACGCGCGCGTGCAGCATGCCGGGCACGCGGACGTCGGTGACGTAATCGCCGGTGCCGAATACCTTCCAGGCGACGTCGCGCCGCGGCAGCGGCTTGCCGACCACCTTGTACTCGGCGGGGGGCTTGGGCTTCGCCGGCACCTGGATGTCCATCGGGTTGCCGGTCTGGCCGTTCCACTGAACTTTGTGATTGAAGTGCTTGCCGCCGACCAGCTCCGCGTAGGTCGTCTTCTTGTCGGCGGAGAAAACCGTTCCGTTCTCGACTTTCAAATCCGAAACTGGCACACCCAATTTGTTCGAGGCCCCTTCCACCAGCACGCGCCGCGCTTCCGCCGCCGCCTTGCGCAGAAGGCGAGCGCCGTTCGAGACGCCGGTGCTGCCGGAGGCGCCACCCTGGTTGCACGAGGTCGCGGTGTCGCCCATGAGCACTTCCACGCGGTCGAAGCCGACGTCGAGCTCCTCGGCGACGATCTGCGCCACGGCGCTGTCGAGCCCCTGCCCCATGTCCATCTTGCCGAAGAAGGCTTTCACGCCGCCGTCGGGCATGACGGCGATCCAGGAGTCGAGCTCGCCGGGGACGAGCCCCGGTTTTGCTGCTTGTGCAAATGCATCGAAGGAAAAAGAGGAAGAAACCACCAAGGCACCACTGGCCTGCATGAATTCGCGGCGGTTCATGTCAGCACTCCCTGGGCGCGCTTGATCGCCCGCAGGATGGAAACGTGGGTGCCGCAGCGGCACTTCAGGCCCGCGAGCCCTTCGCGCAGCTCGGCGTCGCTCGCTTTCGGGTTCTTCTCCAGGATGGCGGCAGCGGTCATCACCCAGCCGTTGATGCAGTAGCCGCATTGCGGCACTTGCTCGGCGACGTAGGCAGCCTGCAGCGGGTGCGGCTTCGCCGGCGTGCCCAGGCCCTTGATCGTCGTCACCGTCTTGCCGGCAGCGGCCGAGACCGGCATGACGCAAGCGCGCACCGGCTCGCCATCGAGGTGCACGGTGCAGGCGCCGCACTGCGCGACGCCGCAGCCGAAATGGGGATTGTTCATGCCGAGGTCATCGCGCAGGGCATAGAGCAGCGGCATCTCGGGCTCTGCGGTCAGGGTGACGGGCTTGCCGTCGACAGTGAGGCGGTATCGCGCCATGGTCGCTCCTCCTAGAACAGAATCACCATTTTGCCTCTTGCATGGCCGGATTCGGAGATTGCGAAGGCCTTGTCAGCCTCCTCCGGCTTGAAACGGTGGGTGACCTGGGGCTTGATGATGCCCGAGGTGGCCCATTGGAAGAGCTGCAGCAGCCGCTCCCGGGTCGGCCGCACCTGCACCATGGTGTCCCGAACGTCGTTGCGCTTCTGCGACGCTTTGGGGATCGGCTCGGCCGCGAGCGCGACCACCGTCCCGCCGGGCTTGAGCATTTTCAGCGACCGCCCGTGGATATCGCCGCCGATGCTGTCAAGAATCACGTCGCAGGGCGGTATCGCCGTGGTGAAGTCCTGGGCCTTGTAATCGATGACCCCGGCGGCGCCGAGCGAACGGCAGTAGTCGTGATTCGCCGGGCTCGCGGTAGCGAACACCTCGCAGCCGAGCTGGCGTGCGATCTGGATGGCGACGCTGCCGACGCCGCCCGCGCCCGCGTGCACGAGCACGCGGTGGCCGCCGGAGACCTTGGCGGTCTCGACCAAGGCGATATAGGCGGAGATGCCGGTGACGCACAGGCTCGCCGCTTCCTCGGGTGACAGGCCTTCGGGAATCGGCGCCGCCTGGTCAGCGGGCAGGAGCGCATATTCGGCGTGCGTGCCGTCGGTGCGCGGATCGCTCACGCCGGCGACCAGCCCACCTTCGAGCACGCCGGCGCAGTCGCGGCCCAGCACGCGGGGAAAGGTAAGCGGAAAGACCTTCGCCATCAGCCCGCGGCGCATCTTCCAGTCGATCGGATTGACGCTCGCCGCGCGCACCTTGACCAGCACCTGGCCCGGGCCCGGAACCGGGCGCGGGGCCTCTTCCAGGCGCATCACCTCCGGCCCGCCGTACCCGTGGATGCGCAGGGCTCGCACGGGTCTAGCAGCTCAGCGGACGATCTTGACGCCGGCCTCCTGCAGGATCCCGCGCATGGTTCCTGTGAAGTCGTCGTAGAACTTCGTCAGCTCGGCAGCGTTCTGGTAGCCGTCCTCGAACTGGTTGTCCTCGAGGTATTTTTTCCAGGAGGCGGTGCGGGTCAGCTTGCGGAAGATGTCCTCCCAGTACGCGACGTTCGCCGCCGGGATCCCGGGCGGCGCGACCACGCCGCGCACCTGCGGCACGGCCGGCACGTCGAAGCCCGCCTCTTTCAGCGTCGGCACGTTGGGGAAGCCGGAGAGGCGCTTGTCGGCCACCTGCGCGAGCACGCGCATGTTGCCGGCGCGGATGTGCTCGCCGGCTTCAGCCGGCTCGATGACCATCATGTTGACGTGGCCGCCGAGCAGCGCGGCGATGCGCTCGCCGCCGCCGGGAAAGGAGATGAAGGCCCAGCGCGTACCGCTCGAGCGCTGCAGCAGCTGTCGGACCACGTTGTCGCGGCTCGTCACCGAGCCGCCCGATTGCTTCATCTGGCCGGGCTTCTCCTTCGCCGCGGCGGTGAAATCGGCGAGCGTCTTGAAAGGCGCGTCGGCCTTTACCGCGATCAGCGCCGGCTCGAGCACGAGGCGCGCGATCGGCGTCAGGTCCTTGAGCGTCACCCTGGCGCTGTCGGTGGTGATCGGGTTGGTGAGCCAGACGCCGGTGAAGAAGCCGAGCGTGTGGGGATCGCCCGCCTTCTCCGCCAGGTACGCCGGCGCCACCGCACCGCCGCCGCCGGCCTTGTTTACGACCTGCATGCGCACCGGCAGCAGCTTCTCCTTCTCGATCATGGTCGCGACGGAGCGCGCGAGCAGGTCGCTGCCGCCACCCGGCCCGGTGTGCACCACGACCTCGATCGGCCGCGTCGGCTTGAAGCCCTGCGCGAACGCCGAGCCGGCAAGGGAAAGAGCGATCAGGAAAGCAATTTTTGGCGCCATGCGTTGGCCTTGGAGAAAACAGGGATCAGGAGGATCAGCAGCGCCAACGATAGCATCACGGCCGAGATCGGCCTAGCGACCAGGATCGTCAGGCTGCCCTCCGACATCATCAGCGACTGGCGCAGCGCGCGCTCCATCGCGCCGCCGAGCACGAGGCCGAGGATCAGCGGCGCGCTCGGATAGTCGAGCTTGCGCATGAGATACCCCAGCAGGCCGAAGCCGGCGAGCAAGGCGACGTCGAACATGCTGCTCGACGTCGTGTAGACGCCGACGATCGAGACGCCGAGGATGATCGGGAAGAGGACGTAGGCCGGCGCGCGCAGGACTTGGGCGAAGACCGGCACCAGCGGCAGGTTGAGCACCAGCAGCATGACGTTGCCGATGTACATGCTCGCCACGAGGCTCCAGAAGAGCGACGGGTTGTCGGAGATGAAGAGCGGCCCGGGCTTGAAGCCCCAGAGAACCAGTGCCGCGAGCAGGATCGCCGTGGTGCCGGAGCCGGGAATGCCGAGCGTCAGCAGCGGCACCAGCGCCCCGCCCGTCTCGGAATTGTTGGCGCCCTCCGGCGCCGCCACGCCTTCGACCACGCCGGTGCCGAATAGCTCGCGGCGCCGCGAGAAAGCCTTCTCGACGCCGTAGGAAATGAACGAGGCGATGGTCGAGCCCGCGCCCGGCAGCACGCCGATCACGAAGCCGAGGACCGAGCCCTGGGCGAAGGCGAAGCGGCAGTCCTTGAGGTCCTGCATCGTCGGCAGCAGGTTGCGCAAGCCTTTCGGAATCGGCAGCGGCTCCGCGGGCGTCGCGTCCTCCATGTTGGCGAGCACCTCGCCGATCGCGAACACGCCGATGGCGACGACGACGAAATCGACGCCGGAAAGCAGCTCCAGGCTGCCGAAGGTGAAGCGCGACTCGCTGCTGAAGAGGTCGGTGCCGATGCCCGCCAGCCAGAGGCCGAGCAGCATGGCGAGCAGCGCCTTCACCAGCGATTTGCCGGCGAGCAACACCACCATCGCCAGGCCGAGCGCCATCAGGCCGAAATACTCCGGCGAGCTGAAGGCGAGCGCGAAGCGCGCGAGCGGTGGCGCGACCAGCATCAGGCCGAGCACGCCCACCGTGCCGGCGATGAACGACGCGATGGCGGCGATGCCGAGCGCCGCACCGGCGCGGCCCTTGCGCGCCATCTGGTAGCCGTCGAGGCAGGTGACGACCGAGGCCGACTCGCCCGGCACGTTGAGCAGGATCGAGGTGGTCGAGCCGCCGTACTTGGCGCCGTAGTAGATGCCGGCGAGCATGATCATGGCGCTCGCCGGGTTCATCAGGAAGGTGAGCGGCAGCAGCATGGCGATCGTCGCCGGCGGCCCGAGCCCGGGCATGATGCCGACGATCGTGCCGAGCAGCACGCCGACGAAGCACCAGAACAGGTTCACCGGCTGCAGCGCCAGCGCGAAGCCCTGCAGCAGGCCGGCGAAGATTTCCACTACGGCAGCTGTACGCCGAGGGCGAGCGGGAAGATGACGTAGAAGCCGGCTGTGGTGCCGACAGCGACCAGCGCAGCGACGACCAACGGCCGGCGATACATCACCGCGACGAGGAAGAAGGTCAGAGCCGCGAAGCCGATCAGGAAGCCGGCGAGCTTGAGCAGCACCACCGAAACCGCGAACGCGCCCCAGGCGGCGAACGCCCGGCCGGAGCCTTTCCAAGAAACCGCTTCACCTTCGCCTCTCACCACAAGGATGAGTGAAAGGGCGAGCATCGCGATCCCGTACCAGAGCGGGAAGAACCCCGGCCCGGGACCGTCCTGGCCGAGGTATTCCCAGCCGCGCGCCGTGTAGACGGTATAGCCGCCGAGCGCGGCGAGCGCGAGCCCGGACCAGAAGTCCGGGGAACGAAGGCGCACTAGCGCTTCTTCTTCGCGGTTTTCTTCTTCGCGGCTGCCTTTTTCGGCTTCTTGTAGCGGCCCTTCGGCACGAGTTCGCAGACCGTGCCTCCGGGGGCCCTGAACTTCACCGGGATCACGCCAGGATCGCTGATGATCTGGCAGCCGTACGCCTTCACCTGCTTCGTCGCCACCGCGATGCTGTCGACCTCGACCGCGAAATGGTGGATGCACGGCCCCTCGCCCGCCGCCTTCGACTCGGCCGATTGGGTGTCTGCGTCGTACTTGATCAGCGCCACGTCCAGCACGCCGTCGCTCAGGTGGCGCGACGTGTGGTCGCGGACCTTCTCGGTGTTCATCTCCTTGAAGCCGAACACCTTCTGGTAGAACTCGGTGGTGCGCTCCAGGTCCTCGACCTTGAGCGCGAGGTGGACGATGCGGCTCATCGCTTCTCCTTAAGCAGGGTTCTCAGGTTGCCAACGTCCTTCAGCCGGTCGAGATTCCAGATCGCCTCGCACAGCTTGCGGGCGCGATCGCGTCCCAGCACCGGCGCCATGAGATCGTAGCCCTTGGCGTCGACTTCGGCACGCGTCATCGGGTTCTCGGCGGTGCCGCGCACCGCCTTCATGTGGTGGCGCAGCTTGCGTTCTCCCTGCAGGAACACTTCGACGATGCCCTGGCGGCTCGGCATGGCTCGCGTAAGCGCATCGTCGCCCTCCAGGGTGATTTTTTTTCGAATATCTAAAACCTTTGGATCCTTCATGCGCTTCTCGTCGTGGGAGCTCTTGAAGCTGACCGTGCCGTCGAGAATCATCACCGCGCACAGGTGCTGCATGCAGATGTCCGGCATGTCGCGGTTATTGGTGGTGTTTGCGCCTTGGTGTGCGACGCGGACAACGACCTTCTCCACTTCATCGGCTTTGAACGGAAGCATCACCGAAAGAGCATCCAGCGGCGCCTGGATCGGCGAGCCTACCGACCAGCGCTTGATATTGGTATTCATGATCTCGTAGACCTCGCCGAGGCCTTCGACCAGCTTCTCCGGCTTCGGGTCGCGCCCATAAGCGACGAAGAAGCTGCGCTCTCCCGAGAATGCATCCTCCACGCCGGTAAAGCCGTGCGCGACCATCACCGCCGCGGCGACGCCATTGCGCGCCGGCATGCCGCCGAAGTCGAAGGCCTTCTCGATGTGCTCCTCGTCGCGCATCCAGCAGGAAATCCCCGAGGCTTGCTGGGCAGTGTAGGAAAGGAGATAGCGCGTTTGCTTCTCATTGAAGCGGAGAAGTGAACCGGCAGCAGCGGCAGCGCCAAACATAGGACCAAAGCTGTGCGTCGAGTGCCCGTCCTCGCGGAACTCATATGCGTTCAGCGACATCGTCAGCCGGCAGCCGACGTCGTAGCCGAGCGCGACCGCGCGCAGCAGAGCCTCGCCGCTACTACTTTCTCTTTCCGAAACGGCAAGAGCGGCCGGCACGATACCGCAGCCCGGATGCGTGAGCGAAGGCGCGTGGGAATCGTCGGTCTCGTCGGCGTGCGCGAGCATGCCGTTGGCGAGCGCGGCGTTCTCGGCGGTGGTGACGATGCTGCTGCCGGCTACGCAGGCCTCCTTCACTCCGCCGCGGGTCTTGACGAAGGAAATGGCCTTGCGTCCCGGCAGGAGGCGGGAGCCGGAAACCATCGCCGCGATAGTGTCGAGCACGTGGTGCTTGGTTTTCTCGACCACCGCCGCAGGCAGCGGCCGCTTCGGCGCCTGGGCAATGTAGCCGCTCAGGCGCTGCATCACCGTCATGGCAGGTATCCGCCGCCGTTCACGTGGATCGTCTGGCCGGTGATGTAGCGCGCGTCCGGCCCGCACAGCATGCGCACCATCGCCGCGATCTCCTCCGGCTCGCCGCGGCGTCCGATGGGCGGCGGCGCAGCGCGATGCGCCGGGCGCTCCGGAACGCCCGGCAGGCCGCGCTGGCTGTCGATCGTGCCCGGCACGACGCAATTCACCGTGATGTGCTGCGGCGCGAGGTCGAGCGCCAGCGCCTTGGTGAATCCGGCGAGCCCCGACTTCGCTGCAATCACGTGCGCGCGTCCGGTCGCGCCGCGATGGCCCGTGAGGCCGCCGATATTGATGATCGTGCCGCCGCCCGCGGCCGCGAGATGCGGCAGGCAGGCCTGGCTGCAGATGAAGGCCGCGTCGAGGATGGTCGAGAGGACCTTGCGCCAGTCCTCGAGGGTGATCTTCTCGAACGGCGTCTCCATCCGCACGGCCGCGTTGTTGACCAGGATGTCGAGGCGACCAAAGCGCTTTACTGTTTCCTTTACCAGGGAATCTACCTGTCGAGGGTCCGTGACATCGGCGATGTGAACCGCGGCCGAAGAACCGATCATCTTCACGGTCTCCTCCGCCATCGCCTTCGAAGTCCTGGCGTTCACCATCACCGAGGCGCCGCCGGCGGCAAGCGAGCGGGCGATGGCGCGGCCGATGTTGCGCGCGCCGCCGGTGACCAGCGCCACCTTGCCCGCGAGCTCCGTGCCGCGGGTCATCCCTACCGTGCTCGGCAATGCATTCTCCTTGTCAGAGGCTGATCCTCGGCAGCCAGGTGGCGAGCGGAGGGTAGAACATGATGGCCACGATGAGCACCATCACGCAGGCGATGAACGGCATGCCGGCGAGATAGATGTCCTTCATCGTCGTGCCGGGGGGCGCCACGCCCTTCATGACGAAAAGCAGCAACCCGAAGGGCGGCGTGGTGTAGCCGACCTCGAGCGCGAGCAGCATGATCAGGCCGAACCAGGTGAGGTCGAAGCCGAGCGACTTGGCGAGCGGGAAGAAGATCGGCGCCGTGAGCAGCATCTTGGAGAGCGGATCCATGAAGCTGCCGAGGAAGATGATGACGCCGATCATGATGAAGATCATCTGCAGCGGCGTCACCTGGAACGAGGTCGCCCAGTTCACCAGGCCGCTCGAAGCGCCGGTGAATGCCAGCACCTGCGCGAAGGTGGCCGAGCCGAAGATGACGAGGAAGGCCATCACCGTGACGCGCAGCGAGCCGTCGAGCGACTTGACGAAGGACTTCCAGGTCATATCGCCGTAGGCCATGGCCAGCACGATCACCGAGAACGCGCCGAGCGCCGCCGCCTCGGTTGGCGTGCACCAGCCCACCAGCATGATCACCACCGAGAAGACGATGATCGCCACCATCGGGATCACATCGACGAAGATGAGGCGCACCTTCTCGCGACGCGACACCGCTTCGGGGATGTAGGGCGGCGCGGAGTCGGGGTCGATCTTGATCCATGCCCAGATCAGCACGCCGTACATGGTGGCGAGGATGAAGCCCGGCACGATGCCGGCGATCAGCAGCGCGGCGACATCGGTCTGGCCGAGCGTCGCCAGCAGCACCGTCAGCGCCGAGGGCGGGATGATTACCGCCAGGCCGCCGACACCCATGATCGGACCAAGCGACAGGTACTTGCTGTAGCCGCGGCGGATCATCTCCGGCGCCATCAGGCGGCCGAGCAGCGCGCAGGCGCCCATCGACGAGCCGGCCGGGCCCGCGTAGGCGGTGCCGCCGATCAGCGTCACATACGCGAGCCGGCCGCGGATATTGCCCATCAGCTTGTCGGCGGCGTTGAAGCAGCGGGTCGCGAGGCCGGTGTGATAGAAGAGCTCGCCCATGAACAGGAACATCGGGATGGGCACCAGCGAGAAGTTGGTCATCGCACCGAAGCCGTTGTTGATCACCTGCGTGATGCCCGGACCGCCGCCCATGAACACCACCGCGGCAACGACATTGGTGATGAAGAAGCCGATCGCCACCGGCACGCCAAGCATCATCAGCCCGAGCGCCGAGCCGAAGAGAAGCAGCGCGACCCAGTACCAGGCCATGCGTCGCTAGGCGAGGTCGGACAGCGGCGCCAGGAAATTCTCCCGGCGCCAGAGGAAGCGCGCGAACTCCACCGCCATCAGAGAGAAGGCAAGCGGGATCCACATCACCACGATCCAGCGCGGCATGTCGAGCGAGCGCACGTCCTTCTCGGCGTTGGCGAAGTCCTTGAAGGTGATGCCCCAACCGTACCAGGCGAGCACCAGGCAGAGCGCGATGCAGGCCAGACCGATCGCCGTCGTCATCCGCGCGCGCACGCGCGGCCCGAGGCTCATGAGCAGGATCTCGACGTAGATGTGGCCCTTCTCGCGCACCAGCCAGGGCGCGCCCATGCAGGGCAGCATCAGAAGCGCGTACTCGGTGAAGGTGAAGAAATGCGCCGAGCTCTGGTAGCCGAGGTTGCGCAGCACGACGTCGAGGCAGATGACGACCATCATGGCCGCCATCAGGAAGGCGGCCAGCGCCGCCATCCCGTAGATGGCGGCGTCGTAGACCTTCACCGCGTGCTTCACTCCGGCGTGAAGAGCTTGACGACCCTGTCGTAGTTCTCCGTGCCGCCGGACTTCTCCATGCGCTCCTTCATGCGCTGGAGGCTGGCGGTGCGGGCGCCGGCGACGAACTTCTTCGACGCTTCGGCGGACTGCGAGACGGTCTTGATGCCGCGCTTCTCGAGCTCGGCCTGCTCCTTCTTCCACAGCGCCTGCAGGTCGCGCAGGCTGGAGGTCTCGTGCTCGACCGCGACGCGCTGCAGGATCTGGCGCGTCTTCGGCGACAGCGACTCCCACTTCTTCTGGTTGACCAGGATGACGAGGTCGGTGGAGAAGAAATCCGGCAGGATGCGGTACTTGATGTAGCGGTCCCAGTTCAGGTCCATGAGGCCGATCTGCGTCCAGGCGGTGATGTCGACCGTGCCGCGCTCGAGCGCGGTGTAGAGCTCGGAGGAGTTGAGATTGATGACCTGCGCGCCGAGATAGTTGGTGAGAAACGCGTTGTAGATCGGGTTGCCTCGCACCTTGAAGCCCTTGATGTCGATCTGACCGGCGGCGTCGAACTTCGGCTCCTTGGTCGACCACAGGCTGAAGCGGATGCCGCTGTCGACCCAGCCGAGGAAGATCGTCCCCATGCGCTTCTGGTGGATCTGGTTCAAGAGCTCGGTGCCGCCGTTCTTGCGCGCGGTCGGGCCGTCGATCGAGGAGGCGGAAACCGCGTCGCACTCAGGGACCACCGCGGCGTAGAAAGCGCACGGCGAATACACCATGTCGACCACGCCGCTGCGCACCGCGCCGGGCTGCTCCATCATGCCGATGGCTTCCGGGCCGCCGCGCACCTGGATGGCGAACTCGCCCTTGCCGGCTTCGTTCGCTTTCTTCACGTACTCGAGGAAGCTGCGCGAATAGATGAGCGACGCCGGAAACACGTGCGTGGCGCTGATGGTGTCGGCGGCGAAGGCCGGCGCTGCCAGAATAAAGGCGAGCGCGGCGCAAATTCCTCTGAGCATTGTCCCCCTCCCGTTGGCTGAATTTCTCGCGGCATCTTACCATCGCCCAGTGACCAGGCTACCGGCGACGGTCTTCTCCGCCTTCGAGCAAACCGCGAGCGCGCATCCCCGCCGGCCGTTCCTGCTGTCCTACCCGCAGCGGAGCGAGCTGACCTACGCGACCGCCCTCGAGCGCGTCGCGTCCATCGCTTCGCGTTACCGGGCGCGCGGCTACGGCAACGGGCACCGCGTAGGCCTGAAGCTGCCGAATTCGCCCGAGTTCCTGCTGCACTTCCTCGCGCTCAACTCGCTCGGCGCGAGCGTGGTGCCGCTCAATCCGGACTATCGCAGCGCGGAGCTCGACTACGTGCTCGCGCACAGCGAGGCGGGCGCGGTGATCGACGCCGCCACGCTCGAAGATCCGCCGCCCGCCGGCAAGGCGTGCGGCGCCGAAGAATGCGCCCTGCTCTACACCTCGGGCACGACCGGCAAGCCGAAAGGCTGCCTGCTCTCCAACTTCTATTTCCTCAACCTCGGCCGCCGCTACGTCGACGAGGGCGGCCTGTGCGCTCTTCGCGAAGGCGAGGAACGGCTGATCACGCCGCTGCCGCTGTTCCACATGAACGCCCTCGCGGTGTCGACCGTGGCCATGATCCTGACCGCGGGTTGCGTGGTGCAGCTCGATCGCTTCCACCCCAAGACCTGGTGGCGCGACGTCGTCGACTCGCGGGCGACGATTGTTCACTATCTCGGCGTCATGCCCGCGATACTGCTCTCCCAGCCAGTGGAGGCGATTTCTCATCGAGTGCGGTTCGGCTACGGCGCCAACGCGAATCCGAAGGACCACGGCGCGTTCGAGGCGCGCTTCGGCTTCCCGCTCATCGAGGCCTGGGCGATGACCGAGACCGGCGGCGGCGCGCTCGTGGCCGCGAGCCGCGAACCGCGCCATGTCGGCACCCGGTGTTTTGGCATCCCTCCTTCCAATCTTGAAATTTCCATCGAAGAAGGCGAACTGCTGGTTCGCCAGAAAGGCGAAGATCCGCGGCGCGGATTCTTCTCCGGCTATCTCAAGGATGAGAAGGCCACGGAGGAAGCCTGGCGGGGCGGCTGGTTCCGCACCGGCGACTCGGTGCGGCGCGGACCCGACGGCGCCCTGCACTTCGTCGACCGGCTGAAGAACATCATCCGCCGCGCCGGCGAGAACATCGCCGCGCTCGAGGTCGAGGCCGCGCTCGCCGGCCATCCCGCCGTGCAGCAGGTCGCCGTGATCGCCGCACCGGATCCGGTGAGGGACGAGGAGGTCCTAGCCTGCGTGGTCTCAGCCGACAAGAGCGAGCGGAATGCAATTTCCATCCAGGACTGGTGCCTGGAGCGGCTGGCCTATTTCAAGGCGCCGGGCATCGTCGCCTTCGTCGACGAGCTGCCGGTGACCTCGACCAACAAGGTGCAGAAAGCGAAGCTCGCCGACTTCGCCTTCGATCCCGAGCGGCGCTTCGACTTGCGCGACCGCAAGCGCCGCAAGCCATGAGGCAGGGCTACCAGGGCGTCGCCATCGCGGTGCCGGTGACCGTGCCGTATGTGCGCTACTCGATCCGGTCGGCCCATTGGTGGCTGGCGAGAGCTCTTTCTTTGCTTTTACAAAAATCCACTCTCCCCAAGGAAAGCATCGACGGCCTCTCTGTCTCCAGCTTCACCCTCGCCCCGGACAGCGCGATCGGCCTGACGCAACACCTCGGCCTGTCGCCGCGCTGGCTCGACCACGTGCCCTTCGGCGGCGCGAGCGGCGTCGTCGCCCTTCGCCGCGCCGCGCGCGCCGTGCAAGCGGGCGATGCCGCGGTCGTCGCCTGCCTCGCCGGCGACACCAACCACGTCGATTCCTTCCGCCTCACCCTCGCCAACTTCAGCCAGTTCGCGCGCGACGCCGTGTACCCGTACGGCGCCGGCGGGCCGAACGCCAGCTTCGCCTTCCTGACGGCGTACTACATGGACAAGTACGGCGCGACGCGCGAGGACTTCGGCAAGCTCTGCGTCGCCCAGCGGGCCAATGCCTTGAAATTCGATTTTTCGCTCTTCAAGAAACCCTTGACGATCGAGGAGTACATGGCGGCGCGGCCGATCGCCGAGCCGCTGCACCTCTTCGATTGCGTCATGCCTTGCGCCGGCGCCGACGCCTTTCTGGTTCTTTCCGAAGAAAAAGCAAAAGCGTTGAACATCCCCTACGCGCGGCTCCTGGGAACGATCGAAAGGCACAACGCCTTTGCCAGCGACCCGGTGCAGATGCGCGCCGGCTGGGCGCTCGACCGCGAGGAGCTCTACGCGCAGGCGGGCGCTGCTCCGCAGGACATGGACTTCGTCCAGACCTACGACGACTACCCGGTGATCTCGCTCATGCAGATGGAGGACCTGGGCTTCTGCGCCAAGGGCGAAGGGCCGGCGTTCGTGCGCAAGAACGCCTTCACCCACGAGGGCAGCTTTCCTCTCAATACCAGCGGCGGACAGCTCTCGGTCGGGCAGGCCGGCGCGGCGGGCGGCTACCTCGGCATGGTCGAGGCGATCCGCCAGCTCACGGGCCAGGCGGAGCGCCGGCAGGTCAAAAGCGCGAAATTGGGCCTCGTGAGCGGATTCGGCATGATCAACTACGACCGTGGTCTCGGCTCCGGAGCGGCGATCCTTGCAACGGCCAAAGCGTAAGAACCCGGTTCTGCGCACGCGGCTGCCGACGCTGCCGCCGGCGGCGCGCAGCCGCATCGCGCTCGGCCTCACCGCCGCGGCGGCGATGGGCCGCTTCGAGCTGCAGCAGTGCCGCGACTGCGGCACGGTGCAATACCCGCCGCGCGAGGTCTGCCAGAAATGCCTGTCGATAAAGATCGCCTGGAAAGGTCAGCCGGACGGCGGTGAATTGCTCGCGAGGACCGTCCTGCATCACAGCAACGATCTCTTCTTCCGCGAGCGGCTTCCCTGGCGTCTGGGGCTGATCAAGCTCGATTGCGGGCCGACGGTGGTTGCGCATCTTCACGATTCAGTTGAAAAACGGGTACGCGTAAAGGCGATGCTCGACCGCGCTGGACAAGCGGTCCTCGCGGCGCTGCCCGAAAAGGAGGTCAACGTGGCCGAAGACAGGCAGCTACGGGAGTTCACTTGCGATCCGCAATTCCGCAAGGTGCTCATCACCGACGGCAAGACCGCGCTCGGCCAGCAGCTGGTCCATGCGATGGTCAAGGCGAAAGCGGACCTCATCTGGGTCGGCCACTCCGAGCCGTGGAAGAAATTTTCCGGTTTTTCAGAATTAAAAAACATTCCCCAGGTAACGCTTCTCCCCCTGGACCTCACCGACTCGAAAAACGTGCGCGAGGTCGCGGCCGAGATCGGCGCCAAGGTCGACATCGTCGTCAACAACGCCGAGCACCACCGCGCCTTCGGCATCGGCAACCGCGCCGGCGTCGAGACGGCACGCGCCGAGATGGACATCAACTATTTCGGCCTGCTGCGCCTGGCGCAGGAGCTCGGTCCGGTCATGCGGGCACGGGGCGCCGACGGCCAGTCGAGCGCGGTCGCCTGGGTGAACGTGCTGTCGATCTACGCGCTCGCCAATTTTCCGCCGCACGGCACCTTCTCGGCCTCGAAGGCCGCCGCGCATTCGCTCGCGCAGTGCCTGCGCGCCGAGATGCGTCCGGCGGGCGTGCGCGTCGTCAACGTTTTCCCCGGGCCGATCGATGACGAGTGGAACCAGCTCCTGCCGCCGCCCAAGGTCACTCCGGCGACGCTCGCCACATCGATCGTCAAGGCGCTTCAGGAAGGGATCGAGGACGTCTACCCGGGCGATGTGGCGCAGGAATGGCTCGCCCGCTGGCGCGACAATCCCAAGGCCCTAGAGCGCGAGTTGTCGGCATGAAGGAATTCATTTCAAAGCTAGCCGAGGGAAAGGTCAGGGTCATCGATCTCACCCACACCCTTTCTGCCGAATTCCCCCACATCTCGCTGCCGCCGGAGATGGGACAGGCGTGGCCGTTCCGCATCGAGGAAGTGTCGCGCTACGACGAGCGCGGCCCGGCCTGGTACTGGAACAACTTTTCCTGCGGCGAGCACACCGGCACCCACTTCGACGCGCCGGTGCACTGGGTCTCGGGCAAAGACCTGCCCAACGGCTCGGTGGACACGATTCCGGCGCAGAACTTCATCGGCCCGGCATTCGTTCTCGATTGCAGCAACGAGGCGCAGAAGGATGCCGATTTCCTCCTGACGAAGAAATTCATTCAGTCCTGGGAAAAGAAGCATTCGAAAATCACGCCTCATTCCTGGGTGCTGATGCGCACCGACTGGTACAAGCGCGCCGGCGACCCGGCTGCCTTTCAGAACTACGACGAGACGGGCCAGCACACGCCCGGGCCCGACATCGACGCGGTGAAGTTCCTGGTCGAGGAGCGCGAGGTCCTGGGCTTCGGCACCGAAACGATCGGCACCGACGCCGGCCAGGCGCAGCACCTGCGCCCGCCCTACCCCTGCCATTACTACATGCACGGCGCGGGGCGCTACGGGCTGCAGTGCCTCGCCAACCTCGACCAGCTGCCGCCGACCGGCGCGGTCGTGATCGCCGCGCCGCTGAAGATCCAGAACGGCAGCGGCAGCCCCTTGAGAGTCCTCGCATTGGTGGAAGGCAAATGACCTACAAGATCTGGTTCCAGGGCGCGACCGACAAGGTCCACATGGCGCCTTATATCGCCAAGGTGGAAGCGCACCTGAAGAGCATCCTCGATCCCGAGTTCTCGGCCACCTTCCACACCACCACGCCGCCAGCGACCACGACGCACGCCATCACCGAGTTCCGCATCGCGCGCAACCTGATCCGCAACGCCGTCGAAGCGCAGAAGCAGGGCTATGACGCGATGGCAATCACGCATTTCCAGGACGCCGGCCTGGCGGAGGTGAAGTCGGTGGCGGAAATTCCCGTGCTGGGCCTGGGCGAGACCACCCTTATGCATTCCCTGACCCTCGGCCGCAAGCTCGGCTTGATCACCATCAATCCGGTCTTCATTCCGTGGCACGAGGACCAGGTGATCCGCTACGGCCTGCAGCAGCGGGTGGTCGGCGTGCGGGCGGTCGAGGCGACCGTGGCGGACTTCATCAACGCTTTTGCATCTCCAGAGGGTTTTCAAAAGATAAAACCACTTTGGGAAAAGGAGTGCCGCGCCCTCCTCGCAGCGGGCGCCGACGTCATCGTGCCGGCCGGCGGCCTGCCGATGATGCTCTTCGGCGGCGAGTTCGAAGGCGCGCCGGTGGTGAACGGCGTGACGCTCATCGCCAAGAGCGCCGAGCTGGCGATCAAGCTGCGCAAGCTGGGAATGGCGAAAGTCAGCCGCCGCTCCAACTTCGTCAAACCGCCCGACAAGGCGCTCAAGGAATTCCTCGAGCAGGGATGATTCAGCGCCGGGCGGCGATCAGCGTCCAGGGAAAGCGCCAGTAGCGGTACTTCGGATCGAGCGCGCCGTCGCTTTCCTCGAACGGCACGATCTCGATGTCGCGGAATCCCAGCCGCTCGAGCACGCGGCCGATGTCCATGCGGGCAAGCGGCTCCATGAAGGGCTCGTTGTTGCGCCACGCGTGGCCGAAGTGGATCAGCTCGTCGAAGGCGCTCGCCCGCGGCAGGAAATCGAGATGCACCATCGCCGCGCCGGGACGCAGCAGCCGGTGCGCCTCCGCCAGCGTGCGCTCCACGGCGGCGGGCGGCAGCTCGTGCAGCAGCATGGTCGAGGTCACCAGGTCGAAGCTCTGGTCGGCGAAGTCGGTGCGGGCAGCGTCCATCTGACGGAAGCGGATGCGCTGCGCTCCGGCCGCATCGGCATCGCGCGCCGCGAGCCGAAGGCAAGGCGCCGACAGGTCGATCGCCTCGACCTCGGCTTCCTTCAGCGCCTCGTAGAACGGCTTCGTGCTCTTGCCGAAGCCGCACCCCATGTCGAGCATGCGCTGCGGACTTCCAGCACGCTCGAGCGCCGCCGCTGTGAGGCGCTCGTGGAGGTCGCGATGCCGCTTGCCGGCGAGCGGCGTCGTGCTGCGCGCGCCGCGCTCATAGACGAAGCCGGCGATCGGGTCGCTCCAGACGCCGCCGGGATGCTGGTGGATATCGATCCGCGTGTAGTAGTCGGGATACTCGAGGCCCGGCTGCAGCACAGCCGGCGCCGACTCGAGCGATTTCTCGAGGCGGGTGCGATCCTGTGCGTGATACGGCTGCAGGCCGTAGCGGCCCGAGTACTTGAAGCGCTGAAGGTGCCGCTCGAGCCAGCAGTAGTACTGATAGAGCACGCTGCCCTCGAGTTTGCGGCCGGCTTCGTATTCCTCGCGCACGGCGGGATAGATATTGCGGGTCCAGTAGGTCTTGCAGCAGAGCAGGAACGCCTGCCCGGCGGCGAAACCGCGGCCGTCGATGCTCACCGCGCGCCTTTCGCCTGCTGCTCGCCGAGCAGGTTCTGCAGCAGATCGGCGACGAATGCTTCGCGCTCCGCGGCACGCTCGTCGCGCTCCGGCTCGCGGTTCAGCTTCTCGAGATCGAGGGCGCCGCGCTCGGCAAGCTGCGCCTCGAGGGCATGGAGGCGATCGCGGAGCACCCACACCTCGGTGGCGAGCGTCATGACCACGCCGAAGGCGCGGTCGAGGGCGGGATCCGGGAAGAAAGTCTGCTCGGGAATCATCAGCGTCTCCGATCGGCGATGGCAGATAATACAAACCCCATGATGACCCTGGCGGAGAAGCTCGTCTCCCGCGCCGCCGGCAAGGCCGTGCGCCCCGGCGAGATCGTCACCTGCAAGGTCGATCTGGCGATGATGCACGACTCGGGTGGCCCGCGGCGCGTGAAGCCGCTGCTCGACCGGCTCGGCGCGAAAGTCTGGGACCCGGACAAGGTGGTGCTGATCACCGACCACTACGTACCGGCGACCGACGAGGAATCGAAGCGGATCATCCACATCGCGCGCCACTGGGCGAGCGAAGCCGGCGTGCAGCACTTCTACGACCTGCAGGGCATCTGCCATGTCGTCCTGCCCGAGCGCGGTCACCTGCGCCCGGGCATGTTTGTCGTCGGCGGCGACAGCCATTCCCCCACCGGCGGCGCCTTCGCCACCTACATGTTCGGCGTCGGCGCGACCGAGATGCTCGGCGTGCTGGTCACCGGCGAGATCTGGCTCAAGGTGCCGCACACCATCGCCATGGACTTCGACGGGCGCTTCGCCGCCGGCGTCGCCGCCAAGGACGTGATGCTCTTCCTGATCACGAAGTTCGGCATGGACGGCGGGCAGTACCAGGCGGTCGAGTACCGCGGCGCGGCGATCCGGGCCCTGCCGATGCAGGAGCGCATGACCCTTTGCAACATGGCGGCGGAGCTCGGCGCGCAGACGGGGTTGATCGCTTCGGATTCCGTCACGGCAGGATTTCTGAAAGCCGAAATCGAGACCTGGGACAGCGACCCGGACGCGCGCCTGCTCGCTCATCACCGCTTCAAGGCCGCCGAGCTCGAGCCGCAGGTCGCCGCACCGCACAGTCCGGCGAATGCCAAGCCGGTGCGCGAATTCAAAGACACGAAAATCAACTTTGCCTACATCGGCGCGTGCACCGGCGCGAAGCTCGAGGATCTGCGCATGGCGGCGAAGGTGTTCAAAGGCAGGAAGTCGCGAGTCAAGCTCGTGGTCGCGCCCGCCAGCCTGCGCGACCAGCAGGCCGCCGAGCGCGAAGGCACCCTGCAGATCCTCGTCGACGCGGGCGCCGAGCTGCTCGCCAACAGCTGCGGCATGTGCGCGGGCTACGGCGCCCTCCTCGGGCCCGACGTGGTCGCCATCTCGACGACCGCGCGCAACTTCAAGGGCCGCATGGGCGCGCCGGAGGCGCAGGTCTATCTCGCCTCTCCGTACACGGTGGCGGCATCGGCGATCGCCGGCGCGATCCGCGACCCGCGCGAGGCGCTCTCGTGAAAGCCTGGGTGTTCGGCGACAACATCGACACCGATGCCATGGCGCCCGGGCGCTACATGAAGTCCGGCATCGCGGAGATCGCGAAACACAGCATGGAAGCGATCGATGCGAGATTTTCCA
>JAXDQC010000066.1:0-7495 GCA_034668045.1 Betaproteobacteria bacterium | reverse complement strand
CAGTTCCTCGACCACAAGCGCTTCTGGCCGATCTACGAGCGCGCCCAGGCGCTCGACGTGCCGATCTACATGCACCCCGCCGTGCCGCACAAGGCGGTGATCGACGCGTACTACCGCGACTACCTCGATCAGTTCCCGGGCCTGATGACCGCGGCGTGGGGATTCACCGTTGAGACGGCGACCCAGGGCATCCGCCTGGTTCTCTCCGGGGTGTTCGAGGCCTATCCCGGCCTGAAGATGATCCTCGGCCACCTCGGCGAGTCGCTGCCCTTCTCGCTCTGGCGCATCGACATGGCGCTGCAGCGGCCGGGCAACACGCGGACGCCGTTCCGCGACACGTTCCGCGAGCACTTCTGGATCACCACCAGCGGCAACTTCTCCACGCCGGCCCTGCTCTGCTGCGTGATGGAGATGGGCGCCGACCGCATCATGTTCTCGGTGGACTATCCGTTCGTCCCCAACCCGCCCGGCGTGAAGTGGATGGCCGACGTGCCGCTCTCGCCCACCGACCGCGACAACATCCTCGGCGCCACGGCGAAGAAGCTGCTGCGGCTTTAGGATGCTTCGGATCGGATTCGCCGTCCTGTATTGGATACCCGCCGTCGCCTTTCTGATCTTCCTGATGGTGGGCACTGGCGGCGAGACGGGCGGCGTGATCGCTCTGGCACTTGGCGCTGTCACTGGCTTGATGGGCCTGCCATGGAACCTCGCCCTCACATGGCTTTGGGGAATCCTCCCGGAGGCGCTGCAGCACCCTCGTTGGCTGATCGACAGCGGGGATCGCGGCTGGGCCGGTTTTGCAATCTTCTTCCTTGCCTCGTTCGCCGGATGCTTCCTTAACGGGCTGCTACTGGCTTGGCTTGTTGCACGCAATCGCAAGCGACGCGAGTCAATTTCTCCAGTGGCGTGAATCTTGCAGCCCGGTCGGCATGGCCGGGCCGCTACGGGTTGTCGTTCTTTTCCTCGCGCTCGCCTGCACGCAGGCCGGCGCCCAGATCGATCCCAATTTTCAGGCGCTGCTCAATGCCCTCATGCGGGGCAGCGAAGTGGCGCTGCTCACGCCGCTACCCGACGGCACCGTCGAGATCACCAGCTTCATCGCACCGGGACAGCGCTCGGCGGTAGAGGCGGCGACGCTGATCGAGCGCGCGCGCCTCAACCTCGTCAACTTCGGCATCGAGCAGCCGACCGGGCAGCAGCTCGCGCTGGCGCTCGCGGGGGGCAACATCCAGGTTCCGTCGGGCAGCACGCAGATCGCAGGCGTGCTGCCGCAGGGAACCGCCGGCATGCGCACGAGCAGCCAGCTCGTCGCCGCCGGTAGCCTGCCCACGATTGTCGGCACGTCGCCTGCAGGCGTCGGCGCAGCGGCCGGTGGCACCGCTCCCACCGCCGCAACCACGCCGAATGGCGGATTGGCAGGCCTCACCCCCGCACAGCAGACTCAGGCATTGCAGTCCGCGCATAACCAGCTTGCCGCGCTCGGCATCGTCAACCCCACGCCGCAGCAGTTGGCGGCAGCGCTGAACGGCGGAAACGTCGTCACACCCGGCGGCACGTCGATGTTGCTGCCCGGACTAATTTCCCGATGAAGGATTTGCCAATGAAGACCGCCCTCCGCTCCCTCGTTGCCGCCGCCCTGCTCGTGCCCGCGCTCGCGCCGGCGCAGACCACGACGACCACCACCACCGTCCTCGGCGTGCCGCCTTCGCTGCAGGTGATGCGCCTCGCGCCGCAGCTCGTGACCTTCGTCGGCTCGCAGGCGAACTTCGACAGCCTGGTGAACGGCCTCGCGCTCGGCGCGCCGGTGACGCTCACCACCGCGCTGCCGAACGGCCAGGTGCAGTTGGTCAGCTTCACGCCGCAGGGCACGATGACCGCGCAGCAGATCGCGCAAACGCTCGAGGCCGGGCGCCAGAGCCTGATCTCGCGCGGCGTTGCCGCGCCCACCGCACAGCAGGTCGCGACGACGCTCACCGGCGGCCTGCTGCCCACGCAAACGGGCAACGTCCAGGTGACCGCCCTCCTTCCTTCGACCAACCTGCCGGCGACGACGGCGCCGAGCGCCACCGGCGGCACGAGCACGGTGACGACCAGCACCGCCCAGCCCAACGGCGCGCCCAGCCCGGCCGCGCTCATCCAGGGCCAGAGCGGTGCCGGCGGCACGACGCCGCCCAGCCCGGCGCAGATCATCCAGAACCAGCGCGGCGCGAATATCAGCGACACGCCGACGACCGGCAACATCAGCAACACCCCGAGCGCGGCGGGCTCCACGACCGCCACGACCAGCGGAACCACGACCGGCACTACCACGGGCACGACGACGACGCCCGCGACGGGCGCACCGCTGGCGCCTGCGCCGGCGGCGCCGGGTGCCTCGCCGTTCGCCGCGCCGGCCGCCCGCTAGCGCGACATCGGTGGGCAGCGTCGTTTACCTGGGCAAGGGCCAGCGGCGCGAGCATGCCGCGGCGGCGCCGCGCGAGGCCGAGAGCCTGCTGCGCACCGGCTACAACTGCTGGAGCGTGGCGGCGGCGGAACGCGTCGCGCTGCTCGTCGATGCGAAAGATTATTTCGATGCGTTCTACCGCGCGGCGCTGAAGGCCGAGCGATCGATCGTCATCCTCGCCTGGGACTTCAATAGCAACACGAAGCTGCATTTCGACCCCGTGCCGAAGGGCGGGCCCCCGGCCGAGCTCGGCGAGTTCCTCAACTTCCTCGTCCGCCGGCGCCGCGGGCTGCACATCAACATCCTCAACTGGGACTACCCGATGGTGTTCGGCGCCGACCGGGAATTCCCGCCGCTCTACGGCTTCGGCTGGAAGCCGGCGCACCGCGTGCACCTGCGCTACGACGATACGCACCCGCTCGGCGGCTGCCAGCACCAGAAGGTCGTCGTCATCGACGACGCGCTCGCCTTCGCCGGCGGCATCGACCTCACCGTGCGCCGCTGGGACACGACCGATCACGCCGGCAGCGATGAGCGGCGCAAGGCGTACGACAAACCCTACCCGCCGTTCCACGACATGATGGTCGCCGTCGACGGCGATGCGGCGGGCGCGCTCGGCACCCTCGCGCGCGAGCGCTGGCTCGCCGCCACCGGCCATGCCCTGCCGCACGCGCCCGCGAAGGCGGCCGCGCAGGCGAAAGATCTCTGGCCCGAGGGCCTGGCCGCCGACGCGAAGGGCGTCGAGGTCGGCATTGCCCGCACCATGCCGCCGCGCGGCGAAGTGCCGGCGATCCGCGAGATCGAGCGGCTGTACCTCGACATGATCGCCGCGGCGCGCCACACGCTGTACGTCGAGAACCAGTACTTCACCGCGCCGCGCATCGCCGCGGCGCTGGAGAAGCGCCTCGCCGAGCCCGACGGCCCCGAGATCGTCATGGTGCTGCGCCTGCTCAGCCACGGCTGGCTCGAAGAAGCGACGATGCACGTGCTGCGCGCGCGCCTCGTGCAGCGCCTGAAGAAAGCCGACCGCTACCACCGCTTCAAGGCGTATTACCCCCACGTCCCCGGCCTCGCCGAAGGCTGCTGCGTCGACGTGCACTCGAAGCTGATGATCGTCGACGACCGCGTGCTGCGCATCGGCTCGTCCAACCTGTGCAACCGCTCCATGAGCGTCGATAGCGAGTGCGACGTCGTGCTGGAGGCGCGCGGCCGGCCGCAGGTCGCTTCGGCGATCAGCGACTTCCGCGAGCGCGTGCTCGCCGAGCACCTGGGCGCCTCGCCGGCGCGCGTGCGCGACGCCCTCGCCGCCGCCAGCGGCAGCGTGCATGGCGCGATCGCCGCCGCCGGCACGGGCGAGCGCACGCTGCGAGAGCTCACCGAGCTGCCCGAATGGCCCGAGGCGCTCGTCAACGTCGCCGCGGTCGCTGACCCGGAGGAGCCGATCGCGCTGCAGGCGCTGCTCGACGAGCGCGAGATCGTCGAGGAGCAGGCGAAAGCCACCCCGGCGTGGGGAAAGCTGGCTCTGCTTCTACTGGTCGTTATTTCTTTGACGCTTCTATGGCGAGCAACACCTCTTGCCGGAGTGGTCAGCCCGGAGAACGTCATCGCCTGGGCGAAGGATTTCGGCGCCCGCTGGTGGGCGCCGCTGGTGGTGATGGCCCTCTTCACGCCGGCCTGCCTGGTCATGTTCCCGCGCCCGCTCATCACCCTCGCGGCGGTGATCGCCTTCGGGCCCTGGCTCGGCTTCGCCTACTCGCTCGCGGGGATCGTCGCGTCGTCGATCGTCACCTACTACATCGGCCGGAAGATGCGCCGCGATACCGTGCGCCGCCTCGCCGGCGAGAAGCTCGACCGCATGGCCGAGGTGCTGAAGAAGCACGGCCTGCTGGCGATGTCGCTGCTGCGCCTGGTGCCGCTCGCGCCCTTCGCGGTCGAGAGCATCGTCGCCGGCGCGATCCACATGCGCGTGTGGCACGTCGCCGTCGGCACCGCCATCGGCCTCATCCCCGGCACCCTCGCCACCACCATCTTCGGCGACCAGATCGAGACCGCGCTCTCCGGCGGCGCCATCAACTGGTGGGTGGTCGGCGGCGTGCTCGGCCTCCTGGGCGCGGGCGTATGGGCGGTGAACCGCTGGTTCCGGAAAATGGCGCGCCGGATCTCGACCACGAATGCGGCGGCCGGACAGCAGCCTCGCTAACTGGACGGCGCTGTCGCAGCAGCTCGGGCCCGACTGCCTGCGCGTCGCTTCATACAACGTCCACGGCTGCCGCGGCAGCGACGGCAAGAAAGACGCTTCGCGCATCGCCGCGGTCATCGAAGAGACCGGCTGCGACACCATCGGCCTGCAGGAATCCGACTACCGCCTCGATTTCATCGCCCGCAAGACCGGCATGGAGGCGGTGCCGGGGCTGACGCTGCTGCGCCACGACGGACCGTACGGCAACGCGCTGCTCACGCGGCGCAAGGTGCTGGCGGTGCGCCGCCACGGCTTCACCTACTCCGGCCGCGAGCCGCGCAATGCGCTCGACGTCGATCTCGAGGTCGGCGGCGAGATGGTGCGCATCATCGTCACGCACCTCGGCCTGTGGCCGGCGGAGCGCCGCTACCAGGTCCAGCAGATCTTGAAACTGGTGAAACACACCCCGCTTTCAGAGCGGATCATCGTCCTGGGCGATATCAACGAATGGCTGCCGCTCGGCCGGCCGCTGCGCTGGCTGAACGGCCTGTTCGGCCATTCGATCGTCGAGCGCTCGTTCCCGTCGCGCTGGCCGCTGCTCGCGCTCGATCGCGCCTGGGTGCGGCCGCGCCACTCGCTGCTGGCGCTGAAGGCGCATCGCACGCCGCTCGCCGCGATCGCCTCCGACCACCTGCCGGTGAAGGCCCTGGTTGCCACCCACGCGGCGCAGGCGGCCGGCGAAGTCGCCACCGGGTTACGCGCCGTCGGATGGAAATGACAGCCGGATAACGAAGCCCGGGCTTTACGGCCCGCAGGCGACGCCCAAGAATTGCAGTAAGAACACCGATGGACCTGGACCGGCAACTCGCGCTGCGCTACCTGGCCGACCGCGGAATCATCCTTCCGCCGGCGGGCCCTGCGATCGGCTGGGGCGAGCATCTCTGCCAGTCCTCGGACTCCGAAGAGTCCCTCCTCGCCCTCGTCCTGCCGTGGTTCCGCCAAGGACTGGAAAACGACGAGCGCTGCATCTGGCAGGTGGGCGGCGGCCTCGGCGTGCCGGCCGCCCGGCGCGCCCTCGGCGCCCTTATCGAATACTCGGCCGATCAGGTAGATATCGTCGAAGCCGGCACCGTCATCGACTGGCTGCGTGAAGAAGCGCGCGCCCTCGGCCAAGGCTATCGAGGACTGCGGATCGGCGGCGAGCGGCTGCACGCCAATGGTGCGCTCGGCTCGCGCACGAAGGCCCTTTGCCTGTGCGCTGCAGAGCACGATAGTTGCTGAGAAACCCGGATGGACACGACCCTGGATTGGTCCGACCTCCTCCGGCACCCTGTCGACGGGGACCACATCGTCCAGACCTACCAGGACCCCCGCTTTCTCGCCGAGGCAGTCGCCGAATACGTCGGCGCCGGCCTGCGGATGGGCGAGGCGGCCGTCATCATCGCCCGGCCCGAACATCGCCGCCTTTTCCAGCAGGCTCTCGGCGGGGCGGGCGATTCGCTCCTCCTGCTCGACGCCGAGGAGACGCTCTCGCTCTTCATGCGCGAGGGGCGGCCGCACTGGCAAAGCTTCCACGACGCGGTCGGCGGCGTCCTCTCCGGCCTGCGGCTTCAGCACCCGGGCGTGCGCGCCTACGGCGAGATGGTCGACGTCCTCTGGCAGCGCGGCGAGCGCGACGCGGCGCTGCAGCTGGAGGAGTTCTGGAACGAGCTCGCCCGGCTGCAGGCTTTTCCGCTCTTCTGCGCCTATCGCATGGACCCGCTGGACGACGGCGTCTACGGCGGTGCGCTCGAAAGCGTGTGCAAGGCGCACACGCATTACATCCCGGCGCTCGACTACGGCCGCTTGAACGACGCGGTGAGCGCGGCGAGCAAGGAAGTCCTCGACCAGCCGCTCGCGCAGATGCTGCTCTCGCTTTCCGCCACCCAGCGCCCGGCGACGCACATGCCGCTCGGCCAGGCGACGCTCTTCTGGCTGAAGCAGAACATGCCGCGCACCGCGGAACGCATTCTTTCCGGCGTCCGGGCTACTCTGCAGCCTTCTTGACCGGGCGCTTCCGGGCGGTACCGCCGGCTGCGCTGTTCGCAACCCCCTGCTTCAAGCGCGCGAACTCGGCGCGGCTCAGCTTGCCGTCGCGGTTGCGGTCGGCCCGGTCGAAGCGCGTGACGATGTCGCGGAACCCTGCCGCCTCGGCGGCGGAGATATAGCCGTCGCGGTTGAGGTCCAGGGCGCGGAACTCCTCCTCCATCTGGTGGCGGGAGATCTCGGCGGCGGCCGTCTCGGCCAGGACGCTGCAGGGCAGCAAAAGGAGGAGCAGGAGGGAGTTCTTCACGCCACCCTCTTCGCATTCTTCATGCCCGCTACAACTGGTTACACCCTGGTACAGCCGCCCCCGGGGGACCCGCCTAGAGTGATCCTCATGAAAACCCTTGCCCGGATCCTCCTCAGCGCGGCGCTCCTCGCCACTGCCTTCGCGGCGCGCGCCGAGCGCACCTTCAACCAGGCCGAGCTCGACGCCCTCCTGGCGCCGGTTGCCCTCTACCCGGACAGCGTGCTGTCCAACATCCTCGTCGCTGCGAGCTACCCCGACGACGTCCGTGAAGCCGCCGCGTGGTCGCGCGGTAATCCCCAGCTCCGCGGCGACGAGGCCCTTCAACTGGTCGAGAACCTGCCCTGGCAGCCGAGCGTCAAGGCGCTGGTGGCGGCGCCGGAAGTCCTGGCGCGCATGGACGAGAGCCCGGACTGGCTGCACGACCTCGGCGAGGCCTATCGCGTGCACGGCCCGTACGTGATGCAGACCGTGCAGGCGCTTCGCCAGCGCGCGCAGGCGAACGGCTACCCGCCCAGCGAAATCGCGCCGCCTCCCTCCCCGG
>JAXDQC010000065.1:0-8720 GCA_034668045.1 Betaproteobacteria bacterium | reverse complement strand
GCGAGTGCAGCCAGGTGATCGTCCGGCGCCAGCCGGCGGCCAACGACCTGCGCCTGATCCTCGCCATCACCAAGACCGTCACCGATCTCGAGCGCATCGGCGACGAGGCGCAGAAGATCGCGCGCATGGCGAAGAGCATTCATGAGCGCGGGCTGGACGGCCGCGCCCCGCGCACGGTCGACGTGCGCCACGCCGCCGAGGTGGCGCTGGCGATGCTGCGCCAGGCTCTCGACGCCTTCGCCCGCCTCGACGTCGCCTCGGCGACGGACGTGATCCGCGGCGACGCGGCGATCGACAGCGAATTCCGCTCGATCCTGCGCCAGCTGATCACCTACATGATGGAAGACCCGCGCACTATCTCCTCGGCGCTCGACGTCGTCTGGGTGGCGAAGGCGATCGAGCGCATCGGCGACCACGCCAAGAACATGGCCGAGCAGGTGATCTACATCGTCAGGGGCACCGACGTGCGCCACGTCGACCCGGCGAACATCGAGCGCGAGCTCGCGGGAAGTGAGTAGAAACGCCACATGAGCGCGACGATCCTCGTCGTCGAGGACGAGCCGCAGGTGCAGGAGCTGGTCGCCGTCAACCTCGAGCACGCCGGCCACCGCGTGCGGCGCGCCTCCACCGCCTGCGAGGCGGTGACCTCCATCCGCGAGGAGCTGCCCGACGTGCTGATCCTCGACTGGATGCTGCCGGACGAGTCGGGCCTGTCGCTGACACGCCGGCTGCGCGAGGACGAGCGCACACGCAGCCTCCCCATCCTCATGCTGACCGCGCGCGCCATGGAGCAGGACAAGATCTCCGGCCTCGAAGCTGGGGCGGACGACTATCTCACCAAGCCGTTTTCGCCCAAGGAGCTGGCGGCGAGAATCAAGGCGGTGCTGCGCCGGCGCGCGCCGCAGCTTGCCGATGACGTGGTCGAGATCGGCGGCCTGCGCCTCGATCCCGCCGCGCGGCGAGTCACGGCCGCCGGCAAGATCATCGACCTGGCGCCGACCGAGTTCCGCCTGCTGCATTTCTTCATGACCCACCCGGAGCGGATCTACTCGCGCGCCCAGGTGCTCGACTACGTCTGGGGCGACCACGTGTTCATCGAGGAGCGAACGGTCGACGTCCATATCCGCCGCCTGCGCAAGGCGCTCGAGCCGAGCGGACACGACCGCTTCGTCGACACCGTGCGCGGCTCTGGCTACGGGTTCCGGCAGCCCTGAGCAGGCTCTACGGCAGGACGCTGAGTGTCATCGCCGTCGCGGCGCTCGCCGCGCTGCTGGTGGGCGCGCTCGTCGGTCCGGCCTCCGGCTGGGCGACGTTCGCCGCGGGGCTGCTCGCGCTGATTGCCTACCACGTCCGCCATCTTGCCCGCCTCGCGCGCTGGCTCGCCAATCCGGTGCCCGGGCGGGTGCCCGAAGGCAGCGGCACCTGGGACGACGTGCTGAGCGCGCTGCACAAGTACGAGCGCGCCGCCGCGCGGCGCGAAAACCTGCTCGAGGAAGGCCTGACGCGCTTTCGCCGCGCCGCGCAGGCGCTACCCGATGGCGTGATCATGCTCGACGACGAGACGCGCATCGAATGGTGCAACGATGCCGCCGCGGCGCAGCTCGGCCTCGACCCCCGCGCCGACGTCGGCCAGGCGATCGCCAACCTGCTGCGCGCACCCGCCTTCATCGACTACCTCGCCATGCGGGACCGCAGCGCGGCCGTGCGGCTGCCGATCGGCAACGCGATCTTCGCCCTGCAGCTCGTGCCGTACGGCGAGTCGCAGCAGCTGCTGCTCTCGCGCGATGTGACGCAGGCCGAGCGGCTCGAGACAATGCGGCGCGATTTCGTCGCCAACGTCTCGCACGAGCTGCGCACGCCGCTGACCGTGCTGGTCGGCTTTCTCGAGACGGTGCGCGAGCTGAAGCTCGATCCGCAACGCACGCGGGACTATCTCGGCATGATGCAGGACCAGTCGGCGCGCATGCAGCGCATCATCGAGGACCTGTTGACGCTGTCGGTGCTCGAGTCGGCTCCGCCGCCCGCCACCGACCGGGTTCCCACCCGGGCGCTCCTCGAGCGACTGCGGGCCGAGGCCGAGGCTCTCTCGGCAGGCCGTCACCGCATCACCCTGCAGGCCTCGCCGGCCGTCGACCTGCTCGGCTCCGAAAGCGAGCTCTCCAGCGCCTTCGGCAACCTGGTGTCGAACGCCATTCGCTATACGCCGCAGGACGGCGAAGTGCGCATCTTGTGGCGCGACGCCGCCGATGGCGCCTCGTTCAGCGTAGAGGACACCGGCATCGGCATCGCGCAAGAGCATCTGCCGCGACTGACCGAGCGCTTCTACCGCATCGACCGCAGCCGCTCGCGCGAGACCGGCGGCACGGGCCTCGGTCTGGCGATCGTCAAGCACGCGATCGCGCGCCACCAAGCACACCTCGATGTCGAAAGCAAGCCGGGAAACGGCAGCCGTTTCACCATCCGCTTTCCGGCCAAGCGCACGGTCCCCTCGCAACCCGATCTGGCGCACACAGGAAATTCAATCGCTTAAGAAAAGTCCTTGCCTCGGTCTCCACGCCCCGCATAATCGTCCGGTAACCCGATGCTGAACGTCCTTTTCCTCGACTCCTGCAACACCTCGCACAGCCTGATCGCCGAATCGATTCTGCGCGCCTCGGGTCGCGGCCGCTTCCATGCGTATAGCGCGGGGTGCGTCTCGAGCGGCGTGGTCAGCCCGGACATCATCGCCTTCCTGCGCGAGCGCAACCTTGCCGTGGAAGGGCTGCGATCCAAAGGGCTGCGGGAACTGACGGCGTCGGAAGCGCCGCCCTTCGCGTTCGTCATCACCCTTTCCGGTACTGCCGCCGAGACGGTGAGCGAGCGCGTGTTGCCGGGTGATCCGGTCATCGCCCACTGGCACCTCGATGCCGACGACGCAGAGCGAGGCGAGCCTTCCGTCTGGGCAATCCGCGACGCCTTCTGGATCCTCTCGCGCCGGATCAGGATGTTCACCAGCCTGCCGCACGGCAAGGCGAGCCGCCACGTGCTGGAGAACCGCCTCCACGCGCTCTAGCGCAACGCTTTTGACCCCTGTACTATCTATGAAACGGCGGCTCGGGCCGCCGTTTTTCATTGGGAGACTAGCGCCATGAGCCACGTCATGAACACGTACGCCCGCCAGCCGGTGGCGTTCGTGCGAGGCGAAGGCGTCTGGCTGTGGGACGAGGCCGGCAAGAAGTACCTCGATGCGCTCGCGGGCATCGCGGTGAATACGCTCGGCTACGGCCACCCGAAGTTCAAGAAGGCGCTGCTCGACCGCATCAACAGCGGCGTCATCCACACCTCCAACCTCTGGCGCATCCCTGACCAGGAGGCGGCCGCCGACCGCGTCGCCGAGATCACCGGCCTCGACGAGGTGTTCTTCTGCAATTCCGGCCTCGAGGCCACCGAGGCCTCGATCAAGGTGGCGCGCAAGTACGGCCATGACCAGGGCATCGCCGAGCCGGCGATCATCGTCATGGAGAAGGCGTTCCACGGCCGCTCGCTCGCCACGCTGTCGGCGACCGGCAGCCGCAAGGTGCAGGCGGGCTTCGAGCCGCTGGTGCAGGGCTTCGTACGCGTGCCGCTCAACGACCTCGAGGCGGTGCGCCTCGCGTCCGCCAACCGCAACATCTCGGCGGTGCTGATCGAGCCGATCCAGGGCGAAGGTGGCATCAACGTCTCGCGCCTCGAGTACCTGCGCGGCCTGAAGCAGATCTGCGACGAGAAGGGCTGGCTGTTCATCTCCGACGAGGTGCAGTGCGGCCTCGGCCGCAGCGGCAAGTGGTTCGTCTACCAGCACGCCGGCCTCCAGCCCGACGTGGTGGCGCTCGCGAAAGGCCTCGCCTCCGGCGTGCCGGTCGGCGCCTGCGTCGTCGGCAACAAGGCGAAGGGCGTGTTCAAGCCCGGCAATCACGGCTCGACCTTCGGCGGCAATCCGCTCGCCATGGCGGCCGTGGTGGCGACGATCGACATCATCAAGGAAGAGGGCCTGATGGCGAACAGCGCGCGGGTCGGCGAGCTGATCCTCTCTTCCCTGAGGAGCCAGATCGGCAACGGCGTGGCGGATGTCCGCGGCATGGGATTGATGATCGGCGTCGAGATGAAGGAGGCCTGCGGCGAGCTGGTGAAGCAGGCGCTCGATGCCGGCCTCGTGATCAACGTCACCGCCGACAACGTCGTGCGCCTGCTGCCGCCGCTCGTGATGAGCGAGGCCGAGGGCCGCCAGGTGGTCGAGCGCCTGGTGCCGCTGATCAAGGCGTTCCTCGACAAGCGCGCCGCAGCCTAGCTCGCCATGAAGCTGCGGCACTTCCTGCAGTTCAAGGACTTCTCGCGCGCCGAGCACGAGTACGTCTTCGCGCGCACCAAGTGGATCAAGGCGAAGTTCAAGAAGTACCAGCGCTACTGGCCGCTCGAGGACCGCACGCTGGCGATGATCTTCGAGAAGCCCTCGACCCGCACCCGCATGTCGTTCGAGGCCGGCATGCACCAGCTCGGCGGCGCCGCCATCTATCTCTACACGCGCGACTCGCAGCTCGGCCGCGGCGAGCCGGTCGAGGACGCGGCGCAGGTGATCTCGCGCATGTGCGACGTGATCATGCTGCGCACCTTCGAGCAGGACATCATCGAGCGGTTCGCCGCCAACTCGCGCGTGCCGGTGATCAACGGCCTGACCAACGAATACCACCCCTGCCAGATCCTCGCCGACGTCTACACGTTCATCGAGCACCGCGGCCCGATCAAGGGCAAGACCGTGGCCTGGATCGGCGACTCGAACAACGTCTGCAACACCTGGCTGCAGGCGGCGGAGATCTTCGGCTTCAAGCTCAACGTCTCGACGCCGCCGGGATATGAGATCGAGAAGGAACGGACCTCGAAGTACTGCCAGTCGTTCGCCGATCCCATGGACGCCGCGAAGGGCGCGCACCTCGTGACCACGGACGTCTGGACCTCGATGGGCTTCGAGGCGGAGAACGAGGCGCGCAAGCGCGACTTCCACGACTGGATGGTCGACGCCGAGATGATGAAGGCGGCGCAGAAGGACGCCCTCTTCATGCACTGCCTGCCGGCGCATCGCGGCGAGGAAGTCGCCGCCGAAGTGATCGACGGCAAGCAGAGCGTCGTCTGGGACGAGGCGGAGAACCGGCTGCACACGCAAAAGGCCCTGCTCGAATTCCTCTTGCTCGGCAAAGTGGGGAAGAAATGAAGCTGATCCTGATTCTGCTCTCGGTGCTTGCGCTCCCCGCGATCGCGCAGGATGCGAACTGCGTGATCGACATACGCGGCAACAGCGTCTGCGGCACGCGCCCGGGGCAATGCAACCTCGACCGCTACAACAACGCGTGGTGCGCCCCCGCGAACGGCACGGCGACCAAGGACCGCTACGGCGAAGTGGTGTGCGGCGTCGGCGCCTGCGTCACCGATGCCCGCAGCGGCGACATCTTCTGCGCGACGAAGGAGGGCGGCACGACGCTCACCGATCCTTCGGGCAAGGCGGCGTGCGAGGGCGGCTGCGCGCCCGCCTCCAAGAGCGCCTGCCAGCGCATGACGCCGAGCTGAGCCGGACATGTTCGGCGTCGCCGATTACTGGGCCTTCGTCGTCGCGGTCATCGTCTTCCTCGCGATCCCCGGCGTCGGCAACCTCGCCATCATCACCTCGACGAGCAAGGGACGCATCGTCGGCGGGCTGGCGGCGACCATGGGGGTGATCGTCGGCGACCAGGTGCTGATGTGGCTGGCAGTCGCCGGCGTGGCGGCGGTGCTGACCGCGAACCCGGCGCTGTTCGGCCTGGTGCAGTACGCCGGCGCGATCTACCTCGCCTGGCTCGGCATCCTCATGATCCGCGCCAGGCCCGGCGACGCCCCTGTCCTGCGGATGAAGCCGCGCCGCTTCTTCCGCCAGGCGATGCTGATCACGCTCCTCAACCCCAAGGCGATCGTGTTCTACATGGCCTTCTTCCCGCTGTTCGTCGACCCGGCCAGGCACCAGGGGCTGCTCACCTTCGGCGTGATGGCGGTGACGATCGCGGCACTGACGTTCCTCTATTGCGTGATCGTGATCTGCATCACGCACTTCGCCGCCGACCGCATGCGCGCCAGCCCGCGCGTGGCGGTGTGGCTCAACCGGATCGCCGGCACCATGCTGCTCGGCTTCGGCGTGAAGCTCAGCGTTTCTTAGGCTTTTCCCCGCCGAGAAGGGGTATCCCGCCGGCCTTTTTCGAATCGGCGAGAAGGCCCGCTTCGCCGTACACCCGCAGCTTGTCGCGCGTATCGGCGATATCAAGGTTGCGCATCGTCAGCTGGCCGATCCGGTCGGCGGGCGAGAAATGCGCCTCCCCCTTCTCCATGGTCAGCCGCTCCGGGTGATAGGTGAGGTTCGGGCTCTTCGTGTCGAGGATGGAGTAGTCGTTGCCCTTGCGCAGCTCGAGCGTCACTTCGCCCGTGATCGCCTTGGCGACCCAGCGCTGCCCTGCCTCGCGCAGCATCATCGCCTGCGGGTCGAACCAGCGCCCCTCGTAGAGCAGCCGCCCGAGCCGCCGGCCGTTGGTCCGGTACTGCTCGATCGTGTCCTCGTTGTGGATGCCGGTGACCAGCCGCTCGTAGGCGATGTGCAGCAGCGCCATGCCCGGCGCCTCGTAGATGCCGCGGCTCTTCGCCTCGATGATCCGGTTCTCGATCTGGACCGACATGCCGAGGCCGAGCCGGCCGCCGATGGCATTCGCTTCTTCCATCAACTTTACGGAATCCGGGAAGCGCTGGCCGTTCAACGCCACGGGCTGGCCCTGCTCGAACTCGACCGCGACTTTTTCTGCCTTCACTTTCACGTCGTCGCGCCAGGACGCCACGCCCATGATCGGCTGGACGATGGACAGGCCCTTGTCGAGGAACTCCAGGTCCTTCGCCTCGTGCGTCGCGCCGAGCAGGTTCGAGTCGGTCGAGTAGGCCTTCTCGGCGCTCATCTTGTAGTCGAAGCCGGCCTTGGCCATGTAGGCCGACATCTCCTTGCGACCGCCGAGCTCGTCGATGAAGCGCTGGTCGAGCCAGGGCTTGTAGACCCGCAGCGCCGGGTTGGCGAGCAGCCCGTAGCGATAGAAGCGCTCGATGTCGTTGCCCTTGAACGTGCTGCCGTCGCTCCAGATGCCGACCGCGTCGTCCCGCATCGCCACGACCAGCATGGTGCCGGTCACGGCGCGGCCGAGCGGCGTGGTGTTGAAGTAGGTCGCGCCGCCGGTCGAGATGTGGAAGGCGCCGCACTGGATCGCGGCGATGCCTTCGGCGACGAGCTGCGGCCGGCACTCGATCAGGCGCGCCTTCTCGGCGCCGTAAGCAAGCGCCTTTTTCACTATTCCCGCGGTGTCGGCCTCGTCGGGCTGGCCGAGGTTGGCGGTGTAGGCGTAGGGGATCGCCCCTTTGGCGCGCATCCAGTGGACAGCCGCGCTCGTGTCGAGCCCGCCCGAGAAGGCGATGCCGACCTTTTCCCCCTTGGGGAGCGCGCTGAGGATGGACGCCAAGTCTCGTCTCCGAAAGCTGGAATGATAACCGGGCGCTAGAATGCCGCCGGTGCGATCCCTCCTTGCCGCGCTGGCCCTGGTCTCGCTGCAATGCGCAGCCGCTCCATTCGGCCTGCAGGTCGGCGACGTACGGCTCGGCTTCGATCTGCCGGCCGGCTTCGCCGACTCGATGCCGACCGGCTCGCCGCGACTGCAGGAGCTGGCCGAGTCGTTCACGCCGGCGTCGAGCCGCATCCTGGTTTTCGCCCTCAGCGACGGCGACATGCGGCGCTTCAACGCCGGCGACCCGCCGGAGCTGAAGCAGTACCTGCTCGTCGTCACGCCGCGCGCGCTCGAGCAGGACCGCATGACCGTCGCGGCGTTCGATGCCTATGTGCGCGACGGCCTGCGAAGCCTGGGCACCGCGGCGGGCGACGGCGATTTCCTGAAGATCATGGAAGCACGGCCGGCGGGAGAGGCAACGCTGCTCGCCGAGCTGCGGCGCGAGCCCGACGCCGTGTCGGTGCTGCGCGGCGTGCGGCTGCCGGCGACCGAGAGCGGCTTTTTCGGCTCCCTCTTCTCCAAGCCCTCGCAGTACGTCCTCTCGAGCACCACGCTCGTCCTGCTGCGGGGCAAGGCGCTCAACCTGACCGTTACCACCGGCTACGAAAGCAAGGCCGACGTCGAGTGGATCCGCGCCACCACGCTGCGCTGGGTCGACGACCTGCGGCGTCTCAACGTTTCACGCTGAAAGGCCCCGAATGAAACTCTTCCTCGCTGCGTTGCTCGCCTGCGCTTCGTTCACTGCCGCCGCGCAGTCGTTCCCCA
This sequence comes from Betaproteobacteria bacterium, assembly GCA_034668045.1. Classification (GTDB taxonomy): domain Bacteria; phylum Pseudomonadota; class Gammaproteobacteria; order Burkholderiales; family SG8-39; genus SCGC-AG-212-J23. The sequence goes on along the minus strand of JAXDQC010000065.1, from coordinate 384 downwards.
GCAAGCCGATCCGCGTCATCGTGCCGTTCACGCCCGGCTCGGCGACCGATACCATGGCGCGCCCCATCGCCGACAAGCTGCAGAGCGCCTTCGGCCAGCCGGTGGTCGTCGAGAACCGCCCCGGCGCCGGCGGCACGATCGGCATCGCCGCGCTCGCCAAGTCGCCCGCCGACGGCTACACGCTCGCCGTCGTCTCGACCGGCCACGTGGTGAACCCGGTGCTCTATGCCCAGATCCCCTACGACACGCTCAAGGATGTCAGCGGCGTAGCGCCGATCGCCGGCCAGCCCTGCGTCCTGGTGGTCTCTCCCCAGCTCGGCGTGAAGACGGTCAAGGACCTCGTCGCGATGGCGAAGGCAAAGCCGGGCCAGCTGAACTACGCCA
>JAXDQC010000064.1:0-20623 GCA_034668045.1 Betaproteobacteria bacterium | reverse complement strand
TCCATCGGTTATCGAAGCCACCGCCATCCAGCAAGTCAACTATCGATGGCAGCCAGAATCCCCATTAACGATGCCAGCGGTGCCATCCGAGATGGGTGCCAAAGCAGACTTGGGGAAAACCGCTGTTAGCTCGCCTGGCCTCTAGATGAAATGGCTGCACCTTCCTTGCACCATTGAGTCGCCATAGCTGCCATCGCCGTGAACAGCATCAATCACGCGGCCGTTCTTGATCATGAAGTAGCTGATGCGGTAACCAACATACCCACCGTAGGCGTTCTTGCCATTAATGCGAGCACAAACGACATGGCCAAACTTCAGTCCGCCAATTCCGTTCCAGCCGGTCTTGGGTCGGTTGAGAAACTCATAGCGAGCGCTCTCAGGGTCTCTGAGAATAGCCCTCATGTAGGACCTAATGATTTCTTCGTACTCGGTTGGATATGTCCCATAGTCAGCGTTGGCAAGTTCTTGCTGTGAAGGAGTTACGCAACCGACCAGGCTGATGCATACAAACGCGGTCGAAATGAGACGCTTCATGCCCCCCCCCGGGAAACCCTTGGCGGGTAGTCTAGCGAGCTTCCTTCACTGGCTCAATAAACACTCTTCGGTTCTTGCCAGTGAAGATCACTTGAGATTTCCGCCCGCTAGCACAGCCGGCGCCGATTGCTCGCGCGCTCAGCCCGAACGCTTGGGCGTTCTTCTCGCGATCTCTAGAAAAACAGCAACCAGATTCCAAAGAACACGATGACAATGAGAATGACGGCCGAGCCGGAGCCTCCCTTCTTGGCGGTTCGCGAATAGCTCACGCCCGTCCCGGGAATACTGGCAGTCGTCCTCACAGCGTCGTCCCGCAGATTCACGCTCAATCCCTTGGGTCCTACGCTGGTCGAGACGCCCGATTTGCTGACGTTCACCCGGACGCCCGGGAGGATACGAAAGCGCTTGGAGAACCGGAATCCCATGGTTACCTCGTCAGTAGGCCTGGAGCATCAGTGGGGCTTAGGTGGGGGCTTCGTTACGCGGCCACCCTCTTTGCCTGAATAGGGATTCGCGTTGCCCTTCGTCGAGTAATTGTTCTCGAAGCGGTTGTCGGACTTCGAGCGGCGATGCGCTTCAACCCGCGTGCCGTCCTTTCGCGTGTAGCCCCGCACGTTCGTAGAAGACGAGTTAGAACCTGTGCCAGGTGACGCACGCGATTGGGTAGAGCTAGCGCTCGACTTTTGGCCAGTCGAGTTGCGAGCGCTCGAGCTCTTCGCACCCGAGCTACGGCTACCTGAGCTATAGCTTCCCGAACTGCGGCTACTTGAGCTCGTCGAGCTTCGGCCGCCGGAGCTGTGACTTCCCGAGCTATGGCTCCCAGAACTGCGGCTGCTCGAGCTGTGCCCACCGGAGCGCCCACCGCCCCCGCGCGCCCACAGGTCGCTTATGCCATAGGTGAGGAGCAGAGTCGCGAGCACCCACCGCAGAGCACGTGCCATTTGCGTTCCCCTCCAGAAGGCGGATGGCCAGATAAGTTCTTCTGCCTCGTCGATAGGACGCTACGCCGGTGTCGGTGCTCGGTCAACGTGAATACGACCACGTCGGACCGCGCGCCAGCCGCTCGCCGCAGAATATCGCCGCTGTTAACTAATCCGGATAGGGTGACGAACATGGCGCTGTCGATCGACTCAAGCTCTGCAATCCTTGTCGCAGTCATTTGCGGGGTTGCGATCCTCGTCTTTCTTCTGAACATGGCTCGCCGACGGCGTGCCAGAGGCGCCACCCTGTACGTGCGAAGGCCCTTGAGTGGGCCCGAACAGGTGCTTTACTTCAGGCTGCGCGCAGCACTTCCCGAATGCATCGTGCTCGCGCAGGTCGAGATCAGCCGGGTCCTCGGCATCAAGAACGGGCCGGGATGGCTTAGCACGCGCAATGCCCTACGGGGCATGTCTCTCGACTACGTCATCTGCCTTAAGGATTCGAGCGTCGTCTGCGCGATCGAGCTCGATGACTCAAGTCATGACACGCCGCGGGGACGACTGCGCCATGAAAAGAAAACCCGTTTTCTCGAAGCAGCGAAGCTACCGCTTGTTCGCTGGAGGACGCGGGATCTGCCGAGCGTGGAGGCGATTCGTCAGGCGATAGCGTCGTAGCGCACCGCGGCACAATCTTGCGCTATGTCAAATCATGCGGCACTGCTTCGGGCTACCGAATAGCGGCCAATATGGCGGCGAGAATTCCTAGACCGACAAAGATCGCAGCGGCCGGTAGCTCGTTATCACCCTTTACCTCTACGCCTTGCGCGCGAAGCTGATTAGCGACGGCATCAGCTCCACTCATAATCGCGCTCGGCGTCGTGCAGAGTTGAGCGGCAACATGGCCAAGCTGGAATACGTTCATAGCGGACTGCCCTTGCTCGAGACGCGAGTACGCAGGTTGTCCGATTCCCAATGCGGCCGCCATCTGCCCTTGGGTCACACGTCGTTGTTTCCTTAGGCGTTCCACCACCCCGCCGACCACCGCTGCATAGGGAACGGCAGCAGGGGGTGCATCAAGGGTCCTTGCACGCTTAATCATAAATGCGTATAAAGCATATATTCAAACAACACATCAGGTGATTGTATGGCAGTCCTCGAGACCGTTCTTGGCATGTTTCCGCCAGCTGGCGTCGTCGTATTCGTTCCCGCGTACGGGCTCTGGCGACACAAAGGCATTGTCTCGGACCGTTGGCACAACTGGAAGCCGATGATCCTCTGCAACTCGCCCATTCACGGGATCATTGAGCAACCCTGGGACGAGTTCTTTGGGGAGGAACCTCTCCGACATGAAAGCTATCCGGGCAGCCTGCCCGCGCACGAGGTCCTGCGGCGCGCGCGTTCACGGCTCGGTGAGTCGTACTTTCTATTCACTTTCAACTGCGACCATTACAAGAACTATGCCCATGGCCTCCCGATCGAGAGCGAGCAATTGAGGGCCACTTTTGCCGTCTTGGGATCCTTGAGTGCGGTCGCCGCCGCCTTCGCGCGCGGGTGATTCAAAAATAAAAGCTCGCGCAAGGTTAGGCGGCATCGTCAGTTCTGGACAGCCTCTACTTGATAGCGTTTCGTGTGTCCGCGTCCGTTGACGAACCGGATTACGCGCATGGTTAAAACTCCCTCCCGACCGCGGTTGCGCTCGTCCAAGGACCACGTGATGAACGGTTTCTGAATGGCGGGTAATGCAGGACTCAATCGAAACGGGATCGTCCTACCTTCCTCTTGGGAATAGAACCGTCCCACGCCACTGAGGATGTTATAGCGGGTGACGTTGCCGTGGACGTTCACCGGCTCGTCATCTCGAGCTTTGCTGGAAATGTATTCCAGCGTTTCGGAGTCGAATTTGACTATCTCCAGTTGTTCGGCATCGTCGGCATTCCGCACCGAAATCTCAACGTCTGGATCCCCCTCTATGGGTCGGTGCGCTTGACGCAGGGGACTTTCTAACGCGGCGGGAAGCTGTCCCAGATAAGGCTCCTGTCGGGCGAACAGATCCTTCAGATAGTCGGTTTCAGGTTCACTAACCTTCGCGACAGTGGCCGACCAAGACCACTTGACCAGATCCCATATCGCACTGCTCACTACGTTGGCGCCTAACCCTGCGCCGAACGCAACAACAGGATCGCTGAGTACTACCCTCAGTTCTTGAATAAAGCTGCCCGCCTGGGGCGGGGTTACATAGACCTCAATGCCGGGGATCTTCGCTGCCCGAACTCGCGGTACACCTCCGTATCCGAGAGCATGTCCTGTTATGGCGAATGCTCTAGCGAACCCGGCGATAGAAATTCCCGCATCGTAGGCGGAAAGCAGCCCTGCGTGAGCCCTCCCACCGTCGTAGACGACTGCGACCCGGATTTCCATATCGCCCCCGATCCTTTGCCCCCATACACAACACTAGTGTACGGGCGCGTAGCTTCTGGGCAACTAGATAAAGCGGCTGCGCAGCTTCACGAAGCTTGGTCATGAAGATGTTGACGGCGCAGGACGCTCCGACCAGCGCAGCCGGGGCGCCTACTCCACTCGAGGGCAGGACCGGATCGACGCACGCTGGGATGGGTGCGTTGCTCGGGTGTTGAAGCGAACGTCGAGCAAGTTAGACGGGGCATGCTTGGGTGTTCTATCGTTACGCCCGGGCTGTGTTTGCCAGCGTCCCTTTCAAATGTCCTGTTAGATGGCACATCATCTGCTTTCCTTGAAACCGGAGACCTTCAGACAGTTGTTCATTTGGCGTGCCGCGAGCTCTTGATTCGACATGGCCCCGCGGAAATCAAAGACGAGGTCAACTAGCCCTACCACACTTGCCCGATGATTTACGCGGGCCTTCAACTCTTCACGAGACACACCTCTGTCGGCAGCAGCCGCAATCGAGAGCGTCAGGTCTTTAATTTCAACACACCGCCGGAACTTATCTTCGTCGGTACCCTGGCCGAGTGCCACACCCGGAAGGAAGAGAGCTAGTGCCGCGACGTAGCCCCGCGCCTGGTTCGTCACCCTCTCCCACTGTGATTTGTCGGGCTGCGTGTTGCCGCGCCTAAGACAGCGCACGAAAAGGACCGCCGAAGACGCAGCTTAATCCCAGCACTTGTCCGACCTTCTCCATGAAATTCCTTTCCGCGTAGGTGAGAATAACAATTCGGACAAAAATCGCAGATGTCAGGTTTGATTGTCTCGCTTGGAAAGCTACACCCTTGTTGGAGGGGCGCAACCAAACGATCACGCGGTCGTTTAACAAGACGCCTTACGGATCTCGCGCATTGATCACCTACCTCCGGGAGGAATCGCCCGTTCCGCTCGATAGTCATGGTTCTCGTGGGCATCGATAAACATCATTGTTGACGCTAGCTGAACGACCCGTTGCAGTCGAAAGCGGTCATTGACCAAACACGGGCTGCGGGATCCGCCGTTGTCTACCGCTGCTATGGAGCTTTGCCGGGCGGCAACGCCCCGGGCAAGTCAAACCGCTCACGGGTGCTGCAGTAGCGGCTCGCAAACAGCCGGCCGACCGGGCGGTAGAGCTCCTCGGAAATGCGCTTGGTCACCGGGTCGATGATGCCGTCGCGCGCGTGGATGAGGAGGATCTCGCCCACCACCATCTCGCGCTCGGGGCCGAAGTTGATGCGACGCTCGAGGCGGCATTCGAACGAGGCCGCCGCCTCGCCGATGCGCGGATGCTTCACCAGCTTCGCCGGCACCGGCGTCAGGCCGAATTTCGCGAATTCACTCTCGGCCTCCGGGATCTCGGTGCCAGTAAGGTGCATCGCGTTGGCGGTGCCCTCGTCCGCCAGGTTGACGACGAATTCGCCGCTGCGGCGGATGTTCTTCAGAGTGTGCTTGATCTCGCGATCGGAGCGCCAGTTGAAGCTGATGATGCACAGCGGCGGATCCTCGGAGATCACGTTGAAGAAGGAGAACGGCGCGCAGTTGGCGACGCCGTTCTCGCTGAAGGTCGAAACCCAGGCGATGGGCCGCGGGATTACGAGGCCGATGAGGACCTTGTAGCGCTCGAGAGCCGGCAGCTGCGCGAGCTCGAGCTCCATCGGGATAACCTATCCGTTCGCCGGCGTGACTTCGGCCCCTACCCGGTCGACGATCAGGCGGTAGTGCTCCGGGCGCCGGTGCGCGGCGAAGTTGAACATGGTCTTCTTGAGGTTCGCCGCGAGGTCGATGTCGCAGTTGTGGCAGATGACCTCGTCCTCTTCGGTGAGGCTCTTGGCGGCGATCTCGCCGGTCGGCGCGACGATCACCGAGTGGCCGAACATGCGGAAGCCGTCCTCGGCGCCGGCCTTGGCGGTCTGCACCATCCAGGTGGCATTCTGGAACGCCATCGACTGCGCCATGATCAGGTGGTGGTGCACGCGCAGTGCCGGCGGCTCGGGGTAATGCAGGTTCTCGCTCGGTGTGTTGAAGCCGAGCGCGACGATCTCGGCGCCCTGCAGCGCGAGCACGCGGAAGGCCTCGGGCCAGCGCCGGTCGTTGCAGATCAGCATGCCTGCAATGGTGTCCATGTACCGCCACACCCGGAAGCCGAGATCGCCGACCTCGAAGTATTTCTTCTCCAGGTGCTGGAAGGCCGCCTTCGGCTTGTGGTCGGCATGGCCCGGCAGGTGGATCTTGCGGTACTTGCCGACGATCGAGCCGTCGGGCCCGACCAGGATCGCGGCATTGAAGCGACGCTTCTCCGGCGTGAGCTCGGCATAGCCGATGTAGAAGCCGATGCCCAGTTTCTTTGCCTCGTCGAAGAGCGGCTGCGTCTCCCTGGAGGGGATTTGTGCTTCGAAAAATCTTTCATCGACCTCGGCCTGGTTCTCCATCCACCAGCGCGGAAAGAACGTGGTGAAGGCGAGCTCGGGGAAGACGACGAACTTCGCGCCCATGCCGTGCGCCTCGCGCAGCAGGCTGGTGAGCCTTTTGACGGCAGCGGCGCGCGAGTCCGCCTTGTGGATCGGTCCGAGCTGGGCCGCGGCAATCTTGAGGTGTCTAGCCATTGATGAACTCTTTCAGTTTCCGGGCGGGACCGTCGATCATGGCGGGAGCGGTGGCCACCGGGCCCGGCACGCCGCGCGCGAGGTACTGCCCCGATCCGCGCGCGACTTTGAGCTCGCCGCCCTCGACCACGACGCGGCCGCGGCTCAGCACGATTTGCGGCCAGCCCTTGTAGACGTGGCCCTCGTAGGGCGTGTAGCCGACTGCGTCGTGCATCATCGAGTAGTCGATGCGCTTCTCCACTTCGGGATCCCAGATGGCGATATCGGCGTCGGAGCCGACCGCGATGGTGCCCTTGCGCGGATACAGGCCGTACATGCGCGCGTGGTTGGTGGCGCCGAGCGCGACGAACTGATTGATGGTCAGGCGCTTCTTCAGCACGCCTTCGGAAAACAGGATCGGCAGGCGCATCTCGATGCCGGGCACGCCGTTGGCCATTTCCTTGAAGGTGGTCTGCTCGCCGCGCGGGATCTTGGCGGTCGCGTCGAACTTGTACGGCGCGTGGTCGGAGGAGCAGACCTGGAAGGTGCCGTTGGCGAGCCCGGCCCAGATCGCCTCCTGCGCCGCCTTGTCGCGTAGCGGCGGGCTGCAGCACCACTTCGCGCCCTCGACGCCGGGGCGGTCCATGTCCTCCGCGGTGAGCACCAGGTATTGCGGGCAGGTCTCGGCGTAGATCCTCGCGCCGAAGCTCTGCGCGGCGCGGATCGTGTTGGTCGCGTCCGGGCTCGAGACATGCACGATCAGCACCGGCGCGCCCAGCAGCCGCGACAGCATGATGATGCGGTTCGTAGCCACGGCCTCGGCGAGCGCGTCGTGCGCGACGCCGTGGAACTTCGGCGCGCCGTGGCCGCGCTCGACCAGGCGCTTGGCGATCCAGCGGATCATGTCGTCGTTCTCGGCATGCACCATGACGAGCGCGCCCTCGCGCTCCGCCACGCTCATGATTTCCAGCAGCTGGTAATCCTCCAGCTTCCACTTCGGGTAGGTCATGTAGACCTTGAACGAGGTGATGCCGCCCTTGATCGCCGCCGGCAGCTCTTCCTGCAGCACCTTGTCCGTGGGATCGCCGATGATCAGGTGGAAGCCGTAGTCGATGACGGCCTTGGTGCGCGCGCGTTCGTGGTAGTCGGCCAGGGTGGTGGTGACCGATGTGCCGCGATGCTGCGCGGCGAACGGAATGATGGTGGTCGTGCCGCCGAATGCCGCGGACACGGTGCCGCTGTAGAAATCGTCGGCGGACATGATTCCCATGCCCGAGAGCTGCTCGATATGGCAATGGCTGTCGATGCCGCCTGGCAGAACGTAGCGGCCCCCGGCGTCGATGTCGCGTGTCCCCTTCGGCAGGCGCTCCGCCATCGCGACGACCTTCTCCCCGCTGATGCCGACGTCGCAGCGCGACGTTTCGCTGGCGGTCGCGACGATGCCGTTGCGAATGGTGAGATCGAGCTTGTCCATTGGCACGCATAATATTCGACATGAAGCTGAAATCCCACGGACGCTACGACTATTCCGCAATCACCCAGCGCAAGGACTACAGCTGGCCCGGGGGCAAGCGGCTCGCGGTGCATTTCTGCCTGAACGTGGAGCACTTTTCCTTCGGCGAGGGCCTGGGCAACGATTACGCGGCGCCGCATCCGCAGCCGAACACGCGCAGCTTCGCCTGGCGCGACTACGGCAACCGGGTCGGCGCCTGGCGCCTGCTCGAGCTCGCCGAGGCGTACGACCTGCCCTATGCGTTGCTGGTCAACAGCGAGCTGTACGGCTACTGCCCGCAGATGGTGGCTGCTTTCAGCAAGCGCGGCGACGAGATCGTCGGCCACGGGCGCACGAACGCCGAGCGTCAAGCGGATATGCCTCTGGAGGAAGAAAAGAAATGCATTCGCGAAGCCGCCGACACGATCGAGAAGCACGAGGGCAAGCGGCCGCTGGGCTGGCTCGCGCCCTACATCTCGCAGACGCATGATTCGCTCGACCTGCTGCGCGAGGCCGGCTTCCGCTACATGATGGACTGGCCGCTCGACGACCAGCCCGTGTGGTTCCGCACGAAGCACGGGCCGATCCTGTCGATTCCCTACGCGCACGACCTCAACGATTCGCTCGAGTCCGTTTCGCGGCGCACGCCCTCGCAGCTCTACTGCGAGAACCTGGTCGATCAGTTCGACGAAATGCTCGAAGAATCGGCGCACCGCCCGCTGGTCATGAGCGTGGTGCTGCACAGCTTCATCCTCGGCCACCCGCACCGGCTGCGCCGCTTCCGGCGGGTGATCGAGCACATCGTCGGGCAGCGCAGCCGCGTCTGGCTCGCGCGCCCCGGCGAGATCTGCCGCTACGTGGAAGCGTTGCCCGCCGGCACCGTGCCTTGAGGCTCACGCCAGAACTACGCCGGTTCGTGACGAGGCGGATTACACATCCGCCTTGCCTTACTTCGGCAGCTTGAGCTTCAGCAGGGTCTGCGCGTTGCCGAAGTAGACCCGCCGCTTGTCTTCCTTGCTCAGCTTCAGGCTGTCGATCGCCTTGATCGTCTCCCTGATGAAAAGCGGGCCGCCCTGCGGGTCGAAGGGGCAGTCGGTGCCGAACAGCACTTTCTTGCTGCCGAAAAAATCCAGGCCTGTGCGGATGCCGCTCGCCCAGCCGTTGATCGACGTGTCGTTGTAGAACATCTTGAAGTAGTCGACCGGCCGCTTCTTCATGCTCTTGCGCAAGCCCTCGTAGTCCTCGTCCGAGGTGCGCGCGCCGAACTGGTCCATGCCGTAGCCGACGCGGTGCGAGAGGAAGGGCACCATCGCGCCCAGGTGGTGGGTGATGATCTTCAGCTTCGGCAGCTTGTCGAACATGCCCGAAAACACCATGCGCCCCATGAAGACGCTGGTCTCGTAGGGCCAGCCGAACAGCCACCACATCTCGAATTTTGATTTCTGCTCGACCGTCGGGTAGTCGGCGAACTTCGCCGTGCGGGTCGGATGCACCCAGATCGGCAGCTGATACTTGTTCGCCATCTGCTCGAAGATCGGGAAGAACTCCGGATCGTCGAGCGGCCGGCCGTTGACGTTGGTAAAGATCTGGATGCCCTTGGCGCCGAGCTTGACGATCGCGCGCTCCATCTCCCGCAGCGACGCCTCGATATTGTTGAGCGGCAGCGAGGCGACAAAAGCGGGGAAGAGATCGTTGTGCTCCTGCACGATCTCGAACATCCCATCGTTCGCGAGCCGCGCCAGCGCCGGCGTTTCCTCCGGCGTGCCCAGGAATTCGATCGCCGGCAGCGAGAGCGTCAGGATCTGCTTGTACTCGGGGAAGCGCTTCATCATCTTGATGCGCTTGTCGAGGTCCCAGAGCACCGGGATGTGCAGCCAGCGCTTGAGCTGCGAGCCGAGCGCCGGGTTCTTCTCGGCGATGGTCTTCATGCGCTCGAAGAACGCCTGCGGAAAGATGTGCGGAAAGATGTCGAGCTTGAGCATGAATGTTCGTCCTTAGTCCAGCTTCGCGCCCGAAGCCTTGACCTTCTTCGCCGCCAGCTCGCGGTCCTGCTTCAGGAAGGCGGCGAAGGCTTCCGGCGTATCGCTCACCGCCTCGAAGCCGAGGTTGGCGAGGTACTTCTCCTTGAACTCCGGGCTGGTGACGATCTTGCCCGACTCGGCGGCGAACTTGGAGAGCAACTCGCGCGGCGTGCCGGCGGGCGCGGCGAGCGCGAAGTAGAAGGAGGCGTCGAAGCCCGGCAGGCCGGCCTCGGCGAAGGTCGGCACGTCCGGGATGAGCGCGTTGCGCGACTTGCCGGAGACCGCGAGGCCCTTCATCTTGCCGGCCTTGAGGTGCGGCGCCGCGCCGCCGATCACGGCGAACATCGTGTCGAGGCGGTCGGTCATGACGTCCTGCAGGCCCTGCACCAGGCCCTTGTAAGGCACGTGCTGCATCTCCAGGCCGTTCATGGTGTTGAACCACGCGAAGGCGAGATGGTTGACGCCGCCGGCGCCCACCGAGCCGTAGTTGAGCTTGCCCGGATTCTTCTTCGCGTAGTCGATCAGCTCCTTCACGCTCGCCGCCGGCAGCCCGGGCCGCGCGACCAGCATCAGGTTGGCGTTGACCACCCGGCCGACCGGGGCGAAGTCCTTCACCGGGTCGTAGGGCAGCCGCGAATAGAGATAGCTGTTGAGCGAAAACACCGCGTCCGAGGCGATCAGATAGTGATAGCCGTCGGCGGGCGACTTGGCGATGTCCTGGGCGGCGATGATCTCGTTCGCGCCGGGCTTGTTCTCGACCACGATCTGCTGCCCCCACGCCTCGTTCAGCTTCTGGCCCAGGCCGCGCACCAGCAGATCCGCCGGCCCGCCCGCTGTGTACGGAACCACTATGCGGATCGGTTTTGAAGGATATTGTTGAGAAAAAACCGTCAGCGGGAAAAGCAACAGCAGCAAAAACCTGATCACTTGGCCTCCGAGTAGTCGACGAGCTTCGATTTGTAATCCGAGCGCGGCAGCGATTGCGGCGGCACGAGCCGCACTTCGGGCGTAAAGGTCAGGGTATTGCGCAACTCGGCGCCGATCTTTTCGGCCAGCGCCGCATCGCTTTCCCCTTCGATGCAAACGGGCAATGGCGGCTCCTGCTTCACGCCCCTGCTCTTCGGCCGGATCAGGATCGCGCCGGTGACGCGCGGCTGGAAGCGCGCCACCACCTCGCGCACCGCCGCGGGGAAGACATTGACGCCGCGCACGATCAGCATGTCGTCGGTGCGGCCGATGCACTTGACCCGCAGGGATTGCCTTCCGCACTCGCACTTCGACGTCCACGCCTGCACGTGGTCGCGGCTGCGGAAGCGCAGCATCGGCGCCGCCTCGCGCCGCAGGTGCGTGTACACCACCTCGCCTTTCGCCCCGTCCTTGATCTCCACCGGCTTGCCGGTGTCCGGATCGATCAGCTCGACGTGGATCACGCCGTCGGCGGAGAAGTGCATGCCGGCCTGCGCCGGGCACTCGCCCCAGAGCGAGGCGGCGATGTCGCCGATGCCCATGATCTCGTAGACCTTCGCCTGCCAGGCCTGCTCGAGCTTGCGGCGGAAGCTCTCCTCGCCGCCGCCGGGCTCGCCGCCGACGATGATTCTTTCGATGGAAGTTTTGGATGAAATCTTCTCTGAAAGGTAAAGCGCGTACGACGGCGTGCAGGCGAGCGCCTGCGGCTCGAGCTGCTTCAGCGCGGCGAGCACCTTGTCGGTATTGCCCACGCCGGTCGGGATGTGCGTGCAGCCGATCGCCTCGAACGCCGCCAGCGAGGCGCCGGCGACGAATGGGCCGGCGCCGAACGTGGTCACCACGCGCTCGCCCGCCTTGATGCCGTTGCGCGCATAGGTCTTGCGGCCGATCTCCCGCCATTCTTCGACGTCTGCCTTGGTCAGCGGGATGTAGAGCGGCGTGCCGCTCGTGCCGCTGGTGGAGTAGATGCGCGCCACCTCGGTGATCTCGACCGCGGCGTGCGCGCCCAGCGGCGGCCGCGCGGCCTGGCTCTGGCGCAGCTCGTCCTTCTCGGTAAAGGGCAGTTTCGCGATGTCGCCGAGACCGCTGACGTCGCGCGGCGAAACGAAACCGGCACGCGAGAGCTTTTCACGGTAAAAACCGGATCTCTCGAACAACCTCGCGACCTGCCGGCGATAGACCTCATCGCTCATCGGTCGGGGAAGATAGCATTGAATCCGTCCCACTCGGTGCGCGGCGTGCTCTGGATGCTCGGCGCCGTGATGTCGTTCGCAGCCATGGCCATCGCGGTGCGCGAGCTGCAGCGGCACATGGGCTCGTTCGAGATCGTCTTCCTGCGCAGCATCGTCATGCTCGGTCTCGCCCTCGTCATGGTGTCGCGCCAGGGCTTTGCCGCGCTGCGCACGCGCCGCATCGGCGCGCACTTCGGCCGCAACCTCATCCACCTGCTCGGCCAGATCCTCTGGGTCTATTCGATCAGCGCGCTCACCCTCGCCACCGTGTTCGCCATCGAGTTCACCATGCCGGTCTGGACGGCGATCCTGGCGGCGATCTTCCTGCACGAGCGGCTCACCCCGCCCCGCCTCGTCCAGCTCGTGCTCGGCCTGGTCGGCGTGCTCATCATCCTGCGCCCCGGCGTCGGCGCTTTTCACCCGGCGGCGGTGGCGATGATCATCGGCTCGCTGTGCTATGCCTCGTCGTTCATTTTCACCAAGCGCCTCTCGTCGACCGACACCGCGCTGGCGATCCTTTTCTGGATGTCGGTGATCCAAACGCCGATTTCCCTGGCGCTGGCGCTCCCGCAGTGGGTAACGCCGCCCGCTGCCGACCTGCCATGGATCCTCGGCGTCGGCGCCGGCGCGTTTTTCGCGCACTACTGCATGACGCGCTCGATGATGCTGGTGGACGCGACCGTCGCGGTGCCGATCGACTTCATCCGCCTGCCGCTGATCGCGGTGGTCGGCGCTCTCTTCTACGACGAGGCGTTCGACCCGATGGTGATCGTCGGCGCGGCGGTGATCTTCGCCGGCACGTACTACAGCCTCTCGCGCGAGCGGCGCTAGGTACTCACGGACGCGCAGTCAGGAAATTCCTGTCGTCTCCAAGCTACCCAAGTCTCGGTTTCGTATAGCGGTTTTCGGGATACAACGGATTTGCGACTGCAGGTATGATCGCGCCACCACGCCGGTCAAGGAAGAACACATGAGCAACTGGCAAGACGTGCTGAGAAATTCGACCGACGGCGATCACGTCGTGCAGGTCTACCAGGACCGCGAATTCCTCGCCTCCGCCGTGGCCGAATACATCGGCACGGGTCTGAAGAAGGGCGATGCCGCGATCGTCATCGCCAGACCCGATCACGCGCAGGCGTTCAAAGCCGCGCTGCAGAGGTTCGGCGTCAACGTGGAAGACGTCCTGGCGCGCCGGCAGCTGCTGCTGTTCGACGCGCAGGCGACGCTGGATCGCTTCATGCAGAAGGGCATGCCGCAGTGGACGGCGTTCCACCAGGTCGTCGGCGGCGCGATCGCCGAGGTGCGGCTGCAGTATCCAGTGGTGCGCGCGTACGGCGAGATGGTCGATATTCTCTGGCAAGGCGGCGAGCGCGACGCGGCGATCCGGCTGGAGGAATTCTGGAACGACCTCGCCAAGCTGCAGACCTTCTCTCTTTTCTGCGCCTACTACCTCGATAACCTCGACGAGCGCGCCTACGGCGGCCCGCTCGAGTGCGTGTGCAAGGTGCACAGCCACCTCATTCCGGCGCAGGACTACCAGCGCTTCGACGACACCGTGACCAAGGCGACGGAAAAGGTGCTGGACCCGTTGCTGATGCGCATGCTGCTGTCGATGTCCAGCGCGCAGAAGCCGCCGACGCAAATGCCGCTCGGGCAGGCGATGCTGCTGTGGATGCAGGCAAACATGCCCGCCACCGCGCGCAAGGTCCTGACCGAGCTGAGAGCCGCCGAAGCCTAGAGGGAGGCGGCGGAGAAGGTGTCGCAGTCCTGAAGCCGGCCGGATTCCAGGCCGCGCTTGAACCATCGCACGCGCTGCTCCGACGACCCATGCGTGAACGCTTCCGGGACGACGCGCCCTTGCGACTGCTTCTGCAAGCGGTCGTCGCCGATGGCGGTTGCGGCATTGAGCGCTTCGGCGATGTCGCCGGCATCCAGCTCGTTCATCGTCCCGGCGTGGTGCCCCCAGACGCCGGCATAACAGTCGGCCTGGAGCTCCATGCGCACGGAAATCCGGTTGCGCTCGGCTTGCGAGCGTCCTTGGGCGGTTTCCATCCGGCGAAAGCCCCCGGTGAGCTTCTGCACGTGGTGGCCGACCTCGTGGGCGATGACGTACGCCTGGGCGAAATCGCCGGGCGCGCGGAAGCGCGTCTGCAGATCGCGGAAGAAGCTCAGGTCGAGGTAGAGCTTCTCGTCGCCCGGACAGTAGAACGGCCCGACGGCGGCTTGCGCCATGCCGCAGGCCGAGCGCACCTGGCCCTCGAAGAGCACGAGCGTCGGCGCGCGGTAAGAAACGCCAGAGCGCTTGAAGAGCGTGCTCCAGACGTCCTCGGTGCTGCCGAGCACCCTGGCGGCGAATTGACCGGTTTCATCCTTGGGGGTGCCGGCGGTTCCCTGCTGGGCTGGCGTGCCGGCCTGCTGCGCGACTTGGGTAACGACACTCGGATCGACGCCCAAAAAGTACGCGACGAGGGCGATGACGATGCCGCCCACACCAAGGCCGCCGCCGACCATGCCCATGCCGCGGCGGTCTTCGACGTTGCTGCTCGGGCGCTGGTTGCCTAGCTGCACGCGGGGCTGGACGCAACCAGCGTGCCTACTGCGTGTCGCGTGAACGCTCCGTCACCTGACCTCGTCCGTCGCACTCGCCCTGCAAGCGCATCTGGACGAACAGGCGGACCTTCTCGGCGGCGTGCGCCGCAAGCGAAGTGAACTCGACACCGGCCAGATGGGATTCGCCCTGGGTCCGCATGGAAACCACACGCGCGTAGATTTCGCTCGCACGGAAGCCGACGCACGGCAGATCGAAGGCGAGCTTGAGCTCGGAATACAGGGGCAGCGGCTCGTCGACCCGCACCAGCAGACCGTCATAGCTGATGTCGCGGATCGCGCCGCGCAGGGATCGCGGGCGCAGGATCTTGCCGTCGAGCCGCCAGAAGTCGAGGTCGAGCGTGACCTCGGCGCGCGGGCTCTTGCGCTGGTCCTGGCGCGGCAGCGTTCTGCCGAGTCCCGGGATGCCGAGGGCCTCGCGCACGCGCACGCCCTCACGCCGCCCCTTCACATGGATCTCGATCGGCTCGCCGGCGTGGACGAAATCGCGCACGTGCTCATAGGTGGCTTCGCTCATCAGCACCTGGCCGCGCAGGCTCACCGCCTCGATGCGCGAGGCGAGGTTCACTTCCTCGCCGATCACGGTATAGGCGCGGTACGCGTCCGAGCCGATGAGCCCGGCCATCACGCTGCCGGTGCTGATGCCTATGCCCAGGTGGATCGGCGGTACACGCTCGCCCTCGTGGCGCCGGCGCAGCTCGTGCATCGCGATCTGCATCTCCACCGCGCAGAGCAGCGCGCGCCGCGCATGCTCGCGCGGCATCGCCGGATCGCCATGGAAGATGGCCATGATCGCGTCACCCATGAACTTGTCGATCGTGCCGTAGTGGCGCACGACGATGTCCACCATCAGGCCGAAGCAGCGGTTGAGCAGGCCAAGCACGACGTCGGTCGGGTAGGCGACGGCGATCGCCGAGAAGCCGCGCAGGTCGGCGAAGACGATGGTCGCTTCGCGCGCCGAGTAGGCCGTCGCGGACGGCGCGCGCAGTCCGCCGGCCAGCGCCGCCAGCACTGCCTCCACCTGCGTCACGCCCTGCTGCTCGAGCGGCGAGCCCTTCTCGCGCGCGACGATGTCCTGAATAACGCGCAGCGCGTCGCGCTGGGCGGGCAGCTTCACACTAGGTCTCGCGTGCGGGAATACCGGCCAGCTGATCCCGTGTGACCGCGCCGATGCGCACCAGCACCTCGGCCAGCGGTATGTCGCCTTTCTCGTGCTCCTGAAGGGCGCGCTCGAGGCTCTCAGCCGAGAGCGCCGAGCCGCGGAGGATCGCGCCGATGCGGGAGCATACAAGCTCGGCAGGGTCGCGATCGCGGCCGAGCTGCAGGTCCTCCTGCACGGCGAGTACGGCGCGCAGAACCGCTTCCTTGATCACGCCTGCCTGCACCAGCAGCTCGCCGAGCCGGGCGAATTTCACCGCCTGGCGCGCCAGCGCCGAGGCCACCTCCGCTCTCGACACCAGACCGGCGGAGGTCAGCAGCTCCCCCAGGCGTGGCGGCGCGCCGGGATTCGTCACCATGCCGATTGCCTCCACTGAGACAGGGTACGCGCTTATCCAGCGATGACGCAGCTATATGAGCGCGTTGCGCCAGGTGGTCCGTTTGGCGCAGCCTTGCCACGGTTCGCCGCGATGCCGGGGATTTCCATAATGAGCACGTCATGGCGGACGAAATCGACTTCATTCCCCTGGCGAGAGCGGCATCGCTCGCGCACGCGCGGGTGTTTCCGGGCGAGAGCGTGCGCGACATGAAGACGCTCGACCTGCTCGCGCTCGTCCTGTCGACGCTCGTGCCCCTGTATCAGCGCGAAAGCGAGAAGGAGGCGCCGCGGACGCTCGACAAAGCCGCGCTCGCGGAAGGCCGCTTCACGCGCGGCGCGACGCGGCTCGAGCGGGCCGGTCGCCCGCCGCTGCGCTTCCTGGTGGTGGCGCGCCGCGACCTCGCCAGCGCAATCGAGGCGCTGGCCAAGGATGCGGCGGCTATTTCCCGGATTTCGGGGCTGAGCCGCCCACGGCCGCAGCCGGGGTGTTCTTCTGCGCCAGGCGCTTGATCAGGCCGTCGACGCCTTCCTGCCGCACGACGTTGTCGAACTCCGAGCGGTAGGTGAGGACCAGGCTCACGCCCTCGACGACGATGTCGTAGATCTTCCAGCCTTGCTCGGTCTTGCGCATCGAATAGTCGAATGCCACGCCCTTGCCGCCGGAACGGACGAAAGTGTTGTGCACCGAGGCTTCGCTGTCGCCGGGCTTCATGCGCACCGGCGCAACCTTGATCGTCTGTCCCTCGTAGGGCTGGATGGCGTTGGAGTAGACCCGCACCAGCATCCTGCGGAACTCGGCGACCAGCTTCTTCTTCTGCTCGGGCGTCGCCTGCGCCCAGGAGCGGCCGACCGCGAGGCGCGTCGCCTCCTCGAAGTCGATGTGCGGCAGCACCTTCTCCTCGGCGAGCTGCAGCACCCGCTGCCGATCGCCCGAAGCGAGCTGCTTGTCGCTCTTCAGCGCCTCCAGCACTTCCGCGGTCACCTGCTTCACGAGCGCTTCCGGGCCTTGCTCATCGGCGGCAAAGGCCGGCACGGACACCATCAGGAGAGAAAAAATCGTCGCGAAAAAGCGCTTCATGCGGCGGCTCTCTCCTTTTCCTTGTCCTTGCTCTTGAACATGCCCGGCTCGAGCGAGTGGCGCTCGAGCAGGCGGTAGAACTCGGTGCGGTTGCGGCCGGCGAGGCGCGCGGCCTTGGTGACGTTGCCGCCGGTGATCTTGAGGATGCGCACCAGGTAGTCGCGCTCGAAGGCGCGGCGCGCTTCATCCAGCGGCGTGAGCGCGGTATCGGCGACGTCGAGCGCCTGGCGCACCAGCGACTCCGGGATCACCTCGGTGGTGGCGAGCGCGACGGCCTGCTCGACCACGTTGAGGAGCTGGCGCACGTTGCCGGGCCAGGGGGCGGAGACCAGGATCTGCATCGACTCGGGCGAGAAGGCGAGATTGCCGCGGCGGTAACGCTCCGAGAGGCGCGTCAGGAAGTGATTGGCGAGCAGCGGAATGTCCTCGCGCCGCTCGGAGAGCGCCGGGATGTAGAGCTTGACGACGTTCAGCCGGTAGTAGAGGTCCTCGCGGAACTCGCCCGTGGTGATGCGCTCCTCGAGCTTGCGGTGCGTCGCCGAAATGACGCGCACGTCGATGTCGAAGGACTCGTGCGAGCCGACCGGGCGGATCTTGCGCTCCTCGAGGGCACGCAGCAGCTTGACCTGCAGGGAAAGCGGCATGTCGCCGACCTCGTCGAGGAACAGCGAGCCCCCCGTCGCCGACTGGAACAGGCCGCGGCGGTCGGCGACCGCGCCGGTGAACGAGCCCTTCTTGTGGCCGAAGAGCTCGGACTCGAGCAGGCCTTCCGGAATGGCGCCGCAGTTCACGGCCACGAACGGCCGCTCGGCGCGCGGGCTGGCGCGATGGATGGCGCGCGCCAGCAACTCCTTGCCGGTGCCGCTCTGGCCGAAGATGCAGACGCTCGCGTCCGATGCGGCGACCCGGCGCGCTTGCTCCAGCAGGTCTTCCATCGGCGAGGAACGGGTGATGAGCTCCGAGCGCCAGCCTGCCATCTCGCCGCTCGGCGGGCTGGAGAGACGCATCGCTTCGGCGACGGTATCGAGCAGCACCTTCGGCTCGAAGGGCTTGGTCAGGAAGCTGAAGACGCCGCGGCGCGTCGCCGTGACGGCTTCGGGGATGGTGCCGTGCGCGGTCAGGATGACGACCGGCAGCGAGGGCGCCTCGCGATGGATCGCGTCGAACAGCGCCATGCCGTCCATGCCGGACATGCGCAGGTCGGTGACGACCACCAGCGGGCGCGCGACCGCGAGGCTCGCCAGGGCGGCCTGGCCGGACTCGACGGCGGTGACGGCGTAGCCGGCGGCCGTCAGCCGCATCGCGATCAGCTGCAGCAGGTCCTTGTCGTCATCGACCAGCAGGACTTTCGGGGGGGTTTCGTTGTTTGCCATATTTTGGGTGCCTCGCTCCTCGAACTGTCGTGCAATTGTTACGGTTGCTCTTTACGCGGCATCGGCCAAGGCACGCGCCGAACGGCGCGGCAGCGTTACACGAAAATGACCGCCGCCTCCGCCCTCGCCCACCACCGCGATCCGCCCGCCGTGAGCCTCGACCAGTTCACGCGCGATGGCCAAGCCGAGGCCGCTGCCCTTGACCGACGAGTTGGCGCCGGTCTCGGACTTGGTCCGGCCGCGAAAGAAAAGGTTGAAGATCGATTCGCGCTCCTCGGCCGGGATGCCGGGGCCGGAATCGATCACCTCGATCACCGCCTCGCCGGACATCGCCCGGGCGCGGACCGTGATGGTGCCGCCCGAGGGCGTGAACTTCACCGCGTTGGAGATCAGGTTGTCGAGCACCGAGCGCAGCTTGTCGGGGTCGGCCTCGACCAGCGTCGACTGCGCGTCGAGCGCGAGGCGCAGCCCCTTCGAGCGCGCCGCGAGCTCGTGTGCGCGCGCCGCCTCGGCCACCATCACGTCGAGCGCTACCGTCTTCACCTCCAGCGACGCGGCGGCGTGCAGGGCGCGCTGGTAGTCGAGCAGCTCCTCGATCAGGCGCTGCAGCTTGACGCTGTTGTCGCGCAGGATCCCTACTATTTGGCCTTGCCCGGGCGTCAAGGGTCCCGCGACCTTGTCGTGCAGGAGCTCGGCGCCCTCGCGCAGCGCGGTGAGCGGCGTCTTCAGCTCGTGAGAGACATGGCGCAGGAAGCGGTTATTCTGCGTCTCGAACTCCTCCAGGCGCCGGCGCAGCCAATCCAGCCGTCTTCCCAGATAACGCAGGTCTTCCGGCCCGCGCACGGTGATGGCGCGCGAGAAGTCGGCGCCGCCGAGCTGCCGGATGGCAGCGTCGATCTCGGAGATCGGCCGCGCGATGTAGCGCGTGAGAGCGAGGGCGATGATCAGCGCCACCGCGGTGCTGAAGAACACGAGCAGCAGCAGGCCGCGCTGCACCTGCTCGGCCTTGTTGTGCAGCCGCTGCACCTCGCGGTCGGCGATGCGGTTGTTGATCGCCATCACGTCGCGCGCGCTCTCGATCAACCGGTCGACGCGCTCGCCGACCGTGCGCGAGTCGAGGCGCGGCCGCGGCTCGGTGGTGAGCAGGTCGTACAGGCTCTGCTCCTGCTCGACGGTGCGGGCGAGCGCGGTGGTCTGCGCATCGTCGATCGGCAGCTGCGCGATCTCCTCGGCGAGCTGCTTGAAGCTGCGGTGCACGCGGCCGTAGTCGGTCGCGAGGCGCGGGTCGTTGAGCACCGTCAGCTGCTGCGCGACGCGCTCGATCGCCGCGATCCGGTCGACCAGCGAGCGGCTGGCGCGCGCCGCCTGCGAGGCGGTGAAGACCGCTGCACGGCTCTGCGCTGTCAGCCGCTCGGTGTTCCACGCCGAGTACGCGAGCGCGCCCACCAGCGGCAGCATCACCAGCGTGAAACCGGTGAGCAGCAGCCCGAGGAAGGACCGCGGATACGGCATCGCGGCGGCGAGCGCCTTGGCGGCGTGGAGCATGTCGTTATGTTTCCACGACATTGGACCCGCCGTAATGTCAGGTGTTCACGACGGTGCTTGAATTTCGTGTCGTTTTTCGACGACGCCGGCGTCGTCGTGACCTTTATCACCAACAATGGAGTGCGAGGCGACGTCGCCGGTGACGACCGCGTTGGGACCGATGGTCGCGCCGCGGCCGATGGTCAGCGGCCCGATGATGCGCGCGCCCGGGCCGATGACGACGTTGTCCTCGATCACGGCGGCCAAGATCGTCACGTGGTTCATCACCGTTTCGCGGCTGCCGATCCGGCACTCGGC
>JAXDQC010000063.1:0-2556 GCA_034668045.1 Betaproteobacteria bacterium | reverse complement strand
TGCGCCGCGTACATCGAGTTTTCCGACAAGCTCGATCTCGAGGTGAATGCGTTCGTGCAGCGGCTCGCCGTCGCCGTGCACGCGCGATCGCTGCCTTGGATGCGCGGCGTGGTGCCGGCGCTGGGCGGGTTGGCGCTGCACTTCGACCCCGACCACCCCGACGTCCACGGCGACTCCCTGCAGGCTGCGGCGATGGTGGTCCAGGAATGCATGAAGGAGCGTCTGGCCGCAGGCGTGGATTCGACGCGCACCGTGGAAGTCCCGGTCTGCTACGAGCGCGAGTTCTCGCCCGACCTCGAGGAGGTGGCGAAGCAGGTGAAGCTCAGCGTCGAGGAAGTCGCCGAGCGGCACGCCGCCGCCGAGTACCGCGTGCTCATGATCGGCTTCGCGCCGGGGCACGCCTACATGAGCGGCCTCGACGAGAAGCTCGAGGTGCCCCGACGCGCCACGCCGCGCGCGCTGGTGGCTCCGGGCGCGGTGGCGATCGCCAACGAGCAGACCGTGGTCTATCCCTACGCCATCTCCGGCGGCTGGAGCGTCATCGGTCGCACGCCGCTCACGATTTTCGACGCGAGCCGGGAGCAGCCGAGCCTGTTCGCCGCCGGGGACCGCGTGCGCTTTCGCGCCATCTCCGCGGAAGAATTCATGGCCCTGCAGAAATGAGCATCCGGGTCCTCAGGCCGGGGCTGCTCACCACGCTGCAGGACGAGGGCCGCCACGGCCTGCAGCATGTGGGCCTGTGTCCCGGCGGCGCCATGGACCCGGTCGCGCTTGCGCTCGCCAACGCGCTGGTCGGCAACGACGCCGGCGAAGCGGCGCTCGAGATCACCGTGATCGGCCCCGAGGTTGCCTTTGAAGAGGACACGCTGGTCGCGGTGTGCGGCGCCGAGTTCAAGGGCAGCTTCCCGCACAACCGTCCGGTGCTCGCGCGGGCGGGCAGCCGCTTCAACGTCGGGCGCGCGGTGCGCGGCGCGCGCGCCTATCTCGCCGTGGCGGGCGGCTTCGGCGTGGAGCCGGTGCTCGGCAGCCGCAGCACCTACCTCCCGGGGCGCTTCGGCGGCTTCGACGGCAGGGCGCTCAAGCACGGCGATGTCCTGCCGCTGCGCGATCCTGCGGCCTCGGGCCGGTTTTCCAAGCTCAAGAAGACGCACGACGGCAGTGTGCGATGGTCGGCGCCGCCGCTCACGCTGCCCGACCGCGAGCCAATCCTGGTCCACGTGCTCGAAGGACAGCACTTCCCGAGCTTCGACTCGAGCGCGCAGCGCACCTTCTTCGATGCGGTGTGGAAGATCGCGCCGGAATCGAACCGCATGGGGTTTCGCCTCGCCGGGCCGGCGCTCGTGCGCGCGCAGGCCGATGAGATACTATCCGGGCCGACTGCGCTGGGCACGGTGCAGGTGCCGGCAAATGGGACACCGATCGCGCTGATGGCCGATCACCAGACCACCGGCGGCTATCCGAGGATCGCCGAGATCGTGTCGGCCGACGTGCCGCGACTCGCGCAGCTGGCACCGGGCGGCTCGGTGCATTTCACGCGCTGCGATCTGGGCATGGCGGCGGAGCTGCGCCACCATGTGAAGGAAAGGCTTTCCTCGGCGCTGCGCGGCATCGCGTGGAATTACGGACAATGAAGAAAACGATCGACATCAACTGCGACATGGGCGAGAGCTACGGCGCCTGGAAGATGGGCGCCGACGCCGAGATGATGCCTTTCATCTCGTCGGCGAACATTGCCTGCGGCTTTCACGGCGGTGATCCGGCGACCATCCGCACCACCGTAAAGCTGGCGGTCGACCACGGAGTGGCCATCGGCGCGCATCCCTCGCTTCCCGACCTTCAGGGCTTCGGCCGGCGGGTCATGAAGATCTCGCCGCAGGACATGTACGACCTCATCGTCTACCAGGCGGGCGCGGTCGAAGCCTTTGCGCGCGCCGCCGGTGCGCGGCTGCACCACGTCAAATGCCACGGCGCGCTCTACAACATGGCCGCGAACGACGAAGGCCTGGCCGACGCCATGGCGCGTGCCGTCGGGGATCTGGGCGGCGGTGTGATTCTGTACGCCCTGTCCAATTCGCTCATGATGACGATCGCAAAAAAGCACGGGCTGCAGGTCGCGGGTGAAGTGTTCGCCGACCGCGGCTATGCCGACGACGGCACGCTCTCACCGCGCGGCAAGCCGGGCGCGATGATCGAGGATGCCGGCGTCGCCGCCGAGCGCGCCCTCGGGATGGTCGAGAAGCGCTTTCTCACCTCGCTCTCGGGCAAGCCGATCCCGGTCTCGCCCGACACGCTCTGCCTGCACGGCGACCAGCCCGGCGCCGTCGTCTTCGCCAAGGCGATCCGCAAGATCTTTTCCGAGCACGGCATCGCCGTCGCCGCACCCTGATGGAATCGAAGCTGTTCTCGCCGATCCAGGTCGGAGGCGTCACGCTGCCCAACCGCATCGTCGTCTCGCCGATGTGCCAGTACTCCGCCGTCGATGGCAGCGCGCAGCCCTGGCACACCGTGCATTACGGCAGCCTGGCCATGTCGGGCGCAGGCCTCCTGTTCCTCGAA
>JAXDQC010000062.1:0-29885 GCA_034668045.1 Betaproteobacteria bacterium | reverse complement strand
AGCGCTTCAGGGTCGGTATCGCTACCGTAGAGGCGCGGCTCGACGGGCTCGATGGTTCTTTCCTTTTTGATCTTTTCCCACAGCGCCGAATCGAACGCAGCCAGTTTCTCGAAACCAAAAGTCCGTTTCGCGCCCGGCGCGCGGCCGCGCGCCATGGCCGCGGCCTCGGAGAGCAGCGTCCCGCCGCCGCACATCGGATCGAGCAGCGGCTGGTCGAATTTCCATCCCGACAGCATGATGATCCCCGCGGCGAGGTTCTCGCGCAGGGGCGCGTCGGCGATGTCCATGCGCCAGCCGCGTTTGAAGAGCGCCTCGCCGGAGGTATCGAGATAAAGGATGCCCTTCGCTTCCTCGAGGAAGACGTGGATGCGCACGTCCGGCGCCGCGCGATCGACATCGGGCCGGCTGCCGAGCTTGTCGCGGAAGCGGTCGCAAACCGCGTCTTTCACCTTCAGCGTCGCGAACTCGAGGCTCTTCAGCGGACTCTTCTGCGCCGTGACGTTGACGCGGATTTTCTTCTGCACTGCGAAGTACCTGGGCCAGTCGAGCGCCTTGCTCGCGTCGTAAAGATCCTTCTCGTTGGCGTACTGGAACTCGCCGACCTTCCAGAGAATCCGCGAAGCAATCCGCGACCAGAGGTTGGCGCGATAGGCGATTTCCCATGTGCCGCTGAACGCGACCCCTCCGGGCGTCTGTCTCGCGTTCTCTCCCCCTAACGAGGAAAGCTCCTGCAAGAGAAGCTCCTCCAGGCCGCGAGGGCAGCTCGCGAAGAAGGCCTCAGAACGGCTTGAAGACAACGAGCAGCACCGTGGCGACGAGCACGAGGATGGGGAATTCGTTGAACCAGCGGAACCAGACGTGGCTCTTCCTGTTGCGCTCGGCGGCGAAGTCCTTGAGCAGGCGCCAGCACCACAGGTGATAGGCGATGAGAATCGCCACCAGCGTGAGCTTGGCGTGGAACCAGCTCGTGAAGGCGCCGCGGAACCAGCCGAGCCAGAGCCACAGGCCGAAGGCGACGGTGAGCACCGCGCCCGGCGTCATGATTCCCCAGAAGAGCTTGCGCTCCATGATCTTGAAGCGCTCGATCGAGATCCGGTCCTCGGCCGTGGCGTGATAGACGAACAGCCGCGGCAGATAGAAGAGGCCGGCGAACCAGGTCACCATGAACACGAGGTGCAGGGACTTCACCCAAAGCATTATTTCCAGCTCCCTTCGACCAGGGCGCGCAACACGTCCAGCTTACGATGGAAGAAGTGGTCCGCGTCCGGGACCAGGGTCACCGCCAGCCCCTGCGGCCGCGCCCAGTCGAGCACCGCCGCCAGGGGAATGGTCTCGTCGCGCTCGCCGTGGATGACGAGGGTTCCCGCTGGAACCGGCGGCACGTGGAAATTGGTCACCGCCACGCCGACCAGCACCATGCGTTCGCTCTTGACGCGCGTCGCGAGCATCGCCTGCATGGCGGCGCCGAAGGAAAAGCCCGCCAGCACGGCTGCGCCGGAGATTTTTTCGTACACCGCCAGAAGGTCGTCGACCTCGCCGTTGCCCTGGTCGTACGCGCCCTCGCTTTCGCCGATGCCGCGAAAGTTCGGCCGCCAGGCCTCGTAGCCCAGGCCGACGAAGGCCCGCGCCAGGGTCTGCACCACCTTGTTGTCGAGCGTGCCGCCGAACTGCGGATGGGGATGCGCGATCAGGGCACGGCCGCGCGATTCGCCTTCCGGCGCGTCGACCGCGCATTCGATGCGCCCCGCAGGCCCCGCGACGAGCTCGCGTCGCGTGCTGGCACGCATTACATCCTGAGCCGTTCGACGACGCGGCCTTTCTGCAGATGCTCCTCGACGATCTCGTCGATGTCGGACTTGTCGACGTAGGTGTACCAGACCGCATCGGGATAGACGACGACGCAGGGACCTTCCTCGCAGCGATCGAGGCAGCCGGCCTGGTTGATGCGCACCTTGCCTTCGCCGGCGAGGCCGAGCTCCTTGACTCGCTTCTTGGCGTAGTCGCGCAACGCCGAAGCGCCCTTGGCGTTGCAGCAAGGCCGGTCGGCGCCTTCGTCGCGCTGGTTACAGCAGAAGAAAACGTGGCGTGAATAGTAGGACATGCGTGATTTTACCCGCTCGCCTCACGGCGCCGCGCCGCGAAGTAGATAAGGTAGGCGAGCGCGGCGAAGACCCACAGCGCGCTCACCAGGCGCGTCAGGCCGTTGAAGTTGAGGAAATGTCCCTGCTGCCAGAGCTTGAGCGTCGCGGCGAGATACGGATTGGGCGGCGCGAGATTGACCAGCACGGTTGCCGCCATGAGGAGCACGGCGGCCACCGCAAGTCGGGCGGTGGGCGGCATCCTCACTGCGAACAGCACCGCGACGAGGCCGAGCACGAGGCCGTACTGCGCCCCTGGCGTCAGCCAGGCGAGAACGTTTTCCGCCCGCATCACCACCGCGAAGGCGGCGATCTTCACCGCCAAGGCGATTCCCACCAGCGCGCAGATCAGCGTCCGCACTGGCTGCCCCGGCCGCGTCAGCGCCGAGACGAGCAGGCCGACGCCGACGAGGTTGGCGGCGGCTGTGAACGCCTCCACGCCGGCGAAGAATTCCGGCCGGCGCGCCCGTCCTGGCGTCGCCGCCACCAGGTCGCGCAGGTCTCCGGCGGCGAAGAGCAGGGTCGCCGGATTGAGCTGCACGAAGAGCCACAAGCCGACGAGGACAAGGCCGACGTCGATGTCGACGCCCGGCAGAAAGAGCGCCGCGCGTGCCCGGCCCACGGGCCCCTCCCGCATCCAGCGCGGCACCAGCAGCGCGCCGAGCGTCGCGCCGAGGACGGCGCCGGCCAGGTTGCAGAGCACGTCGAGGTTCACCGCCACTCGCGCCGGCAGGTAGCTCTGCCCGGCCTCCAGGGCGAGCGAGAGGACGAGCCCGGTCCCGGTGGCGACGATGACCGCGCCGACGCCGCGCAGGCGCGGCCCCAGGGCAGCGACGCAAAGGAAGCCGTAGGGCATGTAGCCGAGCAGGTTGACCGCGACATCGAACGTCGTGATGTAGCGCGGCCACGGCGCGTCGAGATAGGCGAACGGATTGAGGCCGTGGTCGTGCCAGCCCTCGAGCGGATAGAGCGAGGCGTAGGCGGTCAGGACGACGTAAAGCGCGAACAGGATGCGCGCGGTCGGCGAGCCGCGCAGCCAGAGAACGGGTTCAGTGGTGGCTGGCGTGATGGGGTTGCGCCCTTGGCAGAAATGACCCGAGCACCATGCCCAGGACCGAGAACGCCAGGCCGACGAATTGCGGCGGGACGACCGTGGCCTCGCCCGAAATCAATTCGGCGATACCCCACGACGCGAGGCCGAACACGACCGACAGCATCGCGCCGGCGTTGCTTGCGCGGCGCCAGTAGATGCCGGCGGCGAGCGGCACGATGCAGGACACGAGGGTCACCTTGTAGGCGTTCTGCACCATCTCGTACATGGTGCTCTTCGAGTTGAGCGCGAACAGCAACGCCGCCAGCGTGAACAGCACCAGCACCACGCGCAGCAGCAGCAGGAACTGCCGGTCGCCGAGCTTCGGCGCGAAGGGCCGGATCACGTTCTCGGTGAAAAGCGCCGTCGGCGCCATCAGCGCGCCGCTCGCGGTGGAAAGGATCGCCGAGAGCAGCGCACCGAAGAACAGCACCTGCGCCCACAGCGGCGTGCGTTCCAGGATGAGATGCGGCAGGATGCGCTGGATCTCGCGCGCGTCCTCGCTGGCGAAGAGCTTCGCGTAGCCCGGGTCGATGACCAGCGCCGCGTAGGCGATGAACATCGGCACGAACGCGAACAGGAAGTACACGCCGCCCCCCAGCAGGCAGCCGCGGATCGCGGTCTTCTCGTCCTTCGCCGACGTGACGCGCTGGAACACGTCCTGCTGCGGGATCGAGCCGATCGCGAGCGTCATCCATGCGGCGACGAAGAAGAGCCAGTCCTTGAGGTCCGCCTTGGGAAAGAACCCGAACTTCCCCGCCTCCGACGCCGCGGCGATCACCTTGGACGCACCGCCGGCCATGTCGCCCACCAGCCAGGCCACCGCCGCGAGGCCGACGAGAATGATCACCGACTGGAACAGATCGGTCATCGCCACCGACCACATGCCGCCCCAGATGGTGTAGCCGAGCACGATCACCGCGCCGAGCACGATCCCGGCCTCGAGCGACAGCGCGCCGCCAGAAAGAACCGAGAACACCAGTCCGAGCGCGGTCATCTGCGCCGAGGTCCAGCCGAGGTAGGACGCGGTGATCGCCACCGAGGTGACGACCTCGACCGACTTCGAGTAGCGCTTGCGGTAGAAGTCGCCGATCGTCAGCAGGTCCATGCGGTAGAACGCGCGCGCGAAGAACAGCGCCACGAACACCAGGCAGAAAGAGGAGCCGAACGGATCGGCGATGACCCCGCCCATGCCCTCCTTGGCGAAGGTGGCCGACACCGAGAGCACGGTCTCGGCGCCGAACCAGGTGGCGAACACGGTCGCCGCGCTCATGTAGAGCGGCAGGCTGCGGCCGGCGAGCAGGTAGTCCCTGGAATTGCTGACCCGCTGCGCCGCCCAGAGTCCGATCGCGATGGTGATCAGCAGGTACAGGATGACCGAGGCGATCAGCATTCGCGCGCCATCATAGCCGCCGCTTCCAGACCTGCCAAACCTCGTGGCCGGCGAGCGCGGGCACCGATTGCCCGGCGG
Organism: Betaproteobacteria bacterium; assembly: GCA_034668045.1. Lineage (GTDB taxonomy): Bacteria > Pseudomonadota > Gammaproteobacteria > Burkholderiales > SG8-39 > SCGC-AG-212-J23. The sequence goes on along the minus strand of JAXDQC010000062.1, from coordinate 25,186 downwards.
GAATTTCTTCTTCTTCCTCTTTCAGAAACGCACCATCGAGGAGCTCATGCAGCTTCTGGAGGGAAATTCCGAAAGGCGGACCGCGCTCGTTGTCGTTGACGTAGAAGAAGCCGGCGAGCCTGCCACCGGACTGCACCAGCTGAGGGATCTTGCCCGCCCAGTCGGGCCAGGCGTGGCGCGGCAGCGCGCAGAGAAAAGTGCGCTCGTAGACGAGATCGAAAGGCGCTTCCGCGAGCCGAAAGAAATCCGCTTGCCTGACGCGGCCCGCAAGCTTGCCCAGCTTGCGCCGCGCGGTGTCGAGCGCGGCGTCGGCGAAGTCGATGCCGAGGACGTCATCGCCGCGCTCGGCGAAAAGGCGCACCTCGTAGCCGCTGCCGCAGCCCGGCACGAGCACTCGGAGTGCGGCCGGCTGGCGCACGAGCCATGCCGTGAGCTTCGGCGGCACCCCGCCCGCGTCCCAGGGCGTCGTGCCGTCGCGGTAGCGCGTGTTCCAGAACGGCGGCTGCGAGCTATCCTGCGCCATGGCGAGATTCTGCCTTTCCTTTCTCTTTCTCGTTTCGTGCGTAGCGCTTGGCCAGGGCGCATCGCCCGACATCAATACGCAGTACCAGGACCCCGACTTCGGACGCTGGCAGCGGAGCCTGGAGACCGAGGGGCGGAAGGTCTATGAGAAGCGTCTCGCCATCGTCGACGCGGTGGCGCCGAAGCCCGGGCAGTCGGTCGCCGATGTCGGTGCCGGCACCGGCCTTTTCACCCGCCTTTTCGCCGTCCGGGTCGGCGCGCAAGGCCGCGTCTACGCGGTCGACATCGCGCGCGCGTTCGTGGACGGCAACCTCGAACGCGCACGCGCCGCCCGCCTGGGAAACGTCGTCGGCATCGTTTCGACGCAGGCCGATACCCGCCTCGACGAGGGCTCGGTCGATGTCGCCTTCATTTGCGATGCATACCACCACTTCGAGGATCCGCGGGCAATGCTGGCCTCGATCCGTCGCGCGCTGCGCCCGGGCGGCACCCTCGTCATCGTCGACTTCGAGCGCATCCCGGGCGTCAGTCCCGACTGGATCCTGAAGCACGTGCGCGCCGGCAAGGAGGACTTTCGCCGCGAGATCGAGAGCGCGGGCTTCCGCTACGCCGAGGAAGTGAAGCTGATGCGCGAGAACTACTTCCTGCGCTTCACAAGAGACTGACGAGCGCGATCAGGAGCGCGACCGCAAGCAGCGCCGCCATGAACGCGGCGAGATCGTTGCGTCGCGCGCTCTCGTCGGCGAGACGGTCGAGGGATTCGCGCAGCTCACCCAGGCGGTCGTCGGCAAGCGCGCGGTGGACGAGCCGCGGCAGCTGCGGCAGCGTGGCCGCCCAGTAGGGCGCTTCCTCCTTGACGGTGCGCAGCAGCGCGCGCCAGCCGACCTGCTCATTCATCCAGCGCTCCAGGTAGGGCTTGGCGGTGCGCCAGAGATCGAGCTCGGGATCGAGATCGCGGCCCAGGCCCTCGATGTTGAGCAGCGTCTTCTGCAGCAGCACGAGCTGCGGCTGGACCTGTACGTTGAAGCGGCGAGAGGTCTGGAACAAGCGCAGCAGCAGCTTGCCGAAATAGATCTCGCGCAGCGGCCGGGCGAAGATCGGCTCGCACACGGCGCGAATCGCCGCCTCGAACTCGTCGACGCGCGTCCCCGGCGGCACCCAGCCGGCTTCGAGGTGCGCGAGCGCCACGCGCCGGTAATCGCGGTTGAAGAAGGCGAGGAAGTTGTGCGCGAGGTAGCTCTTGTCGACGTCGGAGAGCGTGCCCATGATGCCGAAGTCCAAGGCGACGTAGCGACCCTTCGTCTCCCCCTCGGTCGAGACGAAGATGTTGCCCGGGTGCATGTCGGCGTGGAAGAAACCGTCGCGAAAAACCTGGGTGAAGAAGATCTCGACGCCGGCGCGCGCCAGGGCGGCGATATCGACGCCTTTTTCCTCGAGAATTTTTTTCTGCGAGATCGGCACGCCGCGCATGCGCTCCATGACGATGACGCGCTGCGAGCAGAGCTCCCAGTACATTTCCGGCACGGCAAGCAGCGGCGAGCCGGCGAAATTGCGCCTGAGCTGGCTCGCGTTCGCCGCCTCGCGCATGAGGTCGAGCTCCTCGTCGAGGTGGTGGGCGAACTCGGCCACGACCTGGCGCGGCTTGAGGCGCTTGCCCTCGGCCGTGCGATCGATCAGGCCGGCGGCGGTCTCGAGCAGCGCCAGGTCCCGGGCGATCGCCTTCTCGACGCCCGGCCGCAGCACCTTGATCGCCACCTCGCGGCCGTCCTTGAGCGTGGCGAAATGCACCTGCGCGATCGAGGCGCTGGCGGTCGCCTCTCGCTCGAAAGTCGTGAACGCGTCCTCGATCCGGATGCCGAGGCTTCTCTCGATTTCGGCCGCCGCCAGCTCCGGGGCGAACGGCGGCACGCGGTCCTGCAGCTTGGCGAGCTCGTCGGCGACGTCGAGCGGCAGGAGGTCGCGCCGGGTCGAGAGGATCTGGCCGAACTTGACGAAGATCGGCCCGAGCGCCTCGAGTGCCTGGCGCAGCCGCACCGCGCGCGGCGTGTGCCGCTTCGAGTCGACGCCGAGGTCGAGCAGCCCGAAGCGCAGGCCGATGGCGAAGATGCGCGCCAACCGGACGAGTCTACCCAAGGCGCTCGATCCGTTTTTCGAGGCGCGCCAGCGCGTCGCGCAGCTCGGCCACCGCGCGGGCGTGCACGGCCTGGTCGTCGCGGCGCACCAGGATGCGCGCCTCCTCGGCGAGGAAGTCCGCCGCGGCGGTCGTGACGCGCTTCGCTACGTCGAGGTGCCACGCGGCGAACCCACGCGCCGCGCCGGCCATGCGATGCGCGGCGACGTCGCCGAAGACGCGCGCCAGCTCCTCTTCGATATCCCAGCGCAGATGCCGCGCGAGAGAGGCGACTTCCTGGGCGAGGCGGGCGTTGCCGTTCACCTCGACCGCGCGCAGGAATTCCTCCTCGCCGCGGGCGAGCGCGAAGACTGCGTCCGGTCCGACCTGGAGGACGAGATCCGGCGCCTCGCCGCCGGCCTGGAGGCGCCCGTCTTCGAGGATGGTGACGCGAAGCGGCGGCAGCGGCACGGGCACGAGCTCGACCGTCTCGCCCGCGAAGGCCGCAAGGCGCTCCCGCGCCCAAGGCTCGCGTTCCAGCAGCGCGTTCATGAAAAAGCAAAAGGCCACCGCGGGGGTGGCCTTTTCGCTGAGCAAGGCGCTCTTCAATGCATCTGCTGGATGCCGGCGAGGAGCCAGCCGGCCGAGCCTTGCGTCGGCTTGACGAGGTTCCAGACTTCCTCGAACCCGACCGGCACGGCGTCCGGCGTCTCGCGCACCATGCCCGAGAAGCGCACGCTCGCCCAGTGGCTGTCCTGCTCCGTCGCCACTTCCAGCAGATCGGCGTTGAGCGACACGACGTCGGTCTGCTGCGCGTCCGAGCGCGTCATGACGTCCTTGCGCAGCTCGTTGAACATCTCGTCGGTCGTGAAGTCGCGGATCTCGTCGAGCTTGCCGGAATCGTTGGCGATCTGCAGCTTGACGAAGTTGAGCTTCGCCGCACGCAGGAACGTGGCGGCGTCAAAGCCCGCCGGCACGGCGATCGCCGCTGGCGCCGCCGACGGGGCACCGCCCGCAGGCAGCTGGACGCGCTCGCTGCCGCCCATGCCGGCGAATTGCACGTTTTCCGGAGCGGGCTCCGCGCGACGACGACCAAAGGCGCGGAATGCCATGAACGCGACGATCGCGAGCAGCGCGACTAGGAGGATCGTGGAGAGGCCCGTGCCGCTCAGCGCCCAGGCGAGCAAACCGCCAAGCGCGAGCCCGCCGAGAATGCCGCCGAGCATGCCCCACTTGCTGCCTTGCTGCGCCGGCGCCGCCTGTTGCTGCGCTTGGGCGGGCTTGGCGGGTGTCGCTGCGGGCGGTGTGGTGACGTTGCGTTGCGTACCGACGGAGCGGCCGCCGCCGAGGCGCTTTGCGGCGTCAGCGTCGGTCGCGAACACGACGGCGCCGAGCATCAGGATCGAAAGCACAAAGACCAGCTTGTTCATGGGGAATCCTCCAGAAACCCATGCTATCAAATCCGGAACCCCCGGTGCACGGCAACCACACCGGCGGCAAGGTTGAAAACCTCGACGCGCTCGAGCCCGGCGGCGCCCATCATCGCCGCCAGGGTCGCCTGGTCGGGGTGCATGCGGATCGATTCGGCGAGATAGCGATAGGCTGCCGCGTCTCCAGCGACGCGCTCGCCGAGCCATGGCAAGACCTTGAACGAGTAAAGGTCATACGCGGGCTCGAGGGGCTTCCAGACTTTCGAGAACTCGAGCACCACCAGCCTGCCGCCCGGCCGCAGCACGCGCCGCATCTCGGCGAGCGCCGCGTCCTTGCGTGTCATGTTGCGCAGGCCGAAAGCGACGGTGACGCAGTCGAAGCTCGCCTCGGCAAACGGCAGGCGCTCGCCGTCGCACTGCACCGCCGGCGCGATGAGCCCCGTGTCGAGCAGCCGGTCGCGGCCGCGCTCGAGCATGCGGCGATTGATGTCGGTGAGCCAGACCTCGCCGTCGGGGCCGACGCGCTTCGCCAGCGCGCGCGCGAGGTCGCCGCTGCCGGCGGCGATGTCGAGGATGCGCTCGCCGCGCCGCGGACGCGCGATGCCGACAGCGAACGCCTTCCATGCGCGGTGCAGGCCGAGCGACATGAGATCATTCATCAGGTCGTAGCGATCGGCGACGCGATCAAAGACCGCGCCGACGCGGCGCGCCTTCTCGTCCTCGGGAACGCGCTGATAGCCGAAATCAGTTTCTTTACTCACGGCTCGCGCCCGCGGCTTTCAGCCGCTGCAGGTACTCAGCCCACATCTTTTCCTGGTTCTTGCCCAGCTCGTAGAGGTAGTCCCAGGAATAGATGCCGGTGCCGTGGCCGTCGGAAAACTGCGGCTGGACCGCGTACGAGCCGACCGGCTCCATGGTACGGATCTCGATCGCCTGCTTGCCGGTCTGCAGCACTTCCTGCCCGGGTCCATGGCCGCGCACTTCGGCCGATGGCGAATAGACGCGCAGATACTCGTACGGCAGGCGGAAGATCTTGCCGTCGTCGAAGGCGATCTCCAGCACGCGCGACTTCTGGTGCAGCTTGATTTCGGTCGGAACCGCGCTCACAGGGCGGCAATGATAGCCCGGGTCAACGCCTGATCAGCCACTGCAGCGCGCGGCTTCGGCTGACGACGCGGAGCGGCCCAGATGGCGTCCGGAAAATGCGCATCCTCGACGAAGCGCGCGATCACGTGCCAGTGCACATGCGGCACGACGTTGCCGAGGCTGGCGAGGTTCACCTTGTCCGGGCTGTAGAGCTGGCGCAGCGCTGCTTCGCAGGCGAAAACCACCTGCATCAGGCGCGCCCGCTCCTCGAGATCGGTCATTTCCTTGACGTGGCGGTTGACGATCACTCGCAGAAATCCCGGATAGCCGTCCACCGTCGGCCGGACCACCCGGCAGAGATCCTCGCGCCAGAGCGCGCTGCCGCCGTCCGAGTCGCAGAGCTCGCAGCTCATTCAGCGCTCGCGAAGACGTCGCGGTAGCTGGCGTAGAAGCTGGCGAACAGCGTCGGCAGCAGCACGCCGAGCAGCGGGAAGGCGAGCCAGGCGAACGACGCGCCGCCGATCACGCTGCGCAGCGTCACCACCACGATGAAGGGCAGGACCAGCGTCACCAGCGCCGCCGCCGCGCCGTAAGCGACAAAGGCGCGCCAATTCATCAGGCAGGCGAAGAAGCTGTAGAAGAGCGCCTTCGGCGGGCTCGCCGAGTGCCAGGCGGCGAGGGGCGGCGCGAACCAGAACATCATCGTCACCGGCGCGTAGAGCGCCGCGGCGCAAGCGAGCGCGGCGAGAAAGTCGTCCGACTGCAGCACCTCGTTGGCGGGCCGCCGGCCGGTCAGCATCCAGCGCGCCAGCGCGCCTTCGTCGGCGAGCGCGCTGCCGCCGAGCACCAGCGCGAGGCAGACGAGATAGACCGCGCCGAGCAGGAGCTGCGCGCGCAGCGCATGGCGGAACCCTTCGAAAAGCAGCGACAGCTCCACGTTCGCCCGCAGGCTGGCGGCGCGCGCCGCCGACATGAAGCCGACCGAGAACGCCGGCACGACGATCGAGGCGACGGCCACGCCGAGGAACGGGACCAGCGAGACGAGCGTCATCAACAGCCAGTACGCGAGAAGCAGGGCGAGCCAGGCGAACGGCGCGGCGCGAAAGAGATTCCACCCTTCCAGGAGCCAGCGCGCGCCGTGGGCGGCGCTGACGATGCGGGCCCGCATCATGCGAGCCAGGCCGGGCGCGCGCGAACGCGCTCGTCGAGGATCCGGCGGAACTGTTCCGGATCGTGCGCGTGCACCAGCACGCCCGCGCGGGGCAGATGGTGGTCGTACAGCCGCGAGAGCCAGAAGCGCAGCGCGGCGGCGCGCAGCAGCGCCGGCCAGGCCGCCTGCTCGAGCGGCGTGAACGGCCGCACGCCCTGGCAGCCGGCGAGCAGCGCGCGCGTGCGCCCGGCATCGAGCGCGACACCGCCCTCCTCCAGGCACCAGTCGTTCGCGCACACGGCGACGTCGTAGAGCAGGCAGTCGACGCCGGCGAAATAGAAGTCGATCACGCCCGAAATGCGCCCGTTCTCGAACAGCGTGTTGTCACGGAACAGATCGGCGTGCACCGGGCCGCGCGGCAGGTCGGGAAAGCGCTGCTGCGACTGGAATTCCAGCTCTTTTGACAACAATGCCTTTTGCTTCGAATCGAGAAACGGCATCACCTCCTGGGCGGCAAAGCGCCACCACTTCGGGCCGCGGGGGTTTTCCAGGTACGACGGGTAGGAGCGCCCGGCCAGGTGCATGCGTCCGAGCAGGGCGCCAAGCTCGCCGCACTCGCTCTCGCCCGGGTTCTCAAGCGAGCGCCCGGGGAGCCGCGTCACCAGCGCGGCGGGCTTGCCGTTCAGGTGCTGGAGGTAGCGGTCCTGGAGATCGGCGATCGGCGCCGGGCAGGGAATGCCATGGCGCGCGAGGTGCGCCATGAGATCGAGATAGAAAGGCAGCTCCGCGGCCGGCAGCCGCTCGAACAGGGTGAGCACGTAGCGGCCCTGGCTGGTGGTGACGAAGTAATTGGTGTTCTCGATGCCGGCCTTGATCGGCTCGCACGCGACCGGCGTGCCCACCGAGTAATTGGCAAGCCAGGCCGCGAGCTCGCTCTCAGAGACAGGGGTATAGACCGACAATCAGTCGAAGATCCAGATGGGCCACATCGGCACGCGGATGCCGTCGTCGAGCGTCTCGCGGCGCTGCCACTGGCCGGCGCCGCTGGTGTCGACGAGGTAGTACGGCTTGCCGTTCTTGGGCGTGACCTTGAGCATCACCACGCGGCCTCCTTCGCGGATCTCCTCCACTTTGTCGCCGCTGGGCACCGGGATGCGCACCTCGGCCTGCTCGATACCGGGCTCGGGCGGCGGCGGCGCTTCCGGGATCGGCTCCATGGGCGGCGGCTTGCGCTGCGCCATGGCGTTGAACGACAGGAACGCCAGCAAAAGCACGAAACGCCGCATGAGTGAACGATTTTACTACTAGAGGTTCAGCATCACCTCGCGCTCCGCCGGCGAGGGCTCGAAGCCGCGCTTCTCGTAGAAGGCGAAAATCGCGTCGACCACCTCCTTCGGCTCGTTGCACACCTGCAAGAGATCGATGTCGGTCGCGTCGATCATGCCCTCCTCGACCAGGCGGCTCTTGCACCAGTCGAGCAGGCCGCGCCAGAAGGGCTCGTGCACGAGGATGATCGGCATCTGCCGCGTCTTGCCGGTCTGCACCAGCGTCAGCGCCTCGAACAGCTCGTCGAGCGTGCCGTAGCCGCCAGGCATGACCACGAACGCGGTGGCGAACTTGGCGAACATCACCTTGCGCGCGAAGAAATGCTTGAAGCGCAGGCTGATGTGCTGGTACTTGTTGGAGGCCTGCTCAAACGGCAGGTCGATGTTCAGCCCGACCGCGAGGCCCTTGCCGTGGAAGGCGCCCTTGTTGGTCGCTTCCATCACGCCGGGGCCGCCGCCGGAGATGATGGCGAAGCCGGCGTCGGAGAGCAGGCGCGCGGTTTCCTCGGCGAGCTTGTAGTACGCCGAGCCCTCCTTCACGCGCGCGCTGCCGAACATGGAAACCGCCGGGCGGATGCCGGCCAGGCGCTCGGTCGCCTCGAAGAACTCTGCCATAATGCCGAACAGCTTCCACGCCTCGCGCGGCGAAATCTCGTGGCCAAGTCCGGCCGGCTTCAATACCTTTTGGTTGGTCATGTCGGGAGATCCTGAAAAGACGCTGCTGCTGGTCGACGGCTCGTCGTATCTGTACCGCGCGTTCCACGCGTTGCCCGAGCTGAGAAGCCCGAAAACCGGCGAGCCGACCGGCGCCATCTACGGCGTGCTGAACATGCTGCGCAAGCTCGCAGCCGATTATAAGGCGCAGGCGCGCGCCTGCGTGTTCGACGCCAAGGGCAAGACTTTCCGCGACGAGGTCTATCCGGACTACAAGGCGACGCGCACCGCGATGCCCGACGACCTGTCGCGCCAGATCGAGCCGCTGCACGAGGCGGTGAAGGCGATCGGCTGGCCGCTCCTGTGCGTCGAGGGCGTCGAGGCCGACGACGTGATCGCCACGCTCGCCGAGGAAGCGAAGCGCCGCGGCTGGCGCACCGTCATCTCCACCGGCGACAAGGACCTGACGCAGCTCGTCGACGAGCGCACGCTGTGGATCAACACCATGTCGAACGAGAAGCTCGACATCGCGGGCGTGACGCAGAAGTTCGGCGTGCCGCCGGAGCGGATCGTCGACTACCTGACGCTGGTGGGCGATGCGATCGACAACATCCCCGGCGTCGATGGCGTCGGACCCGGCTTCGCGTCGAAGTGGATCAAGCAATACGGCTCGCTCGACAACCTTCTTCTTCATTCCAACGAAATCGCCGGCACGCGCGGCGAGAACCTGCGCAAGATCGTCGACTGGCTGCCCAAGGCGCGCGAGCTCCTCACCGTCAAGCGCGACGTGCCGCTGCCGTTCCCGTTCGAGAAGTTGACGGAGTTCGAGATGAAACCGGAGCTCCAGCGCGCGCAATACGAGCGCTTCGGCTTCAAGGGCCTGCTGAAGGAGCTCGAGAGCGCTCCGAGCGAAGGCGCTGCCGAGACCGCTTCCGCGCCGGTCGCCGCGGCAGACAAGCGGCGCGCGCGCGCCATCGTGAGCGAGGATGAGCTGCGCGAGCTCGTTTTCAAGCTCGAGGCGGTCGACATCGCTGGCTTCGCCGCGATGGGCTCGAGCGACGAGCCGATGACCGCGACGCTGGTCGGGCTGGCATTTGCCTTCGCGGACGAAGCGGTCTACCTGCCTGTCGCTCACGACTACCCCGGCGCACCCGCGCAGCTCGATGCCCTGCCGCTTCTCAAGCCGTGGCTCGAGCGCGCCGATTGCCGGAAGGCCGGCGAGAACGTGAAGCGCGACTCGCACCTTCTTGCCAACCACGGCATCGCCCTCGCCGGCTGCGTGCACGACGTCCAGCTCGAGTCCTATGTGCTGGAGGTGCACGAGAAGCACGACCTGGGAATGCTGGCGCAACGCCACTGCGGCTGGACGACGCTGACGTATGAGGAGATCGCCGGCAAGGGCGCGTCGCGCATCCCGTTCGCTTCGGTCGGCATCGAGCGCGCGACGGCCTATGCGGCGGAAAAAGCCGATTGCGTCCTCGCCCTGCACGAGCGGCTCTATCCGCAAATCGAGCAGGACGAGAAGCTCAAGTTCATCTACGGCGAGATCGAGACGCCGGCGCTGCCGGTGCTCTTCCGCATCGAGCGAAACGGCGTGCTCCTCGACCGCGCGAAGCTCGAGACGCAGAGCCACGAGCTCGGCAAGGAGATGCTGCAAAAGGAGCAGGACGCGTACGCAGCGGCCGGGCAGCCGTTCAACCTCGGCTCGCCGAAGCAGATCCAGGAGATCCTGTTCGAGCGGCAGAAGCTGCCAGTGAAGAAGAAGACGCCTTCGGGACAGCCCTCGACCGACGAGGATTCACTCGCCGAGCTGGCGCTCGACCATCCGTTGCCACGCCTCATCCTCGAGTACCGCACGCTCTCGAAGCTTAAGTCGACCTACACCGACAAGCTGCCGAAGAGCGTCAACGCGAAGACCGGACGGGTGCATACGACCTACTCGCAGACCACCGCGGTGACCGGGCGCCTGTCCTCCAACGATCCCAACCTGCAGAACATCCCGATCCGCACCGCGGCGGGCCGGCGCATCCGCGAATGCTTCATCGCCCCGCCGGGATCGAAGATCGTCTCGGCCGACTATTCGCAGATCGAGCTCAGGATCATGGCGCACCTCTCGGGCGACGAGAACCTCCGGCGCGCCTTCCGCGAAGGCGAGGACGTGCATCGCGCCACCGCCGCAGAGGTTTTTGGCGTTCCTCTCTCAAAAGTAGAACCCGACCATCGGCGCGTCGCCAAAGTGATCAACTTCGGCCTGATCTACGGCATGTCGTCCTTCGGCGTGGCGCAGAACCTCAATATCGACCGCGGCACGGCGCAGACCTACGTCGACCGTTACTTCGCCCGCTTCCCCGGCGCGAAGCGCTACATGGACGAGACGCGCAAGAAGGCGAAGGAGGTCGGCTACGTCGAGACCGTCTTCGGCCGGCGCCTCTGGCTGCCCGAACTGAAGAGCGGCGCTCCCGTGCGCCGCCAGGCCGCCGAGCGCGCCGCGATCAACGCACCGATGCAGGGGACCGCCGCCGACCTGATCAAGCTCGCCATGATCGCGGTGCAGAAGTGGCTCGACGGTTCGGGCCTGAAGTCGAAGCTAATCATGCAAGTGCACGATGAGCTCGTGCTCGAAGTCCCGGAAGCCGAAGTCGAGAAGATCCGCACCAACATCACTGAACTGATGCAGTCAGTAGCGAAGCTCGACGTGCCGCTGATTGTCGAAGTCGGCGTCGGCGACAACTGGGACAAGGCGCACTGATGTTCCGGCTGGCCTATGGCTGGCTTGGCCAGCGTCATGACAACGCCAGCGGACAGGGCAGAATAGCGGCCTGATGAAAGCGAAAATCCTCCTCGCCGTCCTCGCGCTCGGCATTGCCGCCGCCGGCGCCTTTGCGCTGATGGCGCGGCCGACGGCGCCCGAGGTGCGCTTCGCCGCCCTCTCCGGCGAGCAGTTCTCGACCTCGGACCTGCGCGGCAAGGTGGTGCTGGTCAACTTCTGGGCGACCTGGTGCACGACCTGCGTGCAGGAGATGCCGCGAATGATCGACACCTACCGCAAGTTCGCGCCGCGCGGCTACGAGATGGTCGCAGTCGCAGTGCAATCCGACCATCCCAATTCCGTGGCCGATTTCACGCAGCGGCGCGCCCTGCCCTTCAAGGTCGCGCTCGACGGCGACGGCGACATCGCCAGGCAGTTCGGCCGCATCCGCATTACCCCGACCAGCTTTCTCATCGACCGGAACGGCCGGGTGCTGAAGGAATACGTCGGCGAGCCCGACTGGGCGGAATTCCACGCCCTGGTCGAAGAGGCGCTCCGCTCTTAGTAAGCCGTGCCGTCCTTGCGCAGGTAGCGCCAGTTGCCTTCGGCGTCCTGCACCACCTGCATGTCGTCGTCCGGATAGCTCGCGCTGTCCCCTTTTGTGCGATCGCCGATTTCCAAATAGACAACGTCCGCCTTGCCGCGGTTGATGAGGTGGTGCGCGTCGCCGTTGCCGGCCTTGAAGCCGGCGCACATTCCTGGCGCAAGCTCCGTCTCCCCGGCGTTGGTGACGAGCGTCGGGTTGCCCTCGAGGATGTAGACGAACTCGTCCTGAAGGGCGTGCGCATGGCGCAGCGACGACTGCGCGCCGGGCGCGAGGCGCGTCAGGTTGACGCCGAAGTTGGTCAGCCCGAAGAGGTCGCCGAGCGGTTTCTTCTCGCGGCCGGCGACGCGGGCGCGAAATTTCTCCGGATAGCCGGAGGGCCTGATGCGCGGCGGCGCGTCAAGCGCCTTGAGCGATACCCGCTTCGTGGGCTTGTTGGTCTGCATGGTAGGAGGAGCGCACCAGCGGCCCGACCGCGGCGTGCTTGAAGCCGAGCTTTTCCGCCTCGGTTTCGAATCTCTTGAAAACGGCGGGATCGACGTAACGCTCGACCGCCAGGTGGTGCGGCGAAGGCTGAAGGTACTGGCCGATCGTCACCATGTCGACATCGTGCGCGCGCAGGTCGCGCATGACGGCGAGGATCTCCTCGTCGGTCTCGCCGAGGCCGACCATCAGGCCCGATTTCGTCGGTACATCCGGATGACGTTTCTTGAATTCCTGAAGGAGCTTGAGCGAATGCCGGTAATCGCCGCCCGGACGCGCCTGCTTGTAGAGGCGCGGCACGGTCTCGAGGTTGTGATTCATCACGTCGGGCGGCGCGCCATCGAGAACGGCGAGCGCCCGATCGAGCCGGCCGCGGAAGTCCGGCACCAGCGTCTCGATGGTCGTCTGCGGCGATGATTTCCTGGCGGCGGAAATGCAGTCGACGAAATGCTGCGCACCGCCGTCCTTCAGGTCGTCGCGATCGACGCTGGTGATAACGACATATTTCAACTTCAAAAGAGAAATGGTTTCGGCGAGGTGACGCGGTTCATCCGCATCGGGCGCCAGCGGCCGGCCGTGCGCGACGTCGCAGAACGGGCAGCGGCGCGTGCAGACGTCGCCGAGGATCATGAAGGTTGCCGTGCCCTTGCCGAAGCACTCGGCGATGTTGGGACACGAGGCTTCCTCGCAGACGGTGTGGAGATTCTGCGCGCGCAGGATCTCCTTGATCTCGTGGAAGCGCGAATTGGGGCTTGCCGCGCGCACGCGGATCCAGGAAGGCTTGGGCAGCCGCGTGGCTTGCGGGACGATCTTGATCGTCTTCCTGGCGCCCTTCTCTTTTACGCCGGCTTCACGCATCGAGCTTCTCGATCAGGATCTCGCTCAGTCTCTCGCCGACGTGATGGGTGGGGAAGCCGAGATCCTTCATCTGCGTGACTTTCAGTCCCGGGTAGCCACACGGATCGATCGCGTTGAACGGCGAAAGGTCCATGTCGACGTTGAGCGAGAGGCCGTGATAGGCGCGGCCGCGCACCACACGGATGCCAAGCGCAGCGATCTTCGCGCCATCGATGTACACGCCCGGAGCGCCCGGCCGGCGCTCGCCGCCGACGAGGTCGATCACCGCCTGCTCGAGAAGCCGGACGAAGGGCTTCACTTTGATGCCGCGGCGCGCGAGGTCGACGAGCGTGTAGAGCACGACCTGCCCCGGACCGTGATAGGTGATGTCGCCCCCACGGTCGCTGCGGACGACGGGTATTTCATTGGCAACGGTACGCTCGTCGGCACCCTGACCGAGCGTGTAGACGGGCGGATGCTCCAGAAGCCACAGCTCGTCCGCCGTCGCGGCATCGCGCCGCGCCGTGAACTCGCGCATGGACGCAAGCGTCGCCTCATAGGGGGCGAGACCCAAGCGCTTTACGACCACGTCTTCGACAAGCGTCATAGCACCATCACCACGCCGGGATGGTCGCATAGCTCGAGGTACAAGGCGTCGAGCTGCTCGCGCGATGTCGCGCGCACGATGCAGGTCACGCTCAGGTAGTGGTTCTGGCGGCTGGGCCGCATCTGCATCGTCGCGGGGTCGAAGTCCGGCGCGTGCCGCCGCACCACATCCATCACTTCCCGGGCGAAGCCCGCTTGCTTACGGCCCATGACCTTGATGGGGAAGTCGCAGGGGAAGGCGAGCGGCGAGCCCTCGACCATCGCTACGCCGACAGCGCCTCCCTCTTGCCGGCGCGCATCACCTTGCGCTTGAACTCCTGGTAGAGCTCGTACATGCGGCGGAAGACCGGCCCAGGCTTGCCGTCGCCGATCTGGCGGCCGTCGAGCGAGACGATGGCCAGGATCTCCTTCGAGGACGAGGTCACCCAGATCTCGTCCGCCGAGCGCACCTCGGCCTCGGGCACTTCGCGAAACTCCATCGCCATCGCATTGGCGCTCGCCAGCTCGGCAACCACGTCGTAGGTGATACCGGGCAGGATGAGCGAGGACTTCGGCGGCGAGACGATGACGCCGCGCCGGATGATGAAGACGTTGGAGGCGGAAGCCTCGGTGAGCTTGCCGTCGCGGAAAAGGATGGTTTCGACCGCGCCCGCCTCGGCCGACAGCTGGCGCAGCAGTACGTTGCCGATGAGCGAGATCGACTTGATGTCGCAGCGCAGCCAGCGGTTGTCCTGCGCGCTCACCGCCACGCCGCCCGCCTCGACCTGCGCTCGCGGCGGGTTGACGAGCGGATTCGCCATCATGAACACGGTCGGCTGCGCATCGCGCGGAAAAGAATGGTCGCGCTTGGCAACGCCGCGCGTCACCTGGAAATAGACGCCCTGGTCTTCGAAGGGCTGCGCGTCGACCAGCTGGTAGACGGTCTCGCGCCAGCGCTGGCGCGAGTACGGGTTGCGGATCTTCGCTTCGCCGAGGCTGCGCTCGAGGCGCGCGAGATGCTCGTCGAGGCGGAAGGCGACGCGCGAGTACACCGGCACGAGCTCGTAGACTCCATCGCCGAAGATGAAGCCGCGGTCGAGCACCGGCACCTTCGCTTCCTCGATCGGCAGCAGTTCGCCGTTGAGGAAAACCATGTCGCGCTTCACTTGAACCATAGTCTGAGTGTATCCCAGGCTCTGCCGATCAATCCCGCCTGCGCGACGCTCTCGAGCGCGACGACCGGGTACTCCGCATAGGGCTTGCCGTCGAAGGTGACGCGCAGCGTGCCGACCTGCTGGCCCTTCGTGAGCGGCGCGATCAGGGGCTGCTGCGAGACGAGCTCCGCCTTCAGCTTCTCGGCCTCGCCTTTGGGCACGGTGACGAGCAGCTCGCCCGGCGAACCGACCTTCACCTCATTGGCGGCGCCCTTCCATACGCGCACCGCCTTCACCGCATCGCTCGCGCCGTAGAGCTTCACGCTGTCGAAGAACTGATAGCCCCAGTTGAGGAGCTTGAGCGATTCCTGCGCGCGTCCGGATTCGGAGGTGCCGCCGAGCAGCACCGAAAGGAGGCGCCGCGGGCCGCGCTTCGACGAGGCGATCAGGCAGTAGCCCGCGGCCTCGGTGTGGCCGGTCTTGACGCCGTCGACGGTGGGGTCGAGCCAGAGCAGGCGATTGCGGTTCGGCTGCGTGATGTTGTTGTAGCGGAACTCCTTCAGCGAGTAGTACTGCGCATACTCGGCCGGAAAATCGCGGATCAGCGCCGCGGAGAGCTTGTAAAGGTCGGCGGCGGTGCTGTAATGCTTCGCGTCGGGCAGCCCGGTGGCGTTGACGAAGTGCGTGTTCTTCAGGCCGAGGCGCTCGGCCTCGCGGTTCATCATCTGCGCGAACACTTCCTCCGCGCCGGCGACCGCTTCGGCGAGCGCGATGCAGGCGTCGTTGCCCGACTGGACTTCCATGCCGCGGATCAGCTCGTCGACCGTCACCGGCCGGCGCGGGTCGATGAACATGCGCGAACCCGGCGCGCGCCAGGCGCGCACCGACACCTTCACCTGCTGGCCGAGCGAGATCTTCTTCTCGCGCAGCGCGCCGAACACCACGTAGGCAGTCATCAGCTTGGTGAGGGACGCGGGCTCGATCCGCTCGTCGGCCTTGTGCGAAGCGAGCACTTGTCCGCTCGAGAGATCGCCGACCAGCCAGGAGCGGCCGATGATCGACGGCGGCTGCGGCGCGGCCGCCTGCGCGCCGGCAACGAGACAGAGCAAAAGAGCGAGGAAGCGCATGAGTCGCCGCGGGAAAAAGGAGCGGATTATAAGGCTAGGCTAGCGGGAGTCAGCGCGCGCTTGCCCTGGCACGATCGCCTCAAGGGTGACCTCGGCGCTGCCGGCCTGGATGTAGCCGAGCTTGTAGGCGGCGGCGTAGGAGAGGTCGATGACGCGGCTTGAATGGAAGGGGCCGCGGTCGTTGATCCGCACGACGACGCTCTTGCCGTTCGCCACGCGCGTCACGCGCACGTAGCTCGGGATCGGCAGCGTCGGGTGCGCGGCGGTCATCTTGTACATGTCGTAGATCTCGCCGCTCGAGGTCTTCTGGCCGTGGAATTTCTTGCCGTACCAGCTCGCCAGCCCGCGCTGCCTGAAGGACTGCACCGAGGTGAGCGGCGTGTAGGTTTTGCCGAGCACCGTGTAGGAGCGGTTGGCGAATTTGTGCAGCGGCTCGGCGCGTGGCGTCGCGTCGGCGATGCCGTCGATGTTGGCCGGCGGCCGCTCACCGGGTCCGTCGTCCTTGTAGTAACCGCCCTTCTTGTCGCTGGAGGCACAGCCGGCGAGCAGCGCCAGCATGAGCAGCAACGGCAGCGGTTTCATGCCTCGTAGACGACGTTGCCGGCGACGATCGTGGTGCGCACGCGGCCCTGCAGCTCGTGGCCGAGGAACGGCGTGTTCTTACCCTGGCTCTTCAGCGTTTCGGCGCTGACGCGAAACGGCGCCTGCGGGTCGAAGATCGTGATGTCCGCCGGCGCGCCTGCGGCAAGCCGGCCGGAGGTGGTGCCGAGAATGCGCGCCGGCTCGGAGGTGATGCGCGACAGCGTCTGGCCGAGATTCAGCTTGCGCGCCGCGCCCCACTTCAGCGTCAGCGGCAACAGCAGCTCGAGGCCGGTCGCGCCCGGCTCCGCCTCGGCAAACGGCATGTGCTTGCCATCGTCGTCCACCGGCGTGTGATCGGAGCACAGGCAGTCGATGACGCCCTCGGCGAGCGCCTGCGCGAGCGCGTCGCGATCGCGCTGGCTGCGCAGCGGTGGATCGAGCCGGCAGTTCGAGTCGAAGTAGCCCAGGTCCATATCGCAGAGATGGACATGATGAATGGCGACGTCGCAGGTGACGGGCAGGCCTTCCTTCTTCGCCGCGCGCATCATCTCCACCGCGCCGGCGCTGGAGAGGCGGCAGACGTGAACGCGTGCACGCGTCGCACGCACCAGCTCGAGCAGCGTGCCGAGCGCAATCGTCTCGGCGAACGACGGGATGCCGGGCAGGCCGAGGCGCGTCGCCACTTCACCGTCGTGCGCGACGCCGCTCTTGGCAAGCCAGGCGTCCTGGACGCGCAGCCAGACGGAAAAGCCGAAAGTCGCCGCGTATTGCAGCGCTCGCCAGAGCACCTGCGTGTCGGCTGGCGTGGCATTCGCCTGCGAGAAAGCGACGCAGCCCGCGTCGGCGAGCTGGCCCATTTCGGTGAGGGCGGTGCCTTCCAGCTTCACCGTCAGCGCACCGACCGGATAGACGCGCGCGCGCTCGAGCGATTTCGCCCGCCGGCGCAGCATGTCCACCAGGCCCGGCTCGTCGAGCGGCGGATCGGTGTCGGGCGGGCAGGCGAGGCTGGTCACGCCGCCCGCCACCGCCGCGTTCATCTCCGACTCGAGCGTCGCCTTGTATTCGAAGCCGGGCTCGCGCAACCGCGCCGACAGGTCGATGAAGCCGGGAGAGACGACCAGGCCTTTCGCGTCGATTGTCTTGTCGGCCTTCGAAAACGATTCGGAAATTTTTCCGTTCGCAACAAAGACGTCACCGACCGCATCCTTCCCGCTTGCCGGGTCGATCACGCGTCCGTTTTTGATCTGGAGCTTCATCTGCAGTGGCCCATTCCTAATTGCCCGCGACGATGCTCATCACGGCCATCCGTACGGCGATGCCGAAGGTGACCTGCGGCAGGATCACCGAGTGCGGGCCGTCGGCGACGTTCGAGTCGATCTCGACGCCGCGGTTCATCGGCCCGGGGTGCATGACGATGGCGTCCTTGCGCGCGAGCGCCAGCTTGTCGAGCGTCAGGCCGTAGTGCTTGAAGTATTCCTGCGCCGAGGGCAGCAGCGCGCCGCGCATGCGCTCGTTCTGCAGCCGCAGCATGACGATCACGTCGGCGTCCTTCAGGCCGGCGCGCATGTCGTGGAAAACCTTCACGCCCATCGCTTCGACGCCGGCGGGCAGGAGCGTTTGCGGACCGATCACCCGGACTTCCGGCGCGCCGAGCGTGGTCAGGCCGTGGATCAGCGAGCGCGCGACGCGCGAGTGCAGCACATCGCCGACGATCGCGACGGTGAGACCGGTAAAGTCCTTCTTGTAGTGGCGGATGGTGAAGAGGTCGAGCAATCCCTGCGTCGGGTGGGCGTGGCGGCCGTCGCCGGCATTCACGACGTGCTCGTGCGGCTTGACGTGGCGCGCGATCAGGAACGGCGCGCCCGAGGACGCATGGCGAACCACGAAGATGTCCGCCTGCATGGCGGACAGATTCGCGACGGTGTCGAGCAGCGATTCACCCTTCGTCGCCGAGGACACGGCGATGTTCAGGTTGATGACGTCGGCGGACAAGCGCTTGGCGGCGATCTCGAACGTGGTGCGCGTGCGCGTCGAGGGCTCGAAGAAGAGGTTGAAGACGCTCTTGCCGCGCAGAAGGGGCACCTTCTTCACCTCGCGCTCGGTGACACCGGCGAACGATTCGGCGGTGTCGAGGATCTGCACCAGGATCTCGCGCGGCAGGCCCTCGATCGAGAGCAGGTGCTGAAGCTCGCCCTTCTCGTTGAGCTGCGGATTACGCTGCACGATCGGCCTCCAGCGCGAGGACGAGCTTGCCGGACGGCTCGCGCTTCAGGCGCAGCCGCATGCCATCGGGTACCTCGACCCTGGCGCCGACATGCTGGGCGCAGATCGGCAGCTGGCGGCCGCCGCGGTCGGCGAGGACGACGAGCGAGATGCTCGCCGGGCGGCCATAGTCGAACAGCTCGTTCATCGCCGCCCGCACGGTGCGGCCGCTGTAGAGCACATCGTCGATCAGCAGCAGCTGCGCGCCGTTCACGTCGAAGGGGATCTTCGTGCGCTTGGGATCGTGCTTCAAGCCGCGGGCGGCGTAGTCGTCGCGATAGAAAGCGATGTCCATCAGGCCGAGCGGCGTCTTGATCGCGAGCTCCTTGTGCAGGCGCTCGGCGAGCCATACGCCGCCGGTGTAGAGCCCGACCATCGCCGTCTTCGGCCCGATGTGCGGCTTCAGCTCGCGCACGAGCTGCGTGCAGAGCTTCTCGGCGTCAGGCAGCGGAGTCACTCATTTCTCCAAAATATTGCTCCAGGATGAGTTGCGCCGCGACCGAGTCGATCGCCTTTTTCTTCACGCCGCGCAGCCGGCTCTCGGCTTCGACCGAGGTAAAGCGCTCGTCGACGCGCGCCACCGGCAGGCGGAAGCGCCCTTCCAGCCGACGCGCGAAGCGCTCGACGCGCTTCGCCAGCGGATGCTCGCCCGCGTCGCGAACCGGCAGCCCGACGACCAGGCGGACGGGATGCCATTCGGCGACCAGCTTTTCGATCTGCGGAAAGGCGGAGACGGCGGGAAGCGGGTGGACCGTTCCCACTTCCACTTCTCCGACTGCAACTCCAATACGCTTGAGACCGAAGTCGAAGGCGAGGACGGTGCCCTTGTCAGGCATGCCCTGCCGAATCCTGCAGGCGTGCGTAGTCGATGCCGAGAAGCTGCATCGCCGCCGGAAGCCGCTCTTCGGACGGCGTGTCGAAGATGATGCCGTCGCGCGCCTCGACCGTCAGCCAGGCATTCTGCGACAGCTCGTGCTCGAGCTGCCCGGGCGACCAGCCCGCGTAGCCGAGCGTCACCAGGATCTTCTCCGGCCCTTCGCCGCGTCCGACCGCCTCGAGGATGTCCTTCGAGGTGGTGAGGCCGATGACATCGCGCACCGGCAGCGTCGCCTGCCAGGCGCCGGTCGGCGCGTGCAGAACGAAGCCGCGGTCGGTCTGCACCGGGCCGCCGAAGTAGATCGGCGCGTCGGCGTTCCTGGCGTCGCGCATCTGCAGCGACAGGCGCTCGAACAGCGCCTTCAGGGTCATGTCGATCGGGCGGTTGACGACCAGGCCGAGCGCGCCCTGGTCGTTGTGCTCGCAGATATAGGTGAGCGTCTTGGAAAAGTACGGATCCGCCATGCTGGGCATGGCGATCAGGAAGTGATGCGTCAGGTTGACCGAGGACATGCGCCCAAGCGTCGATTTTACAGCATCAGATTTCCACCATTTCAAAATCTTCTTTGCGGGCGCCGCATTCCGGGCAGGTCCAGTTCATCGGCACGTCTTCCCAGCGGGTGCCGGGCTTGATGCCCTCGTCGGGCAATCCCGCCGCCTCGTCATAGACGAAGCCGCAGATGAGGCACATCCAGGTCTTGAATTGAACTTGGTTTTCGGTCGTCATCGGTCGCGCTTGTAGAATCGGCCGGGAGTTTAACCCATGTCTCCGGCGCCTCCGTTCGTGCTGACCTTCGCCGCGAGCGATCCGACCGGCGGCGCGGGACTGCAGGCGGATCTGCTCACGCTCGCCGCGCTGGGCTGCCATCCGCTCTCCGTCGTCACCGCGCTCACCGTGCAGGACACGCGCGGCGTCGAGTCGATCGACGCGGTCGACGCCGTGCTGGTCGAGCGCCAGGCCGCCGCGCTTCTCGCCGAAACGAAGGTGGCCGCGTTCAAGCTCGGCGTGCTCGGCTCGCAGGCGAACGCGCGCGCGATCGCCGCAATCGTCGCCAGCCATCCGCGCGTGCCGTTGGTCGTCGATCCCGTGCTCGCCTCGGGGCGCGGCGATCCGCTGGCGAGCGAAGCCCTGATCGCCAGCCTGCTCGAGCTCATCATGCCGCGCGCCACGCTCGCGACGCCGAACAGCGTCGAAGCGCGGCGCCTCGGCGGCGAGCGCGCGCTCCTCGATCGCGGCTGCCGCTACGTGCTCGTCACCGGCACGCACGAGCAAACGAGCGATGTCGTGAACACGCTCTACGACGCGAGCGGCAAGGTGCGCGAGGACCGCTGGCCCCGGCTTCCCGGCAGCTATCACGGCTCGGGCTGCACGCTCGCCTCCGCCGTCGCCGCCCAACTGGCGCACGGCGTGGCGATGGCCGACGCGGTGCGCGCGGCGCAGGAGTTCACCTGGAAGTCGCTCTCGGCAGGCTTCCGCCCCGCCGACGCCCAGTTCATTCCCAACCGGTTCTTCAAGTGAAAGGCCTGTACGCGATTACCCCGGAGGGTCCGGGGCTCGTCGCCAAGGTGCGCTCGGCCCTCGAAGGCGGCATCGCCCTGCTCCAGTACCGCAACAAGCAGGCGAGCCTCGGCGAAGCGAAGGAGATCGCCCGCATTGCGCGCGAACATGGTGTGCCGCTGATCGTCAACGACGACATCGAGCTCGCGCTCGCGATCGACGCCGGCGGGGCACATTTGGGTCGGGACGATGGAAATCTTGTGGGTGCCCGAAAAAAGTTGAAGGGCAAGATCCTCGGCGCCTCGTGCTACGACCGCCTCGACCTGGCGCGGGCGGCGGTCGCCGCGGGCGCCAACTACGTCGCCTTCGGCAGTGTCTTCGCCTCGCCCACCAAGCCGCAGGCGGTGCGCGCGCCCCTCTCGCTCTTCAAGAACGACCTCGGCGTTCCGCTGTGCGCGATCGGCGGCATCACGCTCGCCAACGCGCCGCAGGCGATCGCTGCCGGCGCGGACCTGCTGGCGGTGATTTCGGATCTGTTCGACGCGCCCGACATCGCCGCGCGCGCCCGGGCGTATGGGAAACTCTTTACATGAAGAACAGCGAGCTCTTTTCCCGCGCGCGCAAGATCATCCCCGGCGGCGTGAATTCCCCGGTGCGAGCGTTCGGCGCGGTCGGCGGGACACCGGTGTTCTTCGCCCGCGCCTCTGGCGCGCATCTCTGGGACGTCGAAGGCAAGCGCTACGTCGACTACGTCGGCTCCTGGGGACCGATGGTCGCCGGCCACAGCCATCCCGCGGTCGTCGCAGCGGTCCAGGCCGCGGCCGCCAACGCGCTCTCCTTCGGCGCGCCGACGCTGGCCGAGGTCGAGCTCGCCGAGACGCTGTGTCGCCTCGTGCCGTCGCTCGAGGCAGTGCGGCTCGTCTCTTCCGGCACCGAGGCGACGATGACCGCGATTCGCCTGGCGCGCGGCTTCACCGGCCGCAGCCTGATCGTCAAGTTCGAGGGCTGCTACCACGGCCACGCCGATGCGCTGCTCGTGAAGGCAGGCTCGGGCGCCCTCACCTTCGGCAACCCGAGCTCGGCCGGGGTACCGCCGGAGGTGGTCGCGCAGACCGCCGTACTGAGCTACAACGATATCGCCGGCGTGAAGAGCTTCTTCGCGAAGAACGGCAAGAGCGTGGCCGCGGTCATCGTCGAACCCATTGCCGGCAACATGAACCTCGTCCTTCCCGCGCCCGGCTTCCTCGGGGCGCTGCGCGAAGAATGCACGCGCCACGGCGCGCTGCTGATCCTCGACGAGGTGATGACCGGCTTTCGCGTTGCGCTCGGCGGCGCGCAGGCGCGCTTCGGCATTCGTCCCGACCTCACCACGCTCGGCAAGGTGATCGGCGGCGGCCTGCCCGTCGGCGCGCTCGGCGGCCGGCGCGAGATCATGGACAAGCTCGCGCCGCTCGGCCCGGTCTACCAGGCGGGCACGCTTTCCGGCAATCCGGTCGCGGTAGCTGCGGGCATGGCGACCTTGAAGCTCGTCGAGCAGCCGGGTTTCCAGGAGCGCATCGAAGAGACCACCCGCCTGCTCGTAGAAGGTCTCGTCGCCGAGGCGAGGAAAGCGCGCGTCGCCTTCTCCGCGCAGTCGATCGGCAGCATGTTCGGCCTCTATTTCCGCGCCGGCGCGCCGAGCACCTTCGCCGAGGTCATGCAATGCGACAAGGAGCGCTTCAACCGCTTCTTCCACGCCATGCTCGAGCGCGGCGTGTACCTCGCGCCCTCCGCGTACGAAGCCGGCTTCGTCTCCGCCGCCCATGGGTCCGCCGAGACCGCGCCGACACTCGCCGCGGCGCGCGGCGCCTTCGCCGCCTAGACCAGAAAGATCGTCGCCAGGCCGAGGAAGATGAAGAAGCCGCCGGAGTCGGTGCAGGCGGTGATGAGCACCGAGGAGCCGACGGCGGGATCGCGGCCGAAGCGCCAGCGCAACCACGGGATCGACACTCCCATCAGCGCGGCGAGCATGAGATTGAGCAGCATGGCGAGTGCCATGACGCCGCCGAGGGCGATGTTGCCGTAGAGGGCATAGGCGATCGCCCCCAGCATCACACCCCAGACGACGCCGTTCAGGAGCGCGACGCCGAGCTCCTTGCCGAGCAGTTTCCTCCAGTACGCGGGCTGGATCTGGCCGAGCGCGAGCGCGCGCACGATCATTGTGATCGTCTGGTTGCCGGAGTTGCCGCCGATGCCGGCGACGATCGGCATCAGCGCCGCCAGGGCGACGAGGTGCACGATCGAGTCCTCGAAGACGCCGATCACGCGCGAAGCGATGAAGGCGGTGACGAGGTTGACCGCCAGCCACGCCCAGCGGTTCTTGAAGCTGTCGAGCACGGGCGCGAATACGTCCTCTTCCTTGCTCAGGCCGGCGTCGGCGAGCTGCGAGGCGTCGCTCTTCTCGCGGATATGGTCGACGACCGCGTTGACGGTCAGGCGGCCGATCAGCCGGCCCTCGCCATCGATCACCGGCGCCGACACCAGGTCGTAGCGCTCGAACGTGCTCGCCGCCTCGCTCGCCGCGTCCTCGGCGTTCAGGCGCAGCGCGTCGGCGACCATGACGCGCGCGACGTCGAGCTCGAGGTCGGAGACGATCAGCCGCGCGAGCGGCAGCGTGCCCTTCAGCAGCTGATAGCGATCGACGACGAACAGCTGGTCGGTGTGGCCCGGCAGCTCGTCGAGGCGGCGCAGGTAGCGCGTCACTGCCTCGAGCGTCACGTCGTCGCGCACGATCACGTGCTCGAAATCCATCAGCGCGCCGACGGTGCCCTCGGGATAGGAAAGCGCCGCGCGCAGCTGCTCGCGCTCCTCGGTGGAGAGGGAGCGCACGACCTCCTCGATCACCGCGGGCGGCAGGTCGCCGGCGATGTCGGCGAGCTCGTCGGCTTCCAGCGTTTCCGCGGCGGCGACCAGCTCGCGCGGGTCCATGGTCGCGATCAGCGACTCGCGCACCGCCTCCGACACCTCGACCAGGATGTCGCCGTCGCGATCGGCCTTGACCAGGTCCCAGACCGCGAGCCGCTCCTCGGGCGGCAGCGCCTCGAGCAGGTAGGCGATGTCGGCGGGATGCAGCGCGTCGAGCGTCGCGCGCAGGCCAACGCCGCGGCCGGCGAGCAGCGCCTGGATCTCGCGCACCTTCTCCTGCAGCAGCTCCTCGGTCTCCAGGCGCGTGCGCGCTAGCAGGGTGGTCACGGGATCTGCGCGCCTTCCTTTTCCATGCGCGCGAGGATATTCGCGGCGCGGCCGTCTATATAGGGTGTGCTGCGGCCGCGCGCATAGCGGCGCGGGCTGGGCAGGATCGCCGCCAGCCACGCTCCCTGCTCGGGCGCGAGCGCCGCGGCGGAAACGCCGAAGTGGTAGCGCGCCGCGGCTTCGGCGCCGAACACGCCTTCGCCCCACTCGGCGACGTTGAGGTAAAGCTCGAGGATGCGGCGCTTGCTCATGGTCTGCTCGAGCATCCAGGTGATGATCGCCTCCTGACCTTTGCGCAGCCAGGAGCGCTCGCCGGAGAGAAACAGGTTTTTCGCCAGCTGCTGGCTGATGGTCGAGGCGCCGGCCACCACCCTGCCCTCGCGCTGGTTCTTCGCCAACGCTCCCTGGATCGCCTCCCAATCGAAGCCCTCGTGGTCGAGGAATTTCGCGTCCTCGGCGACGACCACGGCGCGCTTGAGATGGATCGAAATGCGCGCGTAGGGCACCCACGTGTGGTCCCGCTTCGCGTTCGGTTGCGCGGCGAGGCGGCTTTCCATGAAAGCGGTGGTCTCGGGGTGATAGCGAGACCAGTACACGATGTGGCCGACGAACCACAGCTGGGCGATAAAAAAAGCGATCACGAGCGCGCCGACGCTGTAGAGCAGGCCTTTCCAGACGGCGCGCCAGAAGCGCCTAGCCGCCACGCAGCTCCCGCAGCACCGGCGCGGTGTCGGGGCGCACGCCGCGCCAGAGGAAGAACGACTCGGCAGCCTGCTCGACCAGCATGCCCAGCCCGTCGCTGGTCGCGATCCCCGCGGCGCGCGCGGCGGCGAGAAACGGCGTCTCGCGGCCGTACACCATGTCGTAGGCGAGCTTTGCGGCGGCAAGCACGTCCGGCGGCACTCCCGGCGACTTGCCCGC
>JAXDQC010000061.1:0-5176 GCA_034668045.1 Betaproteobacteria bacterium | reverse complement strand
ATGCCTACATGGTCAACTGGAAGTCGAACGTCTTCCCGGGAATTCTCGGCCGCACCTGCGATCGTCCGTGCGAGCCGGCGTGCCGGCGCGGCAGGGTCGAGGAAGAGCAGCAGGCGAAGCCCGAGCCCGTCGCCATCTGCCGCCTGAAGCGCGTCACGGCGGACTACAAAGACAACGACGACATCAAGAAAAGAATCGCCGCCGGCCGCAAGACCAAGTCGAACGGCAGGAAAGTCGTCTGCATCGGCGCCGGCCCGGCCTCGCTCACCGTCGCCCGCGACCTCGCGCCGCTCGGCTACGAAGTCACCATCTTCGACCAGGACCCGCGCGCCGGCGGCATGATCTGGTCGCAGATCCCGCGCTTCCGCCTGCCGCTGGAAGTGATCGACGAGGAAGTGAACTACATCCTCGACCTGGGCGTTTCTTTCAAGCAAAGAAAAATCACTTCGATGAAAGAGGTGATGGCGGAGGGTTATGACGCCATCTTCGTCGGCTCGGGAGCACCGAGAGGAAGGGATCTGGAGATCCCTGGCAGGAAAGAAGGCGCCAAGAACATCCACATCGGCATCGATTGGCTCTCGTCGGTGTCGTTCGGCCACACGACGAAAATCGGCAAGCGCGTCATCGTCCTGGGCGGCGGCAACACCGCCATGGACTGCTGCCGCACCTCGAAGCGCATCGGCGGCGAGGACGTGAAGGTGATCGTGCGCTCGGGCTTCGACGAGATGAAGGCGAGCCCCTGGGAGAAGGAAGACGCGGAGCACGAGGGGATCCCGATCCTGAATTTCCTCGTGCCAAAAGAATTCATCATCAAGAACGGAAAACTGGGCGGCATGACCTTCGAGAAGGTCAAGGCCGTCTACGACTCGAGCGGCAAGCGCTCGCTGGTCAAGACCGGCGAGCCCGACCAGTTCTTCGAATGCGACGATGTCCTGGTCGCGGTCGGCCAGGAGAACGCCTTGCCCTGGATCGAGAAGGACTCGGGCATCGAATTCGACAAGTGGGGCCTTCCCACCCTCGATAAGGTCACCTTCCAGTCGTCGGTGCCGAACGTGTTCTTCGGCGGCGACTCGGCGTTCGGGCCGAAGAACATCATCTGGGCGGTGGCCCATGGGCACGACGCTGCAGTTTCCATCGATAAGCTTTTGAATGCAGAGAACCTGAAAGAAAGACCTGCGCCCGGCGTGACGCTCATCTCGCAGAAGATGGGCATCCACGAGTGGAGCTACGACAACGAGATCGCCGGCGACTCGCGCTACAAGGTGCCATGGGCCGACATCAAGGCGACCCTCAAGAACGTGAAGATGGAGGTCGAGCTCGGCTTCGACGTCGCGACGGCGTGGAAGGAAGCGCAGCGCTGCCTGAACTGCGACGTGCAGACGGTCTTCACCGACAAGCTGTGCATCGAGTGCGACGCCTGCGTCGACATCTGCCCGATGGACTGCATTTCTTTCGTGCCCAACGCGGAAGAAGATGCCTTGAGAAAAAATCTCAACGCCCCCGCCAGGAACCTCACGCAAGATTTATATGTCAGTAATTTTCTAAAAACAAATCGAGTCATGGTGAAGGACGAAGACGTCTGTCTTCACTGCGGCCTGTGCGCCGAGCGCTGCCCGACGGGCGCCTGGGACATGCAGAAGTTCCTGCTGGAGATGACCAACGCGGGAGATGGTTGCAGGTCGAAAAAAACTTTTCCGTTGAAGGCGGCGTGATGAAGCGCATCGAAGCGGTCAACGATTTCGTCATCAAGTTCGCCAACGTCAACGGCTCGGGCTCGGCGTCGGCGAACGAGCTCTTCGCCAAGGCCTTCCTGCGCATGGGCATCCCGGTGAGCCCGCGCAACATCTTCCCGTCGAACATCCAGGGCCTGCCGACGTGGTACGAGGTGCGCGTCACCGAGCAGGGCTACCTCGGGCGCCGCGGCGGCGTCGATTTCATGGTGGCGATGAACCCGCAGACCTGGAACCAGGACGTGAAAGAGGTCGACGCCGGCGGCTACCTCTTCTACGACAACACCAAGCCGCTGCCGCAGTCGAAGTTCCGCGACGACATCAACGTCGTCGGCATGCCGCTGACCGAGATCTGCAACGCCACCTACAGCGACCCGCGCGAGCGGCAGCTGTTCAAGAACATCATCTACGTCGGCGCGCTCGCCGGCCTGCTCGAGATGGAGCCCGAGGTGATCGCCGAGCTGATCGGCGAGCAGTACAAGGGCAAGGAGAAGCTCCTCAAGCCCAACCTCAACGCGCTGCAGCTCGGCCTCAACTACGCGCGGCAGAACCTGAAAGATTCGCTCGGCCTGAAAACCAAGCGGGCCTACAACGTCGGCGACAAGGTGTTCATCGACGGCAACTCGGCCGCGGCGCTGGGCTGCGTCTACGGCGGCGCCACGGTCTGCGCCTGGTACCCGATCACGCCCTCGTCCTCGCTCGCCGAAGCGTTCACCTTCTATTGCTCGAAGCTGAGAGTCGACAAGGCCACCGGCAAGAACAAGTACGCCATCGTCCAGGCCGAGGACGAGCTCGCCTCGATCGGCATCGTCACCGGCGCGGGCTGGAACGGCGCGCGCGCGTTCACCGCCACCAGCGGCCCGGGCATCTCCCTCATGCAGGAATTCATCGGCCTCGCGTACTTCGCCGAGATCCCGGTGACGATCATCGACGTGCAGCGCGGCGGGCCTTCCACCGGCATGCCGACGCGCACGCAGCAGTCCGACGTCACGACCTGCGCCTACGCCTCGCACGGCGACACCAAGCACGTGCTGCTCTTCCCCGAGGACCCGAACGAGTGCTTCGAGTTCGCCGCCACGGCGCTCGACCTCGCCGACCGGCTGCAGACGCCGGTGTTCCTCATGACCGACCTCGACATCGGCATGAACCAGCGCCTCACCGCGCCGTTCAAGTGGGACGACAGCCGCGCCTACGACCGCGGCAAGGTGATGACCGCCGAGGAGCTCGAGGCGGGCAAGGATTTCGGCCGCTACCTCGACGTCGACGGCGACGGCATCCCGTACCGCACCCTGCCGGGCACGCATCCGAGCAAGGGCGCCTACTTCACGCGCGGCACGAGCCGCAACCCGTACGCGATCTACTCCGAGGCGGGGCCGGACTACCAGTACAACATGCAGCGGCTCCTGAAGAAGCACGACTTCGCCAAGACGCTGGTGCCCAAGCCCGTGCTGACGCCCTCGAAGGAGCCGGCGCGCTTCGGCGTCATCTACTACGGCTCGACCAGCCCCTCGATGCACGAGGCTCTCGAAGCTCTTTCAAACAACAATATCTTTATCAATGCGCTGCGGATTCGCGCCTTCCCGTTCCAGGACGAGCTGTTCGATTTCGTCGCCTCGCACACCAAGGTGTTCGTGGTCGAGCAGAACCGCGACGCGCAGCTGAAGACGCTGCTCGTCAACGACGCCGGCATCAACCCCGCCTCGCTCATCTCCGTGCTGCACTACGACGGCACGCCGATCACCGCGCGCTTCATCCAGAAGGAAATCGCCGAGATCGTCTCGGCGCTCAATGTCCGCCCGATCAAAAAAGACAAAGCTGCTTAGCGCTTTGCTTTTCGTCTCCGGGGCCGCGCTCGCGGCGCCCGACGAGAACGTCCTCGTCCAGGGGCACTGCCGGCGCGAGCAGGTCGCCGAGCCGAAGTGCCTGGTCGACTTCTACAGCCGCATGGACGAGGTCTATGCGGCGCGCGGCGTGCGCAGGAGCGACAAGCCGCGCGAGCTCAAGCGGGCCGACCCCGCTCCCGACCTCGAGCTCGACTCGTTCCTCGACAACCACCGCAACACCGGGCTGCTTGTCCTCAAGGACGGCGCCATCCTCGCCGAGCGCTACCAGTACGGCAGGACGCCGCAGCACCGCTTCGCCTCCGCCTCGATGGCGAAGACCGTGCTCGCCATGCTGGTCGGCATCGCCGTGCACGAGAAGAAGATCGCCTCGATCGACGACAAGGCGGAGAAGTACCTGCCGGCGCTGAAGGGTCATCCCTACGGCGACACGTCGATCCGGCACCTCCTCACCATGTCCTCTGGCATGGCCTGGGACCAGCGCTACGTGAAGGGCGCGGAGAACTACGAGCTGGTCGGCAACACGCTGCTGCAGGGGAGCGAGGGCGGCGTCGATGCCGTGCTGCAGTTCAACAGGCGCGAAGCGCCCGCCGGGACGCGCTTCGCCTACGTCGACGGCGACAGCGAGGTGCTCAGCCTCGTGCTGCGCGCCGCGGTGAAGCAGCCGCTCGCCGCCTACCTCTCCGAGAAGATCTGGCAGCCGATGGGCGCCGAGGCGAACGCCACCTGGATCGTCGACAAGGGCGGCTACGAGACCGGCTACTGCTGCCTCAATGCCACCCTGCGCGACTACGCGCGCTTCGGCATGCTCCTCGCCAACTACGGCGTGCTCGACGGCAAGGAAATCATCCCGACCGAGTGGGTGAAGGCCGCGACGCGGCCCGAGCAGGCTTACCTTCGCGTCGGCGCCGCGACCACCTTCAACGGCTACGGCTACCAGACCTGGCTCACCAGCCGCGAGTATTCGCGCTTTGCCGCTTTCGGATACGCCGGCCAGGCGATCTTCATCGACCCGGCGCTGAAGCTCGTCGTCGTCCACACCGCCGTCTGGGCGGATGGCGATGACCGCGCCGAGCGCGGCGCCCAGTTCAAGCTCTGGAAATTCCTGCTCGACAAGTTTTCTTCGTGAGACACCCATGACCTACGTCACCAAGCCGAAGCTTCACCATCCGACGCTGCCGAAGAACAAGCTCGGCTTCACGCGCCGCGACTACGAGGGCAAGGTCTCCACCCTGTGCGCCGGCTGCGGCCACGACTCCATCTCCGCCGCGCTCATCCAGGCGTTCTGGGAGCTCGACGTCCAGCCGCACCGCGTCGCCAAGATGTCCGGCATCGGCTGCAGCTCGAAGACCCCGGACTACTTCCTCGGCCAGTCGCACGGCTTCAACACCGTTCACGGCCGCATGCCCTCGGTCCTCACCGGCGCCAACCTGGCAAACCGGGACCTTATTTATCTTGGGGTTTCTGGTGATGGTGATTCCGCCTCGATCGGCCTCGGCCAGTTCGCCCACGTCATGCGCCGCGGCGTGAACATGACCTACATCCTCGAGAACAACGGCGTCTACGGCCTCACCAAGGGCCAGTTCTCCGCCACCGCCGACAAGG
>JAXDQC010000060.1:0-2530 GCA_034668045.1 Betaproteobacteria bacterium | reverse complement strand
GACCGAGCGGCGCAGCCAGTCGAGCGCGCCTTCGACGTCGCCGCGCTCGAGCAGGCAATAGCCGAGGTTGTTCGCGGCGGCCCCATCGCCGGGCCTGAGCTGCAGCGCTCCCTTGTATGAGGCAATGGCCTCATCGAACCTGCCGAGCTGCTGCCATGCCATGCCGAGGTAGTTGCGCGCGGTCGCGTTCCCCGGGTCGAATTCCAGAATGGCTTCGAACTGACTCGCGGCGGAGGAGGGATCCCCCGCTTCGGCCAGCATGAGCCCAAAGTTCTGGCGGTAGAGCGCGTTCTGCGGCCCGAGGCGCACCGAGCGCTCGATGAGCGGCAGGCCCTCGTCGCGGCGTCCGGATTGCGCGAGGCAGACGCCGAGGAAATGCGTGGCCTCGAGATGGTCCGGGCTGCGCGCAAGAAGCTCGCGATAGATCTGGATGGCCTCGGCGAAGCGGCCGTGCCGGGCGAGGCTCGAGGCTCGGGTCAACGCGTCCACTATTGCGGCCTGTAGCCGCCAGTCTACGGGACCGGGTTCAACGCCAAGCGCAGGAAGCTGAGCACGGCATCGTTGAAGGTGGCAGGCGTTTCGAAGTAGGCCGAGTGCCCGGCTTCCGGTAGCTCGACATAGCGTGAACCGGCGACCATTGCACGCACGCCGGCCACCAGGTCGGGCGGAAACAGCACATCCTCCTTGCCGACGAGGAACAGCGTCGGCACGCCGGTCGCGGCGAGCTGCTCGGGCGTGCAGCCCTCGCCGAAGCTGCCCGGCAGCGTCTTGCGGTTCACCATGTTGAAGCTCGCGAGCTGCACGTAGAGCTCACTCAGAGCAGGCTCGCGGCGCATGAAGCTCGGCCCGAGCACTCGCTCCATCTGCGTGAGGTTCTCAGTGGCCCTGGCGACCGCGGCGGCGTGTTGCTGCAGCGCCGGCGGGAGCTTCAGTCCGACGATCGTATCGGCCATCACCAGCGCAGAGACGCGCTGGGGATACTTCACCGTGAAGCCGGAGCAAGTGCCCCCGCCCATCGACTGCGCGATGAGCGCCGCCTTGGGGATCTCCAGATGGTCCAGCAGCGCCGCGAGATCGGCGACGAAACGCGAGCGCCCCGGGCCGTTGGCGGCATCGCGCGAATTGCCGAAGCCTCGGTGGTCGAACACCACCATCCGGTGCTGCCGGGAGAAGACCGGGATCTGGTTGTACCAGCTGGCGTGGTTGCCGCCCACGCCGTGTGCGCAGACCAAGGGGAAGCCCTCGCCGTGCACTTCGTAGTAAAGGTCGAAACCGTCGATTCGCAGTGTGGCCATTGGGGGTTCAGGTTCCGACCCGGAGGGCCGAGTTGAGCTTGCGCAGGGTGGCCACAACGCTGAGCGCGGTGATGCGCCCGGTCTTGGGGTTTTCGCTCGGGATATTCTCGATGGTCATGTCGAAGCTGGCGCAGTCCGAGTGCACGACGATCCGATGCGTATTGCGCGTCACCGTGGGGTCGGCCCAAATGTCGAGGCGCGTGCGGTCGGGGCCGATGCCGGCGAGCGACAGCGCGACGGCAACGTTGAGGTTCGCTGGGAACCCCTTCGCCGCTTCGCGTGCAGTGCCCGAGAAGACGCGCAACGGCTCCCGGATTCCCTCGATGTCGATCCGGTTCTCCACCAGGTAGGGCGCGCCGACCAGGCCTTTGATCGGCTTGCGCGTGGTCATGTGGACGGAGTGGATCTGCCCTTCGGCTGCGGCGCAGACCGCATCCAGACCCAGCAGCGCGCCGCTGGGAACGAGGATCTGCCCGCCGTGCTCGGACGCGAGCTCGATGAGCTCGGGGCGGGTGAGCAGCGCGCCCACGCTCAGCACCATCAGCTTCTTCCCGGCCGTCAGCACCGGCCGCGCGATCTCGTCCATGAGAGCCGCGGGGGCGCACTCGATGACGAGGTCGGCCACCGCGGCAAGCTCGGCGAGCTTCATCACGGGGACCGCGCTCGACATGCTATCGAGTGTGGCGCGCGCCTTTTTCGTATCGCGCGCCGCGACCGCGACGAGCGCGACGCCCGGAACGGCATGGTCCTGCAGCCGGCGCGCCACTTCGGTGCCGATGGCGCCCAAGCCGGCGAGCGCAACTCTGATGCTGGTTTTCACAGGCAGTAGAGGGGATTGCTCTTGTCGGCGACGAGCGCTTCGCGCGCCCACAGCTCTACGTTCTCGTTTCTTTGCAGCAATACCGACGCGGAGCGGACGTGGTGGCTGCTGGGGTTCAGCGCCGGCAGCTCCCCGGATGTTGCATCGGTGCCCACCGCGGCGTCGTGCAGCCGCCGTCTCGCCAGGACGATCGCCCGGTCGGTCTGGACCAGGCGCTCGCGGGTACGGTCCTGGATCGGCCCCATGCTCTCCTGGAGCGAGGCGTCCTGCATGCCCAGGCCGTCCACGCCGCTGAACATGATCCGCGCCTTTTGCGCCTTGCGGTCGATCAGGTAATCGTTGCTCTTGTTGGCCACCGGGCGGAAGCTGCCCGGCATCAGCGGCGCATGAATTCCCTTACCGGCCTCCATCTCGC
>JAXDQC010000059.1:0-9464 GCA_034668045.1 Betaproteobacteria bacterium | reverse complement strand
ATGGTGACGATGTTGGGATGCGCGAGCTTGCCCGCGGTCTCCGCCTCGCGGAAGAAGCGCTCCTTCACCCCGGCGATCTCGTCGGCCTCGAACTCCTGCGTCAGCGCCAGCGTCTTGATCGCCACCTCGCGCCCGATCTTCGGATCCTTGCCCAGGTAGACGACGCCCATCGCGCCCTTGCCCAGCTCCTTCTCCACCTGGAAGCGGCCGAACTTGGGCTTCTCGCCGATGCCGAGCTGCAGCGTGCCGCCCGGATGCGAGCTGCCGCCGAGGATCACGGTCTCCGAGAGCTGCTTGGCGCGCGTGCTCTTCTCGGCCACGTCGCGGAACTTGGCGTCGAAGGCGCGGATGTGCTTGAACACCGCCTCGGCCTTGTTGAACTGGCGCTTGCGCTCGAAATCGAGGCCGAGGTTGTAGAGGTTGTCGCACAGCGCTTCCGACATCGGCACCAGCCGGAACTTGTCCCAGGCGAGGTCGAGCTGCCCCTGCCCCTGGTAGGCGAGGCCGAGCATGCGGCTCGATTCCGCCGAGCTCTGGTCGGATTTGACCTTGGCGCGCTCGGTGACGATGAAGCGCTTGCTGACCAGCGCGAGGTGGCCGACGAGCAGCAGCGTGCACGCGCCCATCAGCTGCAGCCACATGCCCTGCACGCTCATTAGCGCGACGTGCGCGACGATCAGCGCCGCCAGGCCGAACGAGGTGATGCTGGCGGCGAGCGAAGCGTTGAGGCGCGGCAGCAGCACGATGAGATAGAGGACGACGAGGAAGAACACCCCGGTCTCGACGCCCGCCGCCCAGGGCGGCACGACGAAGAAGTGCTCCTGCAGGATCGAGGACACCGAATGGGCGAGGCTCAGCACCGGCGGCGTCGCCGCCGACACCGGCGTGACGAAGGTGCCGGCGACGCCCGACGCGGTGGCGCCGATGAGGACGATCTTGCCCGCGTATTTGGTCGCCGGGATCTTGCCGCTGTAGACGTCGAAGAACGAGTCGACCTGGAAAGCTGGCCGGCCGTCGCGGTCCTTGTAGAAGTAGGTCTGCATCTCGAGCAGCGACTCGGTGCGGATGTTGAGGCGCCCGAGCGAGATGCCCTCGCCGGGCTGCACCTTCATGTCGGCCGGGCCGAGGTTGCGGCTCTTGGCGGCGATCATCAACGACAGCGACGGGAACAGCTGGTCGTAGTACTGCAGCGCCAGCGCCTCCGTGCGCACCGTGCCATCGACATCCAGCGGGTTGGTGAGATGGCCGATGGCGAAGCTCGCGCGCCCGAGCGGCTCGATCGGCGCTTCGACGCCGATCGCCTGGCGGGCGACCGAGCTGGAGCCGAAGCTGCCGGGGACGGCGTTGCGGGCGACGTAGTCGGGCAGCGCCTTGTCCGGCTTGCCGAGCGGCGCACCGAGCTTGAAGTTCATGGGGATGATGATGTTGCCGGCCTTGGCATAGGCCTCGGCGAGCTTGCGGTCGGGATTGAGCTCCTGCTCGGCTTCCTTGAGCACGGTGAGCATCGGATTTTCGGGCGCCGCAGGATCGGCTGGCGGCGGGACCAGGGCCATCAGCTTGCTGATGTACTGATAGCCGCGATCCACCTGCGGCTCGGACAGAAGCACGGTGCTGCCGATCACCTTCGGGTTGGCGGCGGCGAGCTGCGTGGTCAGCTTGGCGAGCACGTCGCGCTGCCAAGGCCAGCGGCCGATGTTGGCGATGGAGGTATCGTCGATGGCGATGACGACGATGTCCTGATCAGGGGCGCGATTCGAGGCCTGCACGCCAAGGTCGTAGGCCTTGCGCTCCAGGCTGGCGACGAGATCGGTGACGCGATTGAAGCAGACGAACGCAAGGACGACCGTAAGGCCGAGAAACCAGTCGGTCTTCCAGAAGCCGGATTTCATGCGCTGCGCTCCCCGTGTCCAGTGCCGCTAAGAACAGCCCCGGACAATCCCCCCAAAAACAGCAGACTGAGGCGCATTGTTGCAGTCGAACATCAGCCGCGTCAAATGTTTACGCGACTTTTTCCACTTAACCGCCGAGCAGCGCTCCGGGCTTCATCTGGCCGGCGGCAAGGAGCTCGTCGGCTGCGACTTTTTTGCCATCGCCGAGCTTGGCGCGCAGCACTTCGATGCGCCCGCCTTGGGCGGTGACCTGAAAGGACTTTTCCGTCACTTCAACGACTTCGCCGACCTTGCCCTTGACCGCGCCGAAGGTTCGCACGGGGTGCTTGCGAGCGTCGAAGATTTGTAATTCCTTCCCTTCCAGGGTGGTCCAGGCGCCCGGCGCCGGGTTGCAGCCGCGCACCAGGTTGTAGACGAAATCGACGTGGTTCGCCCAGTTGATGCGCGCCTCGGCCTTGCGGCACCAGCCTTCATAGGTGGCGCGCGACTCGTCCTGGGTCACTTCCTTGTGTTTATTGGACACAACCAAATCTGCAGCTTCCAGCATGGCCTTGACCCCCATCGGGAAGAGGCGGTCGAAGTAGACGGTGCCCAAGGTGTCATCCGGGCTGATCTCGGTCTCCTTCTGCAGCACCACAGGCCCCTCGTCGAGCCCGTCATTGGGCCGGAAGATGGTGAGCCCGGTCTTGCGGTCGCCGCGGATGATCGGCCAGTTGATCGACGACGGCCCGCGATACAGCGGAAGGAGAGAAGGGTGGTACTGGATCGTGCCCTTCTTCGGGATGCTGACGAAATCCTGCGGCGCGAACTGCAGCACGAAGGCCATGATGCCGATGTCGACGTTCAGGTCCTGCAGCGCCTTCTTCGCTTCCTCGCTTTTCAGGGAGGCGAACTGAAACAGCTTCACGCCCTTCTCCTGCGCGGCGACCTTGAGGGCATCGGGGCGCGCGCCGGGCTTCTCCGGCGCGCAAAACACGCCCGCGACCTCGTCCTTGCGCGCGAGGAACGCCTCGAGAACGGCTTTGCCGAAGTCCTGCTGTCCGACGATGGCGATTTTCATGCGGCCTTTTTCGGGGGGATGGAGAAGGCGCCGGCGCCTTTCAACGACTTGATTTTTGCCTCGTCGTAGCCCAGCACTTCGTTGAGGATCTCGTCGGTGTGCTCGCCCAGCGTCGGCGAGCGCTCGATCTTTGCCGGCGAGGCGGAGAGCTTGATCGGCATGCCGACGTTGAACCACTTGCCGCGCTGCGGGTGGTCGAGCTCGACCCACATGTCGCGGCCGCGCACATGCTCGTCGGTGGCGAGGTCCTCGGTCGACATGATCGGCCCGCAGGGGACATCGAGCGGGTTGAGGATCGCCATCAGCTCGCGCTTGTTGTACTTCTCGGCGAACTTGTTGATTAGCGTCCACATCAGATTCTGGTTCTTGCGCCGCTCGCCGATCTTGGCGAAGCGCGGGTCGCTCGCCATGTCGGGCATGCCGACGTCGGGGCCGATGCGCTTGGCGAGGTCTTCCCACACCGCTTCCTGCACCACGACGTAGAGCCAGTCGTTGGCGCCGTGCGGCTTGCAGTGGACCGCGTTGCCGAGCTGGCCGCCGCCCGAGTCGTTGCCCGCGCGCGGCACGTCGCCCATCCCCTTGTAGGTCGGGACCGAGAACTCGGACAGCTCGCCGCGCGTCAGGCGCTGATGATCCCGGAACTTGACCCGGCAGAGGTTCATCACGCCGTCCATCATCGCCACCTCGACGTACTGCCCCTTGCCCGTGTGCTCGGCCTGGCGCAGCGCTGCGAGCAGGCCGATCGCGAGATGCAACCCGGTGCCGGAGTCACCGATCTGCGCACCGGTTACAAAAGGAGGACCGTCAGGAACACCTGTTGTGCTCATCGCACCGCCCATCGCCTGCGCCACGTTCTCGTAAGCCTTGAAGTCGGAGTACGGGCCGCTCGAGCCGAAGCCCTTGATCGAGCCCATGACGATCTTCGGGTTGAGCTCGTGGATCTTCTCCCAGGTGAAGCCGAAGCGGTCGAGCACGCCCGGCCCGAAGTTCTCCATGATCATGTGGCACTTCTTCAGCAGGTCGACGAATACCTGCTTGCCCTCGTTGGTCTTCATGTTCACGGTGATCGAGCGCTTGTTGCAGTTGAGCATCGTGAAGTAGAGCGAGTCGGCGTTCGGCACGTCGCGCAGCTGGCCGCGCGTCGCGTCGCCCTGCGGGTTCTCGAACTTGATGACGTCGGCGCCCATCCAGGCCAGCAATTGGCTGCACGTCGGACCCGCCTGGACGTGCGTCATGTCCAGGATGCGAACGCCTTTGAGGGCTTCCATTACTTTTTCTTCCCTGCGGTTGGATTCAGGCTCGTAATGCGGCCGCTCTCGGTGCCGGCGGTTTCGTCGATCACCGCGTTGATGAGGGTCGGCTTCTTCGACCGGATCGCATCCTCCATCGCCTTGCGCAGCTCGGCGGGCGTGGTGGCGTTGACGCCGACGCCACCGAAGGCCTCCATCAGCTTGTCGTAGCGCGCGCCCTTCACGAATACGGTCGGCGCCGGGTCCTTGCCGGTCGGATCGACGTCGGTGCCCTTGTAGACGCCGTTGTTGTTCATGATGACGATGCACACCGGCAGTCCATACCTGCAGAGGGTCTCGACTTCCATGCCCGAGAAGCCGAAGGCGCTGTCGCCCTCGATCGCGATCACCTGCTGCTTGGTGACGACCGCGGCGGCGACGCAGTAGCCCATGCCGACGCCCATGATGCCCCAGGTGCCGACGTCAATCCTTTTTCTCGGCTGGTACATGTCGACGATGCTGCGCGTGAAGTCGAGCGCGTTGGCGCCCTCGTTGACGAGCATCGCCTCCGGATTCGCCTTGACGATGTCGCGCACCACGTTCAGCGCGCTGTGGAAATTCATCGGCGAGGGATTCTTCGCCAGCGTTTCGCCCATCTTGGCGACGTTGGCGGTCTTCTTCTCGTGGATGGCGTTCGTCCACTCGGCCGGCGGCTTCGCCCAACCCGATTTGATTTCATTCAACAAAGAAGAAATACAGGAACCGATATCGCCCACCACCGGCGCGTCGATGCGCACGTTGCTGTCGGCTTCCTGCGGCGAGATGTCGATCTGGATGAACTTCTGGCCGCCCCAGTCCTTGTGGCCCTTGCCGCCCCAGGTCTTGCCCTTGCCGTGCGAGAGCAGCCAGTTGAGGCGCGCGCCGATCAGCATCACCACGTCGGCGCCCGGCAGGACGAACGAGCGCGCTGCGGACGCGCACAGCTCGTGCGTGTCGGGCAGCAGGCCCTTCGCCATCGACATCGGCAGGTAGGGGATGCCCGTCTTTTCGATCAGGTTCTTTATTTCGGAATCCACCTGCGCATACGCGGCGCCCTTGCCGAGAATGATCAGCGGCTTCTTGGCGCCCCTCAGCAGATCGAGGGCGCGCTTGACTGCTTCCGGCGCGGGAATCTGCTTCGGCGCCGCATCCACGACCTTGATCAGGGTATTTTTTCCAAGAGCGGAATCTATCGATTGCGCGAAGAGCTTTGCCGGCAGGTCAAGGTACACGCCGCCCGGGCGCCCGGAGACGGCGGCCCGGATCGCGCGCGCGATGCCGACGCCGATGTCCTCGGCGTGCAGCACGCGGAAGGCGGCCTTGGCGACCGGCTTGGCGACGGCGAGCTGGTCCATCTCCTCGTAGTCGCCCTGCTGCAGGTCGACGATCTCGCGCTCGCTCGAGCCGCTCATCAGGATCATCGGGAAACAGTTGACGGTGGCATGGGCGAGCGCATTGAGGCCGTTCAGGAAGCCGGGCGCTGACACCGTCAGGCAGATGCCGGGCTTCTGCGTCAGGAAGCCGGCGATCGATGCGGCATAGCCGGCGTTCTGCTCGTGGCGGAACGAGAGCACCCGCAAGCCGGCGGCCTGCGCGCGGCGGGTCAGGTCGGTGATCGGGATCCCGGGCAGGCCGTAGATCGTGTCCAGGCCATTGAGCTTGAGGGCATCGATGACCAGCTGGAAACCATCGATCGTTTGCGTCTGTGCGGCGACTTGGGGTTCTACGGTGCCCATGAGCTGCTCCTGTGAAGGACCGCTATGGTAAGAACCCCCCGCCGGGGGCGGCCTTGACTGAGGTCAAGGGTCTAAAATCCCACGGCTTTTCATGACCTCTCTCGCCTCCCACCCCCAGCGCAACAGCCTGCGCCTGCAGCTTAAGCGCAACGACATGCTGCGGCGGATGAGCGCGGGCCAGTGGTCCGACCTCGAGCCCCTGCTGACGATCGCGGACTACGGCAAGGGCGACCCGCTGGTGCGCCAGGGCGACGAGCAGATGCAGCAGTTCTTCATCCTCGACGGCATGCTGAAGCGCGTCGTGTCGAACCCCGAGGGCCGGGAGATGATCCTGCGCTTCGCCGCCGAGACCGAGATGGACACCTCCTACGCCGCGTGGCGCCTGCGCACGCCAGTGCCCTACTCGATCGTCGCGGTCACCAAGGTCCGCACCGCCGAGTTGCCGCTCGCCGCCTGGGCGGAATTCATGGAACATCACGCCGAGATCAAGGTGCGTTTCGAGTATGAAGTGATGAAGCTGATGTCCGAGGTGATGGCGCACACCATCACGCTGCATCTGCTGGATGCGCCGGGACGCGTGCTGCGCTTCGAGCGCAAGCACCCGGAGCTCGTCGGCCGCATTCCGAAGAAGGAACTCGCGGCCTACCTCAACCTGACGCCCGAGACCCTGTCGCGCCTCAAGCAGCGCCTGCGCTGACTAGCGCGAGCGGGCCTTGGCGATCAGCCAGGCGATCAGCGGCCAGGCGAGCAGGATGAGCGCCAGCGTGGTCATGCCGCCCACCAGCTTGTTCTGGAAGAAAACGCCCATCTCGCCCTGCGAGACCAGCATCGCCTGCCGGAACGAAGCCTCGGCACGATCGCCGAGCACGATCGCCAGCACCAGCGGCGCGAGCGGGTAGGCGAGCTTCTTGAACGCGTAGCCGGCGACGCCGAACACCAGCATCATCCAGACGTCGAACATCGAGTTGTGCACGGTGTAGGAGCCGATCGCGCAGATGACGATGATGATCGGGGCGATCACCGAGAACGGGATGCGCAGGATCGCGGCGAACAGCGGCACGCAGGTCAGCACCACGATCAGGCCGGCGATGTTGCCCAGGTACATCGAGGCGATCAGGCCCCAGACGAAATCCTTCTGCTCGACGAACAGCAGCGGCCCGGGCTGCAGGCCCCAGATGAGCAGGCCGCCGAGCAGCACCGCAGCGGTGGGCGAGCCCGGCACGCCGAGCGTGAGCATCGGCAGCAGCGCGGAGGTGCCCGCGGCGTGCGCCGCGGTCTCCGGCGCCACCACGCCCTCCACCATGCCGGTGCCGAACTTGTTGCCGTCCTTCGAGAAGCGCCGCGCCACGCCGTAGCTCATGAAGGACGCCGGCGTCGCGCCGCCCGGGACGATGCCCATGAAGCAGCCGACCGCGGAAGAACGGATCGAGGTGAGCCAGTAGCGCGGCAGCTCCTTCCAGGTGTCGAGCACCACGCGCACGTTGATCTTCGCCGAGGCGCCCTTGAAGGCGAGGCCCTCCTCCAGCGTGATCAGGATCTCGCCGATGCCGAACAGGCCGATGACGGCGACGAGGAAGTCGAAGCCGGTGAGCAGCGCGGTCGAGCCGAAGGTGAGGCGCAGCGCGCCGGTGACCGGGTCGGTGCCGACCGCGGCGAGCGCGAAGCCGAGCATCATCGAGGCGATGGTCTTGAACGGCGGCTCCTTGCTCATGCCGACGAAAGCGCAGAACGTCAGCAGGTAGACCGCGAAGAACTCGGGCGGACCGAACTCGAGCGCGAAGCTGGCGACGACCGGCGAAAGGAAGGTGATGAGGATCACCGCCACCAGCGCGCCGACGAAGGACGAGGTGAACGCCGCGGTCAGGGCGGCGCCGGCGCGGCCCTGCTGCGCGAGCGGATACCCGTCGAAGGTGGTCGCGACCGACCAGGGCTCGCCGGGAATGTTGAACAGGATCGAGGTGATGGCGCCGCCGAAGAGGGCGCCCCAGTAGAT
Organism: Betaproteobacteria bacterium; assembly: GCA_034668045.1. Taxonomy (GTDB): domain Bacteria; phylum Pseudomonadota; class Gammaproteobacteria; order Burkholderiales; family SG8-39; genus SCGC-AG-212-J23. The sequence goes on along the minus strand of JAXDQC010000059.1, from coordinate 1,518 downwards.
GCACGAGAGCAGGATGATCGCCGAGGTGGTGCCGCCCGGCGACTGCGCCATCGAGAAGGTGAGCGGCAGCAGGATGGCCACGCCGTTCGCGCCGCCGAGGCCCGGCAGCACGCCGATGATCACGCCGAGGATGATGCCGACGAACATCAGCGCCAGGTTCTTGAAGCTAAGGGCGATGGCGAAGCCGTGCAGGAGCGACTGGATTTCGTCCATGGCCTAGTCCAGCCCGAGCAGGCGCTCGAACCACCCCTTGGGCAGCGGCACCTTGAACCACATCTCGAAGATCAGGAAAAAGACGACGCTGTTGCCGAGGCTGACCGCGGCGACCTTCCACCACGGGTATTTGCCCAGCCAGCGCATGAAGAAGGCGACGAAGATCGCCGAAGCGACGTAGATGCCCATGGCGGCGATCAGCGCGACGTAGATGAACGAGGGCAGCAGCACCGACAGGACCAGCTTCAGCTGGCCCACCTCGACGAAGGGGCGGCCGGCGTCGCTCTTCTTGAACAGCGCGACGCCGAGGTTGATCGCGGAAGCCAGGCAGACGAAGACGGCGATGTAGAACGGGAAATAGCCTGCCTGCGGCCCGTCCTCGGCCCAGCGCGCGCCCAGGCGCACGCTGTCGTAAATTACGACGGCGCCGAGCGCCAGGAAGATCGCCGCGACCACGATCTCGGCGCTCTTCTGGCCGAACGCCGGCCTGCCCTCCCCCCCTTCGTTCATCGCCGGCCGGCTACTTCTTCTCGGCCAGGAAACCGGCGGCCTTCATCAGCTCGACGTGCCGCTGCTCTTCCTTCGCGACCCAGGACGCGTAGTCCTTGCCTTCGAGCGAGGTCGTGTTGAACGCGCCCTGCTCCATGAGCTGCTTCCACTCCGGCGTCTCCTGCACCTTCTTCATCAGCTCGACGTAGTACGCCACTTGCTCGGGCGTGACTCCCCCGGCCATGAAGACGCCGCGCAGCATGAGATAGTCGACGTCGAGTCCCTGCGACTTGCAGGTCGGGATGTCCTTCCAGGACATCTTGTCGGTGACCTTGCCTTCGTACGGCATCGGCTTCTGGTCGAAGACGCACAGCGGCCGCAGCTTGCCGCCGCGCCAGTGCGCCACCGCCTCGATCGGGTTGTTGACCGTCGAGTCGGCGTGCTTTCCCACCAGCTGCACCGCGACGTCGCCGCCGCCCTTGAACGGGATGTAGGTGAACTTGGCGCCGGTCTTCTGCTCGATCGAGACGGTGATGATCTGGTCCTCCTGGCGCGAGCCCGTGCCCGCCATCTTGAACTTGCCGGCGCCGGCCTTCTTCGCCGCGTCAACATACTCCTACGCGGACTTGTACGGCGTCTCGGCGTTGACCCACAGGACGAACTCATCGAGGGCCATCATCTTCACCGGCGTGAGGTCGCGCCAGTTGAACGGCACGCCGGTGGCGAGCGGCGTCGTAAAGAGATTGGACAACGTGATGATGATCTTGTGCGGGTCTTTCGCCGCGCCCTTCACGTCGAGGAAGCCCTCGGCGCCGG
>JAXDQC010000058.1:0-13590 GCA_034668045.1 Betaproteobacteria bacterium | reverse complement strand
GTCGAGCCCAGGCCGCTGAACCCCGAAGTATTTTCCAGGCTGATCGCCGAGGACTACGCAGCCATGGCGAGGGTGGTGAAGGCCGTTGGACCAATCGAATGAGCACCGTCGACATTCATCCGCATGTCATCGCCCGCGACACGCGCCGCTACCCCTTCGCGCCGCTGGGCGGAAAGCAGTCGGACTGGTCGCGCGAGCGACCGGTGGACGCCGAGAAAATGCTCGCCGCGATGGACGAGGCCGGCATCGAAAAGTCGGTGCTGGTGCAGGCCTCGACCTGCTATGGCCACGACAACTCCTACGTCGCCGACGCGGTGGCGGCGCATCCGGATCGCTTCACCGGCGTGTTCTCGGTCGACATGCTGGCCGCCGACGCGCCGCAGCGCATCGGCCATTGGCTCGGGCGCGGGCTGAAGGGGCTGCGCGTATTCATCGCCGGACACACCACCGCGCACGACGCGCGGCTCGACGATCCGCGCTCGTTTCCCGCCTGGCGCTGCGCCGTCGATGCCGGCGTGCCGGTCTGCGTGCAGCTGCGCGCGCCCGGCTTGCCGCAGCTCGAGACGCTCCTCAAGGAGTTTCCCTCCGTCCGCGTCGTCCTCGACCACATGGCGCGGCCAGCGCCGGACGAGCCAGCGAGCCTGCTCACGCTGGCACGCTACCCGAACCTCTTCCTTAAATTCACAACGCACAACGTCCGCGACGCGGCCGATCCGCAGGCGTTCATGCGCAAGGTGGTCGATGCATTCGGCGCCCGGCGCATCGCCTGGGGCTCGAACTACCCCGCTTCCGAAGGAACGCTCGAGGAGTTGCTCGCCGAGGCGCGACAAGCGGTCTCGGCCTTGCCGGCCAGCGATCAGGACTGGATCTTTTCGCGGACCGCGAAGAGCCTGTACTAGGCGCCGCGCCGGCGCTAGTCGCTGCGCGCCACCGGAAAGAACATCGACAAGCCAGGAACCTGTTTTGCCTCTTTACTGAACTCGCACGCCCAAGAGCGGCCTTCCGCTGACAGGCATGACATCTTGTGAGCTGCGGGATTGCGAGCGTCCTCGCACGAACCGGAATCAAAAGAAATGCTGAGCTTGTCCTTGGAGCGGGACACTACACGCCCGGCCGCTTTGCACGTCGTCGGCTTGCCGTCTCGACCGGAAAAATAGGTTGTCTGGCGTGCGTCACTGCCCGATATGCAAAACGTCTGTTTGCCTCGCGACGGCTTCCCGCCCGCCTGACGGCCCCAGCATTCCGTGGAATCCGGGGGGTCCTTGTGGCATCCCGCCATCCCCCAGATTGCGATGATGAGAAGGACCTTCGCGCAGGCGGCGAAAAAGTGTCGTTGCACGACTGGGTGACGGCTAGACAGCCGCAGCTTGTCGAACGGCGGCTGCGATGGAATTCGCCGCCGACTCGATCGTCGCGCGCGGCTCGCCTTCCACCATCACGCGCAGAAGCGGCTCGGTCCCCGAGGGACGCAGCAGCACGCGACCTTTGCCGTCGAGCGACTTCTCGACCGCCGCCTGCGCCTTGGCGATCGCCTTGTGCTTCTGCCAGTCGAAGTCGCGAGGCACCTTCACGTTGACGAGGATCTGCGGATACATGACCAGGTCGGCGGTGAGCTGCTTCAGCGAGCGCTTCGATTCTCGCATCGCGTGCAGCACCTGCAGCGCCGAGACGATGCCGTCGCCGGTGGTGTGCTTGTCGAGGCAGATGATGTGCCCGGAATTCTCCCCGCCGAGCTGCCAGCCCTTCTTGCGCAGCAGCTCGAGCACGTAGCGGTCGCCGACCTTGGCGCGGGCGAAGGCGATGCCGAGCTTGCGCATCGCCTTTTCGAAGGCGAAATTGGTCATCAGCGTGCCGGCGAGGCCGGCGGGCTTGCGATGACGCGCGATGACGTACAACAGCTCGTCGCCGTCGTACGAGCGGCCGGCGCCGTCGACCATCAGCACGCGATCGGCATCGCCGTCGAAGGCGATGCCGAGCTGCGCCTTCTGGGCCTTCACTTCCGCCGCGAGATTCTTCTTTTCGTTGATGTTGAAGCCATCGGGCTTGACGCTGACCGCGACCACTTCCGCGCCGAGCTCATGGAACACGTGCGGCGCTACATCGTAGGCGGCGCCGTTGACGCAATCGACCACGATGCGCATGCCCCGCAGGTCGAGCTCGGCTGGGAAGGTGGATTTGCAGAACTCGATATAGCGGCCGCCGGCGTCGTCGACGCGCCAGACGCGGCCGAGCTTGGACGCTTCGTTGCAGCCCATCGGCTTGTCCATCGCGGCCTCGATCGCCGACTCGGTGGCGTCGGGCAGCTTGAAGCCGTCGCCGGAGAAGAACTTGATGCCGTTGTCGGGATACGGGTTGTGCGAGGCGCTGATCACCACGCCGGCGGAGAGGCGCAGCGCGCGCGTCAGGTACGCCACCGCCGGCGTCGGCACCGGCCCGCACATGTGCACGTCCACGCCCGCCGCCGAGAAGCCCGCTTCGAGGGCCGATTCGATCATGTAGCCGGAGATGCGGGTGTCCTTGCCGATCAGCACCGCCGGGTGGGCGCTCTTGCGGGACAGGATCGTTCCCGCCGCATAGCCGAGGCGCATGACGAAGTCCGGCGTCATCGGGCTCTCGCCGACCGTGCCGCGTACGCCATCCGTGCCGAAGTACTTACGACTCATTCTTGAAAGCTTTCCAGACCGCGATCACGTCGCGCGTTTCTTTTACGTCATGGACCCGCAGTATTCTCGCCCCGCCCTGCAAAGCGAGCAAAGCCATGGCCAGGCTGCCCGCCAGGCGCTCGCCCACCGCTCGCCCGGTGATCTTCTCCAGGCTCGACTTGCGGGAGAGGCCGGCCAGGACCGGCAGCTCCGACAGCTCGGCAAGGCGGCGCAGCAATTCGAGGTTGTGGGCGACCGTCTTGCCGAAGCCAAAGCCCGGGTCGACCACCATCCGCCCGGCGGCGATGCCGGCATCCCGTGCCGCCTTAACGCGTTGTTCCAGAAACGATTTGACCTCTCCCACGACGTCATCGTAGTGGGGATCGCGTTGCATGGTCGCCGGCTCGCCCTTCTTGTGCATGAGGCAGACGGCACAGTTGCTCTTCGCCACCGCTTCGAGCGCACCCGGGGCTGATAGAGCCTCGATATCGTTGATCATCGATGCGCCGGCGCCGAGGGCTGCCTGCATGACCTCAGGACGCCTCGTGTCGACGGAGATGCAAAGGTCGGAGGTTTTCTCGAGGACAGGAAGGATCCGCTGCAACTCCTCCTCGACCGAAACTGGCGCGGCGCCGGGCCGGCTCGATTCGCCGCCGATGTCGATGATGTCGGCGCCGTCTGCGGCGAGCGCGCGCGCCTGGGCGATGGCGAACTTCGCATCGAAGAAGCGCCCGCCGTCGGAAAAGGAGTCGGGCGTGACGTTCACCACGCCCATGACCAGCGGACTACCGAGGGAGAGGGAAAATCTCCCGCACCGAAGGATCAATGCGGCTTCACGCCGCAGCGGTTGGAGCGGTCTCTCCCTGCGCGCCGCCATCGCTCGGCGGCTTGGCAGGCGCCTGCGAGCTCGAAGGCTTCGGCGGCCGCGGCGGTTTGCCCGACATGATGTCGGCGATCTGCTCGGCGTCGAGCGTCTCGAACTCGAGCAGCGCCGCCGCCATCGCCTCGACCTTGTCGCGGTTCCCTTCCAGCAGCTGGCGCGCGACCGTGTACTGCTGGTCGATGATGCGGCGGATCTCCGAGTCGACCTTCTGCATGGTCGATTCCGACACGTTCTTGTGCGTCTGGATCGAGCGGCCGAGGAAGATCTCGCCCTCGTTCTCGCCATAGACCATGGTGCCGAGCGCGTCGGACATGCCCCACTGCGTCACCATGCGGCGCGCGATCTCGGTGGCGCGCTCGAAGTCGTTCGAGGCGCCGGTGGTCATCTGGTGCATGAACAGCTCTTCGGCGATGCGGCCGCCGAACAGCACCGCGATCATGGAGAGCAGCCGATCGCGGTCCTGGCTGTAGCGGTCCTCGGTCGGCAGCTGCATCGTCACGCCGAGCGCGCGGCCGCGCGGGATGATGGTCACCTTGTGCACCGGGTCGGTCTTGGGCAGCAGGCGCGCGACGATCGCGTGTCCGGACTCGTGGTACGCGGTGTTGCGGCGCTCTTCTTCGGGCATCACCATCGAGCGCCGCTCCGCGCCCATGATGATCTTGTCCTTGGCGCGCTCGAAGTCGTCCATCTCCACCAGGCGCTTGTTGCCGCGGGCGGCGAACAGCGCCGCCTCGTTCACCAGGTTGGCGAGATCGGCGCCCGAGAACCCGGGGCAGCCGCGCGCGATGATGTCGGGCCTGACGTCCGGCGAGAGCGGCACCTTGCGCATGTGCACTTTCAGAATCTCTTCGCGCCCGCGAATGTCGGGCAGCGGCACGACCACCTGGCGGTCGAAGCGGCCCGGACGCAGCAGCGCCGGATCGAGCACGTCGGGGCGGTTGGTGGCGGCGATGACGATCACGCCCATCGTCGCCTCGAAGCCGTCCATCTCCACCAGCAGCTGGTTCAGGGTCTGCTCGCGCTCGTCGTTGCCGCCGCCGAGGCCGGCGCCGCGCTGGCGGCCGACCGCGTCGATCTCGTCGATGAAGACGATGCAGGGCGCGTGCTTCTTCGCCTGCTCGAACATGTCGCGCACGCGGGCCGCGCCGACGCCGACGAACATCTCGACGAAATCGGAGCCCGAGATGGAGAAGAACGGAACCTTCGCCTCACCCGCGATGGCGCGGGCGAGCAGCGTCTTGCCGGTGCCGGGATTGCCGACCATCAGCACGCCGCGCGGAATCCGGCCGCCCAGCTTCTGGAACTTGGACGGATCGCGCAGGAAGTCGACCAGCTCCGCCACTTCCTCCTTCGCTTCCTCGCAGCCGGCGACGTCGGCGAAGGTGACCGTGTTGGTCGACTCGTCGAGCATGCGCGCGCGCGACTTGCCGAAGCTGAACGCGCCGCCGCGCCCGCCGCCCTGCATCTGGCGCATGAAGAAGATCCACACGCCGATGAGCAGCAGCATCGGGAACCAGGAGACGAAGATGTTCATGAGGAGCGATGGCTCCTCTTCCGGCTTCGCCTCGATCTTGACGCCGTACTTGAGCAGGTCGGACACCAGCCAGATGTCGCCCGGCGAGTAGCTCGTCACCCGCTTGCCTTCGGCGGTGGTCGCCTTGAGCTGGCGGCCCTCGATGGTGACCTTGGCGATTTTCCCGGACTTCACCTCCTCCAGGAACTGGGAGTACTCCATCGGCGCCTGCGCCGCCTGGCGGGTATTGAACTGGTTGAACACGGTCATCAGAACCAGCCCGATAACGAGCCAGATGACCAGGTTCTTAAGCATATTGTTCAAGTACTTACTCCTCAGTAGGCATTGCACATTTTGCACTGCGCAATGGATTCATCTTACCGTCGCAGCAAGGGCCGCGCCACCGCTTCTTTAGGCCTCTTGGAGGTGAGGGCGGAAGCCGAAAAACCAAGTGTTAACTTGGCTTTGGACCGCGCGCGAGCAAATAAGTCTCCCGGGATTCGCTGCGCGACGCGCCGGGCTTGCAGACCTGGACCGTGCGGAACCCGCGCTTCATCGCTTCGAGCAGCGCCGGAAAGCGCCCGCCGTGGAAGGTCTTGACCAGGAACGCGCCGCCCGGGGCCAGGCGCTCCCGCGCCAAAGCGGCCGCGCGCTCGACCAACTCGGCGACGCGCGCCTGGTCCGTGTCGCGAATGCCGGAGATGTTGGGCGAGACGTCGCAGAGCACCACGTCCGCCCTGCCGTCGAAGGCGATCGCGCCGAAATCCCCTTTCTGAAACGTGACGCCGGGGATCGGCGCCATGTCGAGAATATCGATGGCGAGCACGCTGCCGCCGGGCCGCACCCGCTGGGCCGCGACCTGCGACCAGCCGCCCGGCGCCGCGCCGAGGTCGAGCACGATCGCGCCGGGCTTCAGCAGCTTTTCCTTGTCATCGATTTCCAGCAGCTTGAACGCCGCGCGCGAGCGGTAGCCCTTCTCCTTCGCCTTGCGGACATAGGAGTCGGTGATGTGTCGATGGAGCCAGGGCTTGCTGCTCGACTTCGCCACGTTCAGTGGTGATAGATGCTGGAGCGAACGCGGATCCTGCCGGAAGGCAGGCGAGCGGCGGATGCCTTGAAATGCGGCTGGACGGGATGGCGCAGGGACCGGCGGGCGAGGAGCGTACGCAGCTGGTCATCGCTGAAGTCCGAGTCGCCGAGCCGGCGCATCTGCCCGCCCTCCACCGCCGCGATCGGCACGCCATCCGCGACCAGGATGCGGTTGCGATAGACGGCCGCCACCCTCGCCTCGGGCGTGAGGATGCCGACCAGATTGAGCGGGTCGACCGCGCTGAGCACGACGAGCTCGCCGGCGGGCGCGCGCTTGCGCACCGAGCGCAGGCGTCCGACTGCGTCCGCAGCGGCGAACTGCTCGCCGCCGAAGCCTGAGACGAAGCGGCCGCCGCGGATCTCGCCGCGCGCCTCCAGGCGGCGGTAGACCCGGACCAGCTCACGCCAGGGCGGAAGGTTGGACTCTCTTTGCAGGAGGGAACGAAACACGACCCCGTATCGCTTGAGCAGCGTGCGCGCGACCGCCTCGAAGTTGCTGTCGAGGGAGGTGGACAGCAATGCCCAGCGGCCCGCGGATTCGACCATTGCCTTCCGCTTCTCCGCCGGCGCAAGCAACGCGCGCAGGCCGGCAAAGCTGTCCGAAGTCGCGTTTCCCGTCCCCGAGAGCTCGGCCAACGCTCGCTCGACCATGCTCGGCAGCAACCCCGTCGCGGCAACCAGCTCCGCCGGGAACAGCGCGCCACGCTTGCGCAACGTCTCCAGCACCGCGGTTGCTTCGGCAGACGAGCCTTCGGGAGCGGCGCGCTCCGCCGGCGCGGCATGGGCACGCAGCATGAGCGAAATTGGCGAGCTCTTGAGCGGCGCGCTGGTGCCGGCAGAGAGCCGGCCCCAGGTCACGCGCCCGCTGAGGCAAAGGCGGTCGAGCTGCTCCGACTCGTAGTCCGCCACGCGGGCGGGCAGCACGTCGTTCTCCCAGCCGGCCGCCGCGAGCTCGAAGCCTTCCAGCTGCTCGACCACCGCGGCGAGACCGTCGGCGCCCCTCACTTGGTCTTCGGCCGCGACGTGCTGCCAGTGGGTGAGGAAGCGCATGAATTCGACAGCGGTAGCCGGTTCTATTTCTGACCGTAATCTGTTGAGCGTATATCGATGGATGCGCGCCAGAAGTCGGCGATCGCACCACTGCAGATCGTGGGAAGAAAATCTTCCCCGCAGGATGCGCCCCTGGCCCTCCAGGGCGAGCAGCTCCGCGCTTTCGTTTTCGGTGACGGGCCCCAGCACCTCGAGGCGGCTCGCCTTCAGCTCGATCGCGTCGTCGTTCACGCGCTCGTGCGCGAACCAGGCGCCATCCCGATTGACCGCCCTCTCGCCGAGCTGCGCCAACAGGGAGGCCCACTGCGGAGAAACTTCTTCGTCACGGATGAAACCCGCGACCATCACCGCGTCGTACATCTCATCCGGCGTATTGGCCACCGGCCACGCCTCCCTGCGGACTCTCTCGATGGCCGCCGGGTCGAGTGCGCCGAGATCGTCGGCGCTGCGCGGCTCGGTCGAGCGGCGCGTGTAAACCGCCCGCGTGCGGCGCTCCTCGAGCGGCGCGTCGTCGAGGAAGGTGTAGACGGCGGAGTTCAGCAGCTCATGGCTGAGCACCGACGGCTCCGGGGTATCGCGGGCCGTGAGATGGATTTCGCCGGAGTAGATCTTCTCCAGGACCGACTTTAAACCCTCCGCGTCGACCGCCTCTTCCAGCGAATCGCGCATGGCTTGCCGGACCAGCGGATGGTCGGGCACCTCGCGCTCGCCCTGCAAGTTGTCCTGGCAGGCCACCGCGTCGGGGAACACCGCCTGCAGCAGGTCTTCCGCATACATGCGCTGCAGCTGGTTGGGAATGCGCGCGCCGCCACGGTTGCGCGGCACCGCGAGGGCGAGCGTGCTGCTCCAGCGCCAACGGGTCTCGAAGATCGGCGACTGCAGGATTGCCTGCACCAGCGTCTCGCGCACCGTGTTCGGGTGCAGGTAGCGCCAGACCTCTTCGAGCGGGAACGAATGCAGCGTGCCCAGCGAGAGGATGATCCCCTCCTCGGTCGCCGCCGCCTGCAGCTCGAAGTTGAAGCCCTGGCAGAATTTCTTCCGCAGCGCGAGGCCCCAGGCGCGATTGATGCGGCTGCCGAACGGCGCGTGCAGCACGAGCTGCATGCCGCCCGACTCGTCGAAAAATCTTTCCAGGCAGAGGCTGTCCATCGTCGGCACGACGCCGAGCGCCCGCTTGGCCTGGTCGAGGTAGGCGACGATCTGCTCCGCTGCCGGCTCGGACAGGCCGTAGTCCCGGATGAGGACTTCCAATGTCGCGTTGGCGCGCAGGCGCGACACCGCCGCGCTCATCTCCGCGCTGCGCGCCGGCGCTTCGCCGAGCCAGAAGGGCATCGACGGCGGTTGGCCTTTCGCGTCGGCGACCCGCACCACGCCGTTGCCGATGCGCAGGATGCGCCAGGACGTGTTGCCGAGCTGGAAGACGTCGCCGGGCAGCGATTCGATGGCGAAGTCCTCGTTCAGCGTGCCGACGAAATGGCCCTCGGGCTCGAGCAGCACGCGATAGTCGAACACCTCCGGGATCGCGCCGCCGTTGGTGATCGCGCTCATGCGCGACCCTTTCCGGCTCCTGACCTTTTTATTCAAGACATCATGATGGAGGAGCGCTCCGCGGCGGCCGCGCCGCGTCGCATAGCCGCGCGCCAGCATGTCGACAACCTCGTCGAACTCCTGCCTTTGAAGATTTCTATAGGGATAGGAATTCCGAAAAAGGCTGAAGAGCGCTGCCTCGTCCCACTCCTCCTCGGCGGCCGTCTCGGCGACGATCTGCTGCGCGAGCACGTCGAGCGGCTTGTCGGGAATGCTCACCTGGTCGAGCTCGCCCTCGCGCACCGCGCGCACCATCGCCGCGCATTCGATCAGGTCATCGCGCGTCAGCGGGAAGATCCTGCCCTTCGGCGTGCCGTGGATGCTGTGGCCGGAGCGGCCGACGCGCTGCAGCAGCGTCGCAATGCGATGCGGCGAGGAGATCTGGCACACCAGGTCGACATGGCCGATGTCGATGCCGAGCTCGAGCGAGGCGGTGGCGACGAGCACCCTCAGCTTGCCGCCCCTCAGCCGTTCTTCCGCGTCCAGCCGCACTTCCTTGGCGAGGCTGCCGTGGTGGGCCGCGACGACGTCGTTCCCCAGGCGCTCGGACAACTGGTGCGCCATCCGTTCTGCGAGGCGGCGCGTGTTGACCGTGATCAGCGTCGTGCGATGCGCCTCGATCAGCGAGACCAGGCGGTCGTAGATCTCCTTCCAGACTTCGCCCGACATGACCGCTTCCAGCGGCGAGCCGGGAATCTCGACGCCAAGGTCGATCTTCCTTCGATGCCCTTTGTCGACGACCGTACAGGACTCACGAGTGAGAAATTTCGCGACGACCTCGATTGGCTTCTGCGTCGCGGAGAGACCGATACGCTGCAGCTTGCGGCCGCAGACGTGATCCAGGCGCTCGAGGGACAGCGCGAGGTGGGCGCCGCGGCGCGATTGCAGCACCGCGTGGATCTCGTCGACGATCACGACCCGGGCCGTCTTCAGCATTGCCCGGGAACGCTCGGCGGTCAGCAGCAGGTAGAGCGACTCGGGGGTGGTGACGAGGATGTGCGGCGGCGTGCGAAGCATCGACGCGCGCTCGTTCTGCGGGGTATCGCCGCTGCGCACTGCCGCCGTTATTTTTACGGGGGATAATTCATGAATCTCACGGCGCGGCACCGCCAGGTTCTTGTGGATATCCGCGGAAAGCGCCTTGAGGGGCGAGACGTAAATGACCCGTACCTCGTCGGGCAGACCACCCTGTTCGAGGCCTTCCTTGAGCAGCTCATCGATGGAAGTCAGGAACGCGGCCAGCGTCTTGCCCGAGCCGGTGGGCGCGGCGATGAGGGTATGCTCGCCGCGGCGGATCGCGCCCCAGCCTTCGAGCTGCGCGGGGGTGGGATCGCCGAAGCGGCTTTCCCACCAGCGACGGGTAACCGGGTGAAAATTGTTCGGGAACAAGGGTGACATTTTGACACCAGCCGAGCGCAAAATGCTCAAAGCACGGGCTCACCATCTCGAGCCCGCGGTCATCATCGGCGGCAAAGGCCTTACGGATGAAGTGGTGAAGGAAGTCGATCGCGCGCTCACCGCGCACGAGCTCATCAAGGTGCGCGCTCCCAGCATCGATCGGGACGCGCGAGAGGAAGCCTTCACAACGTTGTGCGAGCGCACCGGCGCGGCGCCGGTGCAGGTCATCGGCAAGGTCTTCGTGCTGTACAGGAAGAAGAATGAACAAACCTAAGGGCCTGCTCTCGGCGGCCGAGCTCGGCAAGCTGGTGCAGCAGGGCGAGATCGAGACCGTGGTCGTGGGGTTCACCGACCACTACGGCCGGATGCTCGGCAAGCGCTACGACGCCGAAATGTTCGTCGAGGAGGTCGCCGCGCACGGCTCGCACGCCTGCGACTATCTCCTCACCGTCGATATGGAAATGGAGCCGGTGCCGGGCTACTCATTCGCCAACTGGGAATTGGGATACGGCGACTTCCACCTCGTGCCCGACATGAGCACGCTGCGACGCGCGAGCTGGCTGGAGAAGTCGGCGATCGTCCTCTGCGACGTCAAGGACGAGAAGACGCACGAGCTCGTGAGCGTCGCGCCCCGCTCGATCCTGCGCCAGCAGGTCGAGGCGGCGAAAAAGCTCGGCTATTCGGCTTTCGCGGCGACCGAGCTCGAGCACTACCTGTTCCGCACCAGCTACCGCGATGCGGCGCAGAAGGGCTACCGCGAGCTCGAGCCCGCCGGCGGGTATCTCGAGGACTATCACATCCTGCAGGGCACCCGTACCGAAGGCTTCCACGCCGCGGCGCGCCGCCACCTCAAGCTCTCGGGCGTGCCGGTCGAAACGTCCAAGGGCGAATGGGGCAAGGGCCAGCACGAGCTGAACGTGCGCTACGCCGAGGCGCTGGAGATGGCCGACCGGCATGCGATCTTCAAGCAGTGCCTGAAGGAGATCGCCGACGCGATGGGCCTGAGCGTGACCTTCATGGCCAAGTTCGCCGCCGACGGCGCCGGCTCGAGCTGCCACATCCACTTCAGCCTGTGGCGCGACGGCAAGAGCGCTTTCGACGGCCGTCCGGATGCCTTCCGCCATTTCCTCGGCGGCTGGATCGCGCACGTGCCGGACGTGATGGTGTTCTACGCGCCGACGGTCAATTCCTACAAGCGCTACGTCGATGCCTCGTGGGCTCCCACGCGGCTCGCCTGGAGCAACGACAACCGCACCGCCGGCTTCCGCATCGTCGGCTCGGGTCCGAGCACCCGCATCGAGTGCCGCATTCCCGGCGCGGACTGCAACCCTTACCTCGCGCTAGCCGCGTCGTTCGCCTCCGGCCTCGACGGCATCGCACGGAAGATCGAGCCGCCCGAAGCGTTTGTCGGCGACATCTACCAGGCGAGAAACTTGCCCCGCGTGCCGTATACCTTGACGGAGGCGACGGACCTGTTCGAGAACAGCGAGTTCGCGAAGCAAGCTTTCGGACCGGCGGTCCACGAGCACTACACGCACTTCTACCGCACCGAGGCGCAGGCCTACGACAAAGCGGTCACCGACTGGGAACGCACACGGTACTTCGAGAGAATATGAGACTTCAAGACAAAGTGGCTCTGATCACTGGCGGCGGCAGCGGCATCGGCCGGCAGGCGGCCCTGCTCTTCGCCAAGGAAGGCGCGCAGGTCACGGTCGTCGACCTCGACGAGAAATCCGGGCGCGAGACCGCCTCGATGGTCAAGGACGCGATCTTCGTTCGCGCCGACGTTTCGAAGGCGCGCGACTGCCAGCAGATGGTCGAAGCGGCCGAGAAGGCCTTCGGCAAGCTGAACGTCATGTTCAACAACGCCGGCATCATGCTTTCCAAGGACGACGACGCGGTCTCCACCGAAGAGGACGTGTGGGATATGACGCTCGACGTCAACGCCAAGGGCGTGTTTCTGGGCTGCAAGTACGGCATTCCGGCGCTGCGGCGCGCGGGCGGCGGCTCGATCATCAATACCGCCTCCTTCGTGGCGAAGATGGGCGCGGCGACGCCGCAGATCGCCTATACCGCGAGCAAGGGCGCGGTGCTCTCCATGACGCGCGAGCTGGCGATCATCCACGCGCGCGAGAAGATCCGCGTCAACGCGCTCTGCCCCGGGCCGCTGAAGACCGAGCTGCTGATGAAGTTCCTCAACACCGAAGCGAAGATGAACCGGCGCCTGGTCCACCTGCCGATGGGGCGCTTCGGCGAGGCCGAGGAGATCGCGCGTGCCGCCCTCTTCCTTGCCTCCGACGAGTCTTCCTACGTCACCGGCAGCGAGTTCATGGTCGACGGCGGGCTCACCGCCGCCTACGTCACTCCGGAATAGCCGCGAAGCGATAGCACCCCTTGCCCGCGCGCTTCGCTTCGTACATCGCCCGGTCGCACTCCCGCAGCAGCTCGTCGGGGCCGCGCTTCTCCTCCCAGCCCGGCGCGCCGCAGACGATGCCGATGCTCGCGCCCACCCGCAGGCCGGCGCCGGGGAAGAGGTCGATCTCGCGCACGACCTGCAGCACCATGTCCGCCACCCTCACCGCGTCGGAGCGCTCGCGCACCCCTTCCATGAGGATGACGAATTCGTCGCCGCCCCAGCGCGCGAGGGTGTCGGCTTGCCGCACATGACGGGCGACCTGGGTGCTGATCTCCTGCAGCATGCGGTCGCCGGACTCGTGGCCGAGCGTGTCGTTGACCGCCTTGAAGCCGTCGATGTCGAAGAGCAGCACCGCGACCGAGCTGCGGTTGCGTCCCGCCGCGGCGAGCGCCTGCAGCAAACGCTCGCGGAAGTGCACCCGGTTGGAGAGCCGCGTCAGCGGGTCGCGCCAGGCGAGCTGCGCGATCTCGTCCATCTTCTCGGCGAGGCGCCGGTTGCCGTGCGCGATGCGGCGCAGGAGCAGCGAAGTATTGATCGAGACGGCGAGCATGCCGAAGATGATCGAGCCGCCGAACAGCATGTTCTCCTGCCAGTACGGGCTCGCCGCCAGGTTCCATACCATCCCGGCAACCGCGGTCAGCGTCGCGAGACACAGGTAATGGCGTCCGAAGCGAAGGCCCCAGCCGATCGTGGTCAGGAAGTTGAAGCCGACGTAGGCGGCGAACGGGCCGCCGAACGAGGCGATGTAGCAATTGACCAGGTTATCCATGACCAGCGCGAGTCCGCGGCGCGCCCGGGTCGGCAAGGGACGCAGATGCACGTCGATCGCCATGCCGATGGCAAACAGCGGGAAGACGATCGCGGTGCCAATGATTCCGGCCGGAACGTCGCCGAACTGCGCGGCGACGACGAAGCCGGCCAGACCCGCCAGGGTGCAGATGAGGCGAGTGCGCGCCTGTCCCTGCTCGATGTTGTGCGCCGTCTCGGCGCCGAGCCAGTGCGCGAGCGGCAG